>NZ_KV810220.1:0-1156 GCF_001812725.1 Neisseria sp. HMSC067G12 | reverse complement strand
ATAATATGCGCTAATTTATACTATATGTTGTATTGGAGGAATAATGCGCCGTGCGTTGATTGCTAAAATTAAAATCGCTCAAAAGGAGCTGGGCTTGGATGACGGTACCTATCGCGCGGTGTTGGAGCGTGTGACGGGCAAGCGGTCGTGTACGGAGTGCAGTATTCCTGAGTTGGAACGCGTGGTCGAGGATTTACGCCAACATGGGTTTACGCCGAAGAAAACGGCAGGCCGTCGTCCGAACCGCCGAAGCTCTGCCGATCCGATGATGCGGAAAATCGAAGCCCTGCTGCTGGATAACGGCTGGACTTGGAATTATGCGCACGGTACGGCGAAAAAGATGTTTAAAGTTGACCGCGTGGAATGGTTGTCCGACGGCAATATGCACAAGCTGGTGGCGGCTTTGCAGATTGCGGCGAACCGAAAGAAGAAGGAGGAATAGGAATGAGTGTAAGTTGGGAAATGACAGAGCAGGATTTTGAGGATGTGAAACATCTTCTGCCGCAGAGCGTGGTGGCGATGATTACGGTCATCGGGCTGGAAGCGGCGTTTCACATGGTCAAGGTTTGGGGCGGGACGAATTACCCGATTTCCAACCGCCGGCGCAATACGCGCCAGAGCCGAATCTTACACGCTCAACTGGTCGAGGACATCGGCGAGGAGGCTGCGGGACGATTGGAGCGAGCCTATGCCGGTCAGCCTTTCTTAGCCATTCCTCGCTGCTGGGACGCGATGCGCGAGCTGCGCAATCGATTTATCCGCCGGCAGTATGATGCGATGAGCGCGGAGGGTTTGAGCGATTTGGTTATTGTGCGCGAGCTGGTGTTGGCTCATCGGCTGTCTACGCGCAATATCCGATACATTTTGAAAGAGGCCGACCGCGAGGCGGCGGCAAGAGCGCAGACGGATTTATTTGCGGCGTAATTGTGTTGTGTGTTTCTTGTGAGTGGACCTTTGCCCTGCTTTTTGCAGGGCTTTTTTTTGTCTGCGGAACAGTAAGTGCATTTGTGCCGACCGTCTTATGCCGTCTGAAAAGGTTAAATAAGGTTTTGAAAATAAATTGTGATTTGATTTTCGGAGATGTTTATGGGCAAAACTGTAACTTTAACCGCCGGCCACAGCAACACCGACCCGGGCGCGGTCAACGGCTCCGACC
>NZ_KV810219.1:0-368 GCF_001812725.1 Neisseria sp. HMSC067G12 | reverse complement strand
AACTTCAAACCGTGTATCGGATTGACCGGACGGCCGGCACCTACCGCCCCCTTACAGGACAAACAGGTTTTAGGGGGGAGTCTTTTGCTGAACTTGCCGTTCATATGGAACATATCGCCGGTACGCACGATATAGCGTTTGCGGATTTTAACCGAGGAAGAATGACGCATCGGCCAGGCCGGTTTGGTGGCGGTGCGGCTTTTTACCCCTTTACGGCCCGGAAGGGCGATTTCATCGCCATAAGTTTTGTGCGTCTTACTGGCATTAAAGACAAAAGCAGGCTTGCGGTTGAGGCGTACGTCTTTGGCGACGGTTTTGGCACCGCCGAGATCAGCAAAGAGTGGGAAGGGGATGGGTGGAACGGAAGG
>NZ_KV810218.1:0-393 GCF_001812725.1 Neisseria sp. HMSC067G12 | reverse complement strand
ATGAGTTGACCAAACGGGTGTTTGCCGACGGCAGTACCAACCTGATGGAACGCGACGACTTGGGCCGTCTGCTCAGCCATACCGATGCAATGGGACGCGTTACCCGTTATCAATACAGCAACGAAGGCCAGGTAGAAAGCATTATCCGTCCGGACGGCGTCATCCTGCATTTCGACTATGACGACAACTACCGTCTGATCCGTAAAAGCGATGCCGAAAGCTGTTACCACGGCTATACCTATGACGAAGCGGGTAACCTGCTGACCCATACCGACCCGCTGAAACACATCACCCGTTTCGAATATGCCGGCAACGGTCTGTTGCTGTCGGTAACCGATCCGAACGGCAGCAGTACCGCATATCACTATAACGAAAACCATCAGCCCGACCGGA
>NZ_KV810217.1:5302-14739 GCF_001812725.1 Neisseria sp. HMSC067G12 | reverse complement strand
TGTTCGACGTTCAACCGTCTTAACGGTCTTGACGACTTTCCGTTCCCATCTTCCGCAGTGTCGGCATTTGCGTGATTGTTTATTGGCATAGACCCATTTGTGATGCCATTTAGTTAATGCACACACTCCGACACGTTCGTATTCATTCCATTTGACTTCAGCGACAACCTCCGCTTCAGTGGTTCTAACAAAACAAAAAGTCTCAACTTTTTCGGAGCCGTAACAAATCCTGCTGCCAATAAAATCTTCAAGACCGTCATCAATAAACCAGCCGATATACCAGTCAAATCCATCTTTAAACTTAACAATTCGTGGATAAGCTCCTAAAGTTTCAATCAGTTTGGATTTTTTCTTCAAAAATCGAAAAATATAGTCAATGTATTTAGGGTCTTTTTTCGGGTTGAATTTTTTGATGTTCATTGTTTATCCTTCCAAACATCACCACCAGCCTGTACATTTCCATTGCCTTTTACAATCTGAACATTACCTGCCAAGTGATTTTCAAGTTCAGCTTGTTTATCGATCCATGCTTTAAGCTCTGACCAAGTTTCAAACTTAGTTCGCTTGTCACGAATCAACCTGCCCAACTTAATGCCCAGATAAGACAAAAACATCAAACCGCTGATAAATGTCCAAAACACTGAGGCTGACCAATGGCTGATATACACACAAAAACTCAACATCAACCCCGTGAAAACATCCTTGATGATGCTTTCCAAAACACTTTCACTTGCGTTGTACGCGATAAAGTTTTTACTTCTGATTTCAATCATTTAACCACCCCAAGAATCGCCAAAAACGCCACAAGGACAACAATCAACCCAAAAAACATACCGCAGGCATCCAAAACAACAGCTTTAGTCCGCTGCTTAAACCAGTTTTCAATCAGGCTCATCAGTGCCAAAACCACCAGTGCCAAACCAATCAGCCCGCAGATCAAGAGATAAATCATCATTCCAATGCTCATGACGCTTCTTCCTTCAAAAACGTTATCCAATGTGTCTGTGTTTGGTTTTGCTTATGCTTCATGCTAACGTGCCCAATAAGTGGTTCTACGTTAGTCAGAGCAAGAATCTCTTTCACAGGGATTTGATTTTCACTCCACTTAAAAATCAATATGCCGTCAGGACGCAATACCCGGAAACACTCAGCAAACCCTTTACGAAAATCTTCTCTCCACTCATTGCCCAACACCCCGTATTTTTTTGCAAGCCAAGATTTTTCTCCCGCTCTTTGTAAATGAGGCGGATCGAAAACCACTACTGCGAACGTGTTGTCAGGAAAAGGGATATTTGTAAAATCCATAACCACATCGGGATTAATTTCCAGTTTGCGCAGATATTTCCGGTCTTTCAGTAGATGGATTTCTTTGCGTTTATCGCCGAAAACAGCTTCAGGGTTATTTTTATTGAACCACATCATCCGGCTGCCGCAACACGGGTCTAATACCTTCATCACGCTTCCTCCCATAAAGTTATCGCCTGAGCCAAAGTTTCCGCCTCCGCCGTTTTCCACATCCCGTCCGGCGCACGCGCAACGATTACAAAGCCTTCACCGTCCTTCTTCATGATCATCAGCTCGCCACGGTCTTCGACCCATTCTGCAATTTCTTTTTGATTCATTTTTGCTCTCCAATTTGTTTCACGCCGTCTGTACCATTCATGGCATGATGTAACTGCACTTGTTTACCCGATTCCATTCCTTGAGCTAATGCCCCATATTCCATCTTTGACCCTTGGAGAATTGATGATTTCGCATCCCTTGTTTTCGCTTCGACCATGTCCGGAAGTTCTTTTTTTTGTATCCGTCCATAACGGCTTTTTCTTCATCGGACATCTCAAATTTTTTGACTATCTTCCAAGCACCCATAATCCAACCATTGCAAAATTGGTCGGCAAGATAAGTTCTATGTGCTTGCTTTCTTGCTCGGCAGTTTTTTAAAAATTTGCGGCGTTCGGCAGAAATCTGCCGATAAACTACATCAAAGGCATAGGCTGAGATTTCTGCTCTATTTCCAATGCCGTAAAACATCATCGTCTTCCCACGTTGGTAAGATTGGCACCCAAATATATCGGCAATCATATTTGCAACGCCCCATTGCCAATCTGCTAATTTAAAGGCCATTCTCCGATCAGCTCTTTGTTCAGAGACTTCAGATAAAGCAATATCCACAGCATTGACTTCATGCCTCTCCATTAAAGCCTGCGCTTGCTTTAACGCCTGTGCGGCCTCGTGTTCATTTGCCGACTTACTCAAAGCCAAGCATTTCTTGATTTTGTCTAAGACTTTCTCTTTATTCATCTTAAATCCTTTTAAATCAATACCTTACATTTTCAATAAGGCAAAAAAATATAGAGCAACATCAACGCCTTACCGTTTTAATTGTCGTCATACCCGTCATGGCATTTGCCTATCATGTGCAACACAACGATTCGGGCCAGCATTTCAAGCCAAATCCCCAGCAACACCAACACAGCCAATCCGACAACAAACCAAATCATTTTTTCTCCTCCTTCTTCTCGGCAGGCCGTTTAAAACGCGCCTGATATTCCTCGATTTCACGCTCTCTATTTTTTTGCGCCATTCGCGCCGTCGCACGCCTGCGGTGTTGTCCCCAAGCCTGCCAATCCGTATTACGTCGTCCAAAACTCATTTCACACATCCTTTCACAATCGCCTTATCGCCATATTTCGCGCGGATTTCCTTAAGCGCACGTTCCAAAGCCTCTTGTTTCGCCGTAGGGCTCAATGGCTTATCGCTCATAAACAATACCTTTCATTTTTTCTTCCGTACTCATCGACTCGTATTGCTCGCCCAAGGCTTTTGCCTCCAAATCCGCCAGACGCTCGCGGCGCGACATTTCCAACTTTGCCGCCGACACCACCGGCTTAGAGCAGCTGTGCAGCATCGTTCCCACCAAAACCGCCCAAAACAACAACCAAAAAGCCAAACCGATCCACTTGGTTTTCCGTTCGCAAAACAAATTAGACATTTTCCTATTTCCTTATAAATCAATTACTTAATATTTTTTCAAGGCAAAAAAATTATTGCGTACCCAATCCGCCTTAACCTGCGCCGCCCATTCCTTGGCTTCCTCTTTGCTCTCGAAGCGTTTCCGCAGTCGGCGAATTTGCAACCATGCGAAGCCTTCTTTCCGCTTGCCGCGTACATCAGCCCGCCAAATCTTCCGCCGTTTATGGGTTTCATAATCGTGCCAAGTGTCCTCATAGACTCCGGCGTGTACCGCATATTCGTGTCTCATTTCAGCCAACCTTTTTACGCTTTTCGCATGGTTTAATTTCACACTTTTGACATGCCCGCCAGTGCTGCATTTTGATAGGGTTATGCGTCGGAGCGGGGGAGAGAGAGATTTCAATACATTCGGCTCGTTCCATCCGCCGACCTTCAAACGGACACATCACCTTGCGAAATACATCCGCCACTTTCGCAGCAACTTTGTCTGGCTTGCCGTTGTATTTACCGTTCAAAATCAGACTGATGCTTGTCGCGCTGTATCGGAGTTTTGCCGCAGTCTTCATCAGTCCGTCTTTCTCGACCTCTTCCTTCAAAACCGCGTACCAATCTTCTTTCATATAATCTTTTTCATTCATAATCAGGAACCTCCCTTAATACAATTTCGTTTATATTTGGGTCATACACCTCTCTGACAGCCAGAAGCTGCGGTGCTTTCGACCCTGTATTCTTCAAAAGGACAAACGATTTTTTCCGAGCGTTGCCCGTATTTTTCAGATAACCCGCCGCTTCAAGGTGTTGAGCATAAACCTTGGCCATACTGCGGCTGACAGGGTGTGTCATATTGACGTGGGCCGTCAGGCTGTCCAAGTCAAAGGTTTTCAAAATCCGCATCGTCCGCCACAAGGCTTCCGTTACCGGACATTTCAACGGCTGACCGTCATCAGACAAGCGGGGCGCATCAACACCCGCATCCCGCTCCAGTCGGTATCCGTACGGTCTGCAAAAGTCCGAACCCTTCTGTATCGACACAAACCCGCCTTTATTAAGAGCTTTCAGATACGCGTACACCGTATTCCCGCTCAGTTGGCAGGCTTTGGCGATTTCAGAGACCGTCTGAAGCCTGTCCTTATTGCCCCGCAGACAGTTCCAAATCTCTTGTCGGCGGTTGCGGGGCTTCGTCAATGTCGTCATGCTCATAATTTGACCCCGCGTTTAGGTGCTTCGCCCTTGTACAGGTCGGCTTTCGCACAAATCTCGCGCGTTACCGTATCCAAGCCTTGCTGGTTGGCAAGCTCCAACAGATTGACCAAATTGACCGTTACGCGGCGTACCGAGCCGTGCGCCAAATCCACCAAATAAGACAGCGCATCTTTTTCAAACGTCAAATCAGGCGCGTAAACCTTCGCCAACTCTTCCGCGTCTGCCAAATCGACAGGCTGCGCAGGTACCCAAGCCAGCACGCGACCGTGGAAACGCTCGAATTTCTTCAGCTTGGTCGGCAACATCTCCTCGCCCACCAACATCAGCGGGGCTTGGCTGCCCTCGTAGATGTCGCGCACCAGCTCGACCAATCCCTTATGCGTAACCAAATAGTCCGCCTCATCCAAAATCAACGGACGCTGACTGGCGGCCAACTGTTCGCAGATCACATCCAAACAACCCGCCGCCGTCCGTGCAGGCGGCAAGCCCATCTCGAAGCAGATTTTTTCCAAAAGCGTCTTTTTGCTCCATGCGCTGCGCAGCTGGACATAGTAAGCGCGTGTCTCATTCGCCACCGCCACCGTCGCCGTCGTCTTACCGAAACCCGAAGGGCCGTACAACACACCCAAACCCGGCAAACCGTCCTGACGGTTGACCAAACGCTCCATTGCAACGGAGACCAAAGACAGATTGTTGATATTTGCAATTTTCATTTTTAAAATCCTTTTAAAGTAGTGAATAAACCTTGTTTTAAACCCCGAAAGGTCGTCTGAAATCAAGCCAGCATCGCCCGTTTGGACAACGCCTTATACTCATTGCTTTGCGGATACCGCTCCAGCCATCTTTGCGCCTGCGGCGGCAAATCCGCCTGACCGCAAATCCGCTGATACAGCGCAAACCGCTCCGATGCTTCGGACGGTACCGACCAGCCCGCAGCCGTTTCCGGTTCAGACGGCATCGCAACCGCCTTCACTTCCACAGCCTCGACCGTTAAATCATCCTCACGGCTTCGGAGTTGCGAAAGTAAAGCAGCCTTCTTCTTGACTTCCGCCATACCCAACACCATTCCCCCGATATTGACCGAGTCCTGATGTTCGATGGTCGGTACGCGGCGTTCTTTCAGGATGTTTTGCTGTTGCAGCTCGTTGCGTTTCAGACGCTCGTCGTTGCGTTTGTCTTCCGCGCGTTCCAAGACGCTGACAGGCATATAATCCGTCGAGTTGCCATGCCATTCCGCTTTGCAGATAAGGCGTCCGACATCGTCGTATATCCAAACCCAAAGCGCGTCCTGCACGTCGTAGCCGACCCTGACCGTTTCACCGTTGAACTCCATCAATTCGGCGGAATAATAAGTATTGCCGAACAGCGATACCTCCCCGCGCCGTACCGTGCGCATTACCTGCGGTCGGAACAAATACCCTTCCTCCTCCGGCGACACCCTCGGCGGCTCGCCAAACTCCGCTACCTTCAAAGCCCAAAACTCATTAGGCGACATATGCCGGCGTTTGCCATCGCGGTCGGTAAACTTAGGCAGCGAACGGTGCGGTCGGTCGTTATATTCGTCCACCACCCGTTCGATATAGCCCTTAAACTCATCCCAAGTAGGAATCGGCGAATTCAAAATCTTCCCGTGCAGGCGGACTTCCTTACGCGACAACTTAAACAGCTTCTGCCGCGCCTCGTCGTCCATATTTTTTCCCACAAAAGACGGCAGGTTCGCCGCCGCCCGTGTGAAAATATTATGGCTGCGTTCCGACGCGCCCTTCGCTTGCGAGTTATAAGCCCGCGAATGCGTCATCGTCATACCCAGCCTGCCCATCAGACCCGTTGCCTCATCCGTCATCATCAAGTTTTCAAAGCCACGACCCCAGTCCACATACCAAAGCGCACCGATGGCCGCGCGGCTCGCGTGGCTTAAAGCCTCAAGCACGGTAAACCGGCTTTCCGCCAGCCCCACGCTCCAGCCCATACACCGTCTTGTGCCAACGTCCAAAACCGTCGTAATTTCAGGTCTGAACGGCAGCCCCGATAACGGATTCAACACCTCCGCATCAAACGTATGACCGTCGGCGGTGTAGATGGCGGCAGGTTTCAAGTGCAGGAAATCGCGCCGTTTGTGCGGCAGGATATTTTTCAAATCCCGCGCGCCGCGTCGTCCGCGTTCACGCTCCACATTGCCAAGCTTGCCCAACCACCGGCGCACCTGATGGATACTCGGCACATCGCCCCCTCTCCCCGTGGGAGAGGGTTGGGGAGAGGGCAAAGCCTCCAGCCTGTTCACAAACAAGCGGTAAGCTTCAGAAACAGAAGGCTTCATCGGCAGCCGGTAGCATTCCAAAAACACAGGCAGCCAAGACGGGACGTTCATATCCTCGGTTCTAGATTTCGGCGCGAGGCTGTTAGATTCCCGCGCCGCAAACCACCGCTTGATGGTCCGTACGCTCGGCAGCTTCCCACCGCCGCCGCGCCCGTCGGCAGCCAAAGAAAACAGCTTCGCAATATGCTCGAAGCCAGGCATCTTCGCCTGCGTCAAAACAGTCGTCATCGCCGCCTCCTTCGACACACCCGATTCCGCCATTACCAGCTCGACCGCAGACAAAACCCCGCGTCGTGCCGATTCGCACAGCCGTTGTTGCTCCGTCGAGCCGTCCGCAACGCCGATGGTAAGCTGTCCCCCTCGCACATCGGGAGAGGGCAGCCCCGCCTCCTCGCCGCCTTTTTCTTCATAAGAAGACAGGGGGGCGGGCAAATCTGACAAACCGCCCAAAACCTCGTTCAGCTTCTTCGCCTGAATCAGTTTCAACACCTCTGGGGGCGGTGCATATTCGCGGCGTTTGCCGTTTTTCCCACCCTGACAAGAGGCTTCAATAAAAGACCACTTCTCTCGTTCAACCTTATATAAGATTGCTCTGTTCGTCTTAGGAAATTTTTCCAAGTTCATTTCCAATAACTCGGAAATCGAATAATGCGTTTTCATGCTGCCGCCTCTTTATATAAATAAGCATAGCGGGGGCGGATGCGCCGCCCGTCTTTCGTCCACCGTTCAGGCCACAGCTCATACAAGGGCTTGCCCAACACTTTCGCAATCGCCATCTCGCCGGCAGTCGACGGCTTTCTCAAAGCCTGACGCACTGTGCTTTCGCCTATACCTGCCATCGCAGCCACATCGGCAAGCGACAGTCCCTTCATTTTGATTTCCGCCCGTATCATTTCAGGATGCATACCGTTCATCTCTTTTTATTGCCTTTCATCATCTTATATATAAAAATGACGTTCCCATTAACATTGAGGATAACGTCATGTCCGAATATAAAACGTCCAAGTATTTAAGCATTGCCCAGCTCTACGATCTGGCTGACGACTGGTGGCGGCTCGACCCCGAGCAGCACCGTTTCGTCAGTGGTTTCATCAGTGATTGGGACACTTACCAATCATGGCTTGACGAACATAGCGTGCCATTTGCAGCTTATAAGGCTGGCGGCAAATCACGGCAAGAAACCATAGCAGCCTACCCCGAACACTACCCGCTATTTGTTTATGCCCAATGGCTGCGGCTGCAAGACGGTTTGCTGCTGCATACCCTGCTGTTGCGATACGGTTATGCAGACGCCTGCTCGAAAAAAGGCGCGCTTGAGCCTTCAGCAGATTTCTTTGAGCTTCTGATGGACGAAGCCGCCCGTTTGAATCTCTTCCCGCCCACCGCATTTGATGCGGGTGCGGAAATGGCAGCCCTAAACCGTCATTCGCAAAAGGGGTGATGCCTGGTTTTTCGTATTTCATCTTTCATTTCCTTTCTATATAAAAGTGTGTAGCGTGGGCTTTGCCCACAAAATTCAACCAAAACCGTTTAATCGGTCGTCCGAACCGTTTCAGACGACCTGTTAAACAGTCTCCTTCCTGACGGGCCGAATACCCGTCATTTTTTTGGCTATTTCCAAATTGTTAAAGAACACTGCAAAATCGGTTATACTGTTTTAAAGTTGCCGTTTCGCTGTTTTTAAAATTATATAACTTGGAAATTATTTCGCAACTAAAATTTCCATGCTTTCCTATGTTGTTTTGACAAGTGATTGTTTTAAATATGAAAATAATTTCTAAGATTTTTTCCATGTTTTTAATTGGAGCATGGAAATGAAAGAGCCAAAATTCAGCATCTCTGAAATTCAGAATTTGATTACCCAGTTGAATCTGATAAGCCTGCCGAATACAACACGCGCCATTCAATACAGGGCAGAAAGAGAACATTGGGAATATGAAGAAGCACCTTCACAAGGTGGGAAGAAAGGTGTTAAAAGAATCTACCCTCTTCCTCCTTATGTTATTGATGAATTGGAACAAAAAGGCTTGCTCCATTTGATAGATGGCGCGGAAACAGACACACCGCTTGAAGTCCGCAACACTCAACCCGATGTAGCGCATATCGAAAATATGGATTACGCAGACTGGGCGGCACGTCAGGATACGCGCGACATCGTACCCGTCCGCTATTACAAAGAAGTCTTCGCCAGCGCAGGCAGCGGCGCAATACCGTGGGACACCGACCCCGAAGCCATGTGGTTCCGAACCGCCTTCTTCAAACACCTGCAACTCTCGCCGGCAGACTGCTTCTGTACCCGTATCGACGGGGACAGCATGTTTCCAACCCTAATCGACCAAGGCACCGTCCTATGGCAAACCGCCACGCGCTACACCCGTGAAGGAATCTACCTGTTTCGACAACAAGACGAACTCCGAGTCAAACGCCTGCAACGCCTGACCGCCGATACACTCAACATCATCAGCGACAACCCAAATAAATCCATCTACCCGACAACCCAACTAACCCTGTCTGCCTCCACCCCCGCCGACTTCCAAATCCTCGGCAAATACCTCTGGAGCTGCGGCATATCAAAATAAACAACTTCCCGATAATTCCCATGACAAAAAAAGCGCGAAACTGACAAAAAACTGTCAGATTTCGCGCTTTTTTCGCAATTCTAAAATTTTCCCCTATTTTTTAAATATCTTCATGTTCTCAATAATTTCTGCATTTTTTCCACGTTATATATCTATGACAAAACTAACACCACCCCACAGCTATATCGAGAAACTGCACATTACCCCCGCCAATGCCCATGAGTGCAAACACCTGTCGCCTTTGTTGGAAGAACTGCCCAAAGATATGACCGTCTATGCCGACAAAGGCTATGACAGTGAGGAAAACCGGCAACATCTGGAAGAACATCGGTTGCTGGACGGCATTATGCGCAAAGCCCACCGCA
>NZ_KV810217.1:0-5202 GCF_001812725.1 Neisseria sp. HMSC067G12 | reverse complement strand
TGCTGGACGGCATTATGCGCAAAGCCCACCGCAAACATCCGCTGTCGGAAGCGCAAACCAAACGCAACCGATATTTGTCGAAGACCCGTTATGTGGTCGAACAAAGTTTCGGTACGCTGCACCGTAAATTCCGCTATGCGCGGGCAGCCTATTTCGGTCTGCTCAAAGTGAGTGCACAAAGCCATCTGAAGGCGATGTGTTTGAACCTATTGAAAGCCGCCAACAGGCTAAGTGCGCCTGTTGCTGCCTAAAAGGCGGCCCGGATGCCTGATTATCGGGTGTCCGGGGAGGATTAAGGGGGTATTTGAGTAGAATCAGTGGATATGTGAAACAAAAACAGCCGAAAACCTTTATTTAGGTTTCGGCTGTTGGGGAAAAGGAATTTTGCAAAGGTCTCAGGCTTTATTTTTCATTCAAAATCTTACCGACAATCTCGCCCACATCCTTGGACAAACCTTCTTGTGCATGGATTCGTTGCAATTCTTTGGTCATGACGGCTTTGCGGTTGGCTTCCAATTTGTTGCAGATGTTGAAAGCCTGCACCAGTCGAGCAGCAACTTGCGGATTAAAACGGTCGATTTCCATCACTTTATCGGCTACAAAGCGGTAGCCGCTGCCATCTTCTGCATGGAAATGTGGAATATTGCGGCTGAAACTGATCAACAAAGAACGGGCCTTGTTCGGGTTTTCAATACTGAACTTAGGATGACTCAAGGCCGTCTGAACTTGCTGTAAAGTATCTTTGCGGCGGCTTGAAGCAATCAGAGCAAAGTATTTGTCCATTACTAAGGCATCATCGGCGAATTTATCGGCAAATTTCGTCAACAAACGATCGCGAATTTCGCTTTCATTGCTGTTGATTGCGGATAAGATATCCCATTCGTGTGTCATGTTTTGCGCCATTGCCTCGTAATTTTCCGCAACGTGTTCGATATGCGCTGCGTCAGCACGAAGGATAAATGCCCTGCAAGCATTGCGCAAAGTGCGCCAGCCGGCCAATTCCGGGCTGTATTCATAACGAACAGCAGCATCAGCCTGGTTTTCTTGCTCGGCAGCTTGACGGTTCAGCTCGCGCCATTGAGGCAGGAACTTGACGGCAACAGCATTGAGCAAGGCTTCTCGCGCTTGATGAACCTGAATAGGGTCAATATTTTCTTCTTCCGCCCATACATCGGTTTCAGACGGCATTTGCAGCAAAATGGCACGGAATGCCGGATCAAAATCACCGGAAACCACCAAAGCCAAAGCATCCATCAATGCTTTATGTTCCGGCAAAGGACGGCCTTCCGCCAATGCCTGACGGTTGGCGTTAATGGCGCGATGGTACAAGGTTTGAGCAGCTTCCCAACGGGCAAACTCATTTTCATCTGCCGCCAGTAAAGTGGCCAATTCTTGCTCGCTGTACGGATAGTTCAAGGTAATCGGCGCAGAGAAATCACGCAGCAGAGACGGGATAACCGGCTCATTGACGCCGCCCAATACAAAAGTCTGCTCGGCTTCAGTCAATACCAAAACCGCCTCTTTCACCCGTTTACCTTGATATTCAAACTCAACCGCTTCGCCTTTTTCATTCAGCAAACCGGTTTTGACCGGAATCATCATCGGCTGTTTGTCCGCCATATCGGGCGTAGCCGGAATAGTTTGTTTGATCGTCAATTCAAACGCTCCATCTTTCAGACGGCCTTGAGCATCTAAAACCGGCGTACCGGCTTGGCTGTACCACAAGGCAAACTGATCAAGATTGATACCGTTTGCGTCTGCCATTGCGGCACGGAAATCATCACAAGTCACAGCCTGACCGTCGTGGCGTTGGAAATACAACTTCATGCCTTTTTGGAAGCCCTCTTCTCCGAGCAAGGTGTGATACATGCGCACTACTTCCGCACCTTTTTCATAGACGGTCATGGTGTAGAAGTTGTTCATCTCTTCATAGCTGGCCGGGCGGACAGGATGCGCAGTCGGGCCTGCATCTTCTGGGAATTGGAACAAGCGCAGCATACGGACATTGTCGATACGGCGTACCACACGGCTGGCCCGGTCGCCGGAAAACTCTTGATCGCGGAAAACGGTCAAACCTTCTTTCAGCGACAATTGGAACCAATCGCGGCAGGTCACGCGGTTGCCCGTCCAGTTGTGGAAATATTCGTGGCCGACAACAGATTCGATGCCTTCAAAGTCGGTATCGGTCGCGGTACGGCTGTTGGCCAGCACAAACTTGGTGTTGAAAATATTCAAACCTTTGTTTTCCATTGCGCCCATATTGAAATCGCCCACGGCAACGACCATGAAAATATCCAAGTCGTATTCCAAGCCAAAACGTATCTCGTCCCATTTCATCGCATTTTTCAACGATTCCACGGCAAAACCGACTTTAGGTTTGTCTGTCTCAGTGGTGTAGAACTCGATTTTGACCTTACGGCCGCTCATGGTTGTAAAATAATCTTCCGTTACCGCCAAATCGCCTGCCACCAAAGCAAAGAGATAGCTCGGTTTGGCAAACGGGTCTTCCCATTTCACCCAGTGACGGCCGTCTGAAAACTCGCCGCCATCAATTTTATTGCCGTTAGACAGCAACACCGGATAGCGTTTTTTGTCTGCAACGATGGTGGTGGTAAATTTAGACATGACATCCGGACGGTCGATGTAGAAAGTAATTTTGCGGAAACCTTCCGGTTCGCATTGGGTAAACAGATTGCCACCGGAAGCATACAGACCCATCAGCGATTTGTTCTCAGCCGGCAAAATTTCGGTTTCTACTTCCAGCGTGAAGTTTTCAGACGGCACGCCGGCAATCGTCAGTTTTTCGTCTTCCAACACATAATCTACGACCCGGCCGTTTACTTTCACAGACAGCAGTTTTGCCGAACCATCCAATACCAATGGCTCCCCTGCTCTTTCAGGTTGAACGGTCAGACTAGATTTGACGATGGTTTGCGGTTCTAAAATATCGAAATGCAGGTCGGTTTTCAGAATACGGTACGCTGGCGCGGCGTAGTCTTTCAAATAATGGATGGTTTTGCTCATTTGTTCTCTTTCAGAGTCATGCGGTAAATAGATGAAGCATATCGTTTCAGATAGCCTAAATTCAAGTGTTTTCAGAAAAAAAGGCCGTCTGAAACCTAAAATTTCAGACGGCCTCCCTATTCAGGCAGCAAATCTAGTTGCCTGTCATTGCCAACTTACCACTGATACAGCGCACCGGCACCGACACCGACATGACCGTCGGTATTGGCCGAGAAGTTGCCTTTGACAATCCAGTTGCCGCCGTCGCTCATCGCAGACACGCCGATGGCCATGGCAGACTGACCACCGTAGTAGCCGCTGCCGACACCGATACCGGTCGCACCCGGACGGGTTACTTGCGGAATCGAGCCTTGGGCAATCGCACCGGCCACACCCGCGTAGGCTTTCTTACCTACTTGGTTGATGTTGTTTTGCAATTCGTTGCCCAAGCCAATCAACTGGTTCACGTTTGCCGCGTCTGTACCGTCTTTACCCGGAGCCACGTTGGTAATGCGTTGGCCGCCGTTGTTCAGACCGACAGGAGACAATTTGACTTGGTTGTTCGGATTGCTTTCAGTCGGTGCAGCGATGGTTACGCCATCGTTGTTGACCACGGTATTGCCTGCGGTCAGACCGTCTTTGTTCAATGCAACTTTATCGCCAACTTTCACGCCGTCATTGTTCATCACAGTATCGCCTGCTTTGAAGGTATCGGCATTCACTGTCTTCACGCTAATCTCGTCAGCCAACTTCAGTTGAGCGCCACCGGCTACGGTTTCGCTGATGATGTTGCTGTCGCCTTTAACGTTGATGGTATTGCCCAACGCATAGTTGTTGCTACCGGTCGTACCGCCGAAGTTGATGCCTTTGGCAATCGTCGCGGCGTTGTTGGCTACGTTTTGGTTGGTTGCGTACAACTGGCTGCCGTTGACGGCATCTTTGCTGTTGGCATTGAGATCGCCATCTGCTACGTTGGTTACTTTGTTGCCCGCATTGTCCAAGCCGTCTTTAGTCAGGTTTACCTTGCCTGCTTTCAAGCCGTCTTTGTTCAATGCAACGTCATCACCAACTTTCACACCATCATTGTTGACAGTAGTATCACCGGCTTTCACGCTGTCAACGTCCAAGTCTTTATCGGTAGCAACTTCATAAACAGTCTGACCTTTGTCACCTGTTTTTTCCGTCACAACGATGTTCTTACCTTGAACGACTTCAGTCTTAGATGCCTCCGCAGCTTGTTTCAGTTGGGAAACATTGACTGCATCGGTGTCATCCGTACCGGCCGCAACGTTGGTAATCTTATTGCCGCCATTGTTCAAGCCAGCTTTAGTCAGGTTCACATCACCTGCTTTCAAGCCGTCTTTGTTCAATGCAACATCATCGCCGACTTTCACACCGTCATTATTCATCACGGTATCGCCTGCGGTAACGCTGTCGACTTTCAGGTTTTTATCGGTAGCCACTTTGTAAATGGTTTGGCCATTGGCACCGACATCCTGAGTAACAACAATGTTATCGCCTTGAACGACTTCAGTCTTAGCCGCAGCCGCAGCTTTGTTCAACTGAGCAACATTCACCGCATCAGTATCATCGGTACCGGCTGCAACATTGGTAATCTTGTTGCCGCCGTTGTTCAAACCGGCTTTAGTCAGATTGACATCGCCAACTTTCACGCCGTCAGTATTGACTGTGGTATCGCCGGCTTTCACGCTGTCAACTGCCAAGTCTTTAGCCAATTTGACTTCCAACTTATCAGAACCATTCGCTACAACGCCGATATTGCCGTCTGAAAGTTTGGCTGCATCGGTTTGACCGCCAACAATATTTAGCTTCGTACCCGGTTTGCGTTCAACGTCTTTGCCACTGTCGCCGCCGAAAGTCAAAGGCAGATTGGCAGTTGCATTAACGGCTTTGATTGCATCGTGGATATTGTTCTCACCAGTACCGCCAATATCGGTCATGCTGATGTTGCCGCCATTATTGGCCGCATTGCCACCCAATACATTCACCAACTGATCTTGGGCCGCATTCAGCTGCTCTTCGGTCGCTGCACGTTTACCTTGGGCAAAATCATTGCCACCCAAAGTCGTATTGCTCAAGCCGCTGACTTCACCTTTGTCGCCATCGATTTTCACCGGAGCCGCTTGACCGACATTCAATACATCGGCCAGTTTCAGCTGTGCGCCACCGGCTACGGTT
>NZ_KV810216.1:0-243 GCF_001812725.1 Neisseria sp. HMSC067G12 | reverse complement strand
GCCTGCATTGACTTCTAAGGCCGCCTTAGTCTCTAGAGACCGAGGCATTCTATCTGATACAGGAGTGGATGCAAATGCAAATCTATCGTGAATTACGCTGTAAGTTTTGTGGGAAATTGCTGGCAAAAGGCAGCGGTTGTGTACAAATAAAGTGCGCTCGTTGTAAAAACATCAATTCTTTCAGCTAATTAATAAATCAAAAGAATGCCTTTGAGCATCATATTAAATCTGATTTAGAGCATC
>NZ_KV810215.1:0-84756 GCF_001812725.1 Neisseria sp. HMSC067G12 | reverse complement strand
AGACGATTGGGTTTTCAGGCTGTACAGATGTTGAGAGGGGGCTGAATTTATATTTTTGAAGTTTGGTTTTCAGACGGCCTGTTGTCGAGTTGAGTGTGGCCGTCTGAAAAAATCAGCTTTATTGTTTTGCTGCTTTGATATTGTCAATGAATTTGTCGAATAGATAGCCGACGTCTTGCGGGCCCGGGCTGGCTTCGGGGTGGCCTTGGAAGCAGAATACAGGTTTGTCTGTCAGTTCGATGCCTTGCAAGGTGTTGTCGAACAAGGATTTGTGGGTAATGCGTGCGTTGGTGGGCAGGGTGTCGGCATCGACGGCGAAACCGTGGTTTTGGCTGGTAATGACGACTTTGCCGCTGTCCAAATCTTGTACCGGGTGGTTGGCGCCGTGATGGCTGAAGCGCATTTTCAGAGTTTTCGCACCGATGGCGAGGCTGATCAGCTGGTGTCCCAAACAAATGCCGAAAATCGGTTTGCCGCTTTCCATCAGTTTTTGTACGGCTTTGATGGCGTAGTCGCAAGGCTCGGGGTCGCCGGGGCCGTTGGACAGGAATACGCCGTCAGGATTGAGTGCCAATACTTCTTCCGCGCTGGTTTGTGCGGGAACGACGGTCAGGCGGCAGCCGCGTGAGGCGAGCATGCGCAGGATGTTGGTTTTGACGCCGAAATCGTAGGCGACGACGTGGTAAGGCTGTTCGGAAGGGGTAACGAAACCTTTGCCCAATTCCCATTCGCCTTCGGTCCATTCGTAAGTTTCTGTGCAGGAAACTTCTTTTGCCAAATCTTTGCCGACCATGCTGCCGAATGCGGCGATGAGTTCTTGTGCTTTTTCAACGGTAGCATCTGCACCGGTCAAGATTGCACCGCCTTGTGAACCTTTTTCACGCAACAGGGTGGTTAGGCGGCGGGTATCGATGTCGGCGATGGCGACGGTTTTGTTGCGTACCAAATAGTCGTGCAGGCTTTCAGATGCGCGGAAGTTGCTGTGCAAGAGCGGCAGGTCGCGGATAATCAAACCGGCGGCGTAAACGCTGCGACTTTCTTCGTCTTCGGCGTTGGTGCCGGTGTTGCCGATGTGTGGGTAGGTGAGGGTAACGATTTGTTTGCAGTAGGAAGGGTCGGTCAGGATTTCCTGATAGCCGGTCATGGAAGTGTTGAACACGACTTCGCCGGAAGTCGAACCTTCGTAACCGATTGATGTGCCGTGAAATACGCTGCCGTCAGCGAGAACGAGAAGAGCCGGAGTGGTCATGATGGAATCCTGTTTGCCTGATGATGGTCGGTTCGAAAAAAATGGTCAGGCCGTCTGAAAAATAAAAATTGTTTACAAAAAAGACAGCCTTCGGAAATCTCGGCTAAAAAAAAACACGCTCCGCAGCATTGATTTTGCTGTGTAACGTGCTTTTTCAGACATAGCGGTCTATGCCGTAGAAGCAGTGTATTTTAAGTCAAAGTAATAGGAATTTCAAGCGTAGAGCCAATAATCGATAATTTAAAAACGTTTTATCTTTACGGTACAGTCCCTTGCTTTTGGAATGCCTGATGAATAAGGTTGAACTAAATATTCAGTCAGGCCGTCTTAAAACTGAGCAGGCAGATTGTTTCATTTTTGTTGTGTTTGAAATGCAGGTGTCGGGAAATTCAGCCGAATCAAACATGAAACAGGCTGTTTATGCTAGAATCGTAACCTTATAAAAAATAAAAACAACGTCATTTTTAGCTGAGATTATCCGATGAAAAAAGAACACATTATGCAAAACGCTCCATCAGGCCGCCATCGCCTCATTCATGCAAGCGTCGCTTCCGCTTTAGCGCTTATCAGCATTTCCGTTCAGGCAAATACGCAGCAATTTGCCCAAACTCCTTTTTACCTGCAAAACAAAACCGACGTCAGCGGCCAACCCAAAGTCAAACACAATATTATGTTTTTGATTGATGACTCGGGCAGTATGCAATGGAATGTACAAGGTAAGGAAACATCTGTACGGGCTGATAAAAGAATAACGATTACTAAGGAGGCCCTAAAATCGGTATTGAAAGAGTATGGCGAAAAACAACGATTCCAGTGGGGTTTGCAAACTCTGCATAACAATGGTCGTACTGATACTCCAGATGAGGGGGGCTTTACCGATGATTGGAAGGATGTTCAAAGGAGGGTAGATGGCATTGATCCTGGCCATGCTACGCCAATCACGCGCCGCTACTATGAAGTAGTCAAAAACTTTGTGATGCCCAATATCAAATACCGTTGTCAGAAGTCTTATGTGATTGTGATGTCGGACGGCGATGCCAATATGAGTTGTAGTAACCAGATTCCAGGTGAAGATCCTCGTTTATCTCGTAATACTAACTTCAACTACGATAGGGATTATTACTATTCAAACTATTACCGCGATATTGAACGTAGTGCGGGTACGTCTGCATACCAATATTTTGGTCCGTCTGAAGTGAAGGCTAATGATGATAGCTATGGGAAAGGTAAATTCTTTAATGGTGGAGGTCGTATCAAAGGATACTTTGATTTTCTACCTTATCAATATGATAATGATTTTGGCTTGCCTGAGAATGAAAAGAAATTGCTATGTCAATCTAGTAAATATAAGCATGAGTATGATCCTAATTATGGTAGGTATATGTGGGTAGCTGCAGGCGAAATTATTGTTCCTTATTGGGATAGGAACTATAAGGATGAAAAACGCGGTATGCGTTTCTTTAGCCAGACTTTGGCAGAAAAAGACATTAAAACAGCAAAAGACGGTTCAGATGCTGCGGGTAAGAGCTGGGATGGTGATCCAAGCGATCCCAAAGGCATAGATTACAGCAAGCAATTGGTTCAGACTTTTACTGTGGGTTTTGGTGAGGGGATCTCTGAAGTTGGGAGAGAGTATCTGGAAAAGGGTGCGAGCCGTCCAGACTGGTATTTTAATGCTGCGAAAAAAGAAGATTTGCTTGAAGCCTTTAAAACCATTGTCGACAATATTGAAAATGACAGCAAAAATACGAAATTTGAAGGAGTATCCTCTACTGCTCCGGCAACGACCAGTATGGGTATTCCCGATATGGCGGCAACGGTTCATTTGAATACCGGCTCTTGGAGTAGTCAATTGCGGTTTTATAAATTGAACCGTGATGGTACACCTATCAATACGACTGAGTTTGTTCAGCCATCATTTAATAACCGCCTTACTTTGGTTAATGACGGCAGTAAGACCTATTTCATCGATAGAGTTGCAGATAATGAGGCTTCAAATGCCGATTTTGGCATTTCAGACGGTAGTGCGAAAGATAAGTTGGAATGGAAAAATGCATTGCTGAAATGGACTGGCCGAGTAGGTAGTGATGAAACCATCAAAGCGGATGCAGAGACAAAAGGTTATAGCCAGTCTTATCGAATTCGTCCGACAGATTCTGCTGATTCAAGTAAAGATGAACGTAATTTAGGCGATATTTTAGATGGTTCGGTTGCAGCTATTGGCGATAAGCGCGACAACCGTCAAGAGTTTTTGGTCGCGGCTGCCAATGATGGTATGGTACATATTTTCCGTAATGGTACGTCTAGCAACCCTTATGACTTGAAACTCAGCTATATTCCGGCAGGTATGGAGCGCGAGGACGATCAAGGTCAAACGACAACTTTGGGCAAAGTTCTGAAAGATATTGCACGCGATGGTTACGGCTCCGGCACGCCACACCGTTATATGGTCAATGGTGGCTTTGTTCTTCGTCAAACACCTGATAAGCAAACCTTTATGTTTGGTGCGATGGGTCAGGGCGGACGCGGTGCGTATGCGTTGAATATTGGTGCAGTGGCTAATAGTGATCGTAGTGGTTGGAATACGACTGTGCCTCTGTTTGAAACAGAAAAAGGCTCTGGTAATAAGCTGGGTTATACCATTGGTTCGACGCAAATCGGCCGTGTTTCCATCAAGCGCGATACCACTCCGGTCAATCTCAAATCTGATGTGCGTTATGCGGGTTTCTTGGCCAGCGGCTATCGTACTGAAGATGTGAATAGTGCCGATAATGAAACGGCTTTGTATATCTATGATATGACAGGTAAAGAAGCGGGTACGCAAGATACCGGTAAAAGTGTTTCTAGTGCCGGTAATCTCTTGGCCAAAATTTCCGTACCGAATGGCAAAGGTGGCCTCTCTACTCCGACTTTGGTAGACACTGATTTTGACGGTATTGTCGATATTGCTTATGCCGGTGACCGTTACGGCAATATGTTCCGCTTTGACTTGAGTGGTGAAACACCGTCTGAATGGTCGGTGCAAATGATTTTCCAAGGTTCGGGTAATCAACCGATTACGTCTGCGCCTGCGGTATCACGCCGCAGTAAAGACAAGTATGTCGTTATTTTTGGTACGGGTAGCGAGATTTATCAGAATGAATTAGAAGGTACCAACGGCCAAATCAATGCCGTTTACGGTATTTACGACGATGTGTCTACTGATGAATCCAAAAAAGCAGTTTTGGCAAACAGCAGTGAGTTGGAACAGCAAACCAGAGAAAGTGACGGTGAACACATTTATGTCAGCGACAATAAGGTTGGTGAAGGCAAAAAAGGATGGAGCCTTACTTTGGGTTCGAATGAACGTGTGACCGTCAAACCAACGATGATTTTGCGTACTGCTGTTGTGACCATCCGCAAGTATGAAACTAAAACAACTCATACTGATTCTTCCAGTACCGATGTTTGTTTGCCGGACAGTACGTCCACACAAACGACAGCGAAAACGATTATTTTGGGTGTAAATGCTGAAAACGGCGGCCGTTTGGGCTTGCGTGATGCGCGTATTTCCAGCAAGGATCGCACATTTATCAAACGTGAAAATAATGGCCAGATTTATTACGCCAACGGTATGACTTTTGATGGTGTTATTAACTTTACTTATATGAATTCCAGCAAAGCCGACGATTCTCCGGTTACTGCCGATGGCGATAGCGGCGGCACAGGTACGGATAAGGAGTTGAATGCTACGCCGAGCGTGCCAAACAATAAATGTTTTGCAACCAAAGGCGATCGCAGTCTCTTGTCCAATCAATTGGACAGTCTGGAAGTTCAAGGCCGTACATGTGGACTCAAACGCATCAGCTGGCGTGAATTGTTCTTTTAATCTGTAAGGCTTAAGTATCGAGGCCGTCTGAATTTTTCAGACGGCCTTTTCTGTTGAGTGGTAATAATGAGAGATGCTGGATTAAAAAAATGGAAAAGTTTGTTTGTGGATATAACAGGGTTTGATCAAATTGAAAGCTTGGATAGAGTCAAACGGCAAGCTCTGGCCGTTTCTTTTTCTGCTTTCTGTTATTGGTTTGGGAAGTTAAAATGCCGTCTGAAAATATCTTTTCAGACGGCATTTGATTTAAAAAGAGCCAGTCAAGGAATGCATTGTTAGATGCTGTTTTTAATGATTTTCCGCAGGGTGGACAGTTGTCGGCGGCTGACGGGTAACGGGGTCGGAATATCGAGAATTTTAGCGCCCCATGTGGATGCGTATTCGTCGTTTTCGTCATCGTCCAGTCGAATCAGGCTGTCGAGGGTGTGGCGGAAGACGAGGGCATTGCGGTGGATGCGGATGACTTTATCGCCCAGCAATTCTTCCCAGTAAACCAATGTCTTCAGTAATTCGTAGCTGTGGCCGTCGCCGGTAAACAGATAGACGGTTTTGTGTTCCGCCATCAGGTAACGCGCCTGTTGCCATGGGATTTCAACCATACGCTCGCGGTTGTACACTTTGAAATGAGTGAAACTGTCTGCTTTTTCGCGGTTTTTCTCGATGATGCGGTCAAGCGCGGTTTGCAGGCGGGTCATTTTGATCGGTTTGAGCAGATAGTCTGCGGCAGCCAGCTCAAACGCGCGCAGGGCGTGTTCTTCGTAGGCTGTGGTGAATACAATTTCCGGCTGGCGCTTGGCGGTACGCTTAATGCGTTCGACAAATTCGAGACCGTCGATTTCCGGCATGCCGATGTCGGCAAAGACGATGTCGACTTCGTGGACGCTCAGCCACTCCAATGCTGGCATGGCATGGTGAAAGACGTTCAGCAGTACGACATTGCACTCTTCCAATAATACACGTAAGCGTTCTGCTGCTAATACTTCGTCTTCTACAATAATGGCACTTGGCATAGCGGTATTCTTTTTGTTGTATCGTGGGAGATCTGCCGCGTTTTGTCATCCTCAATAACGCGTCAGCCGTATGTTGTTACAACCTTGAAATTATCAGTTTGTGACAATTTTAGGAAATTTTTGGAATATACATGATTTCTTCGCTTCTTGGGCATGGTTTGGGATGAATCGGAAGATTACTTACATAATTTTATGAAATATTGTAATACCTAGAGTAATTTTGTTGTAATCATGCTAATTCAGTCCGTGATAATGGACGATTTTGGGATTTTGTCCATTTGCCAGTGTGTCACCGCCCAATCAAGCAATTCCTGCGGACGGTTCACAGCAGGTGCATCAGGTAGGTTGAGATAGGTTAGGACTTGGCGGAGAAGCTGTTCTTTTTGAGTCAAATCCAAAGCCGGGGCAAGGGTTTGTTTCGACCATTTTTGCCCTTGGCTGTTGGTCAATAGGGGAAGGTGGGCGTAGGCCGGTGTGGGAATGCCGAGGCATTGTTGCAGATAGATTTGGCGCGGCGTGGAAACGAGCAAATCTTGACCACGGACAATATGGGTTATTCCTTGATCGGCATCATCGGCAACCACGGCAAGCTGATATGCCCAATAGCCGTCGGCACGAAGCAGGACAAAATCGCCGATGTCGTGTGCCAGATTTTGTGCGTAATGTCCGACAATGCCGTCTGAAAAACCGATTACGCGATCGGGAACTTGAATGCGCCATGCCGGAGTTTTGTTTTGCGTATCGGGTCTTTGCTGAGGATTGCGGCAACGGCCGTTATATACAAATCCGTCTGCGCCATGTGTTGCCGCCGCCTGCCAGTCTTTGCGGCTGCAATAGCAGGGATACACCAGCCCGGCTGCTTTGAGGCGGTCGAGGGTGTCTTGATATAGGTCGTAACGGCGGCTTTGATAGGCGACTTCGCCGTCCCACTCAAAGCCAAAAGCTTCAAGCGTGTGCAAAATGTCGGCAGCGGCGCCGGGCATTTCGCGCGGGAGGTCAAGATCTTCAATGCGGACCAGCCATTTTCCCTGATGAGCGCGCGCGTCGGCATAGGAGGCGACGGCGGTCAGTAGGGAGCCGATATGAAGCAGGCCGGTAGGGCTGGGGGCGAAACGTCCTATATACATGGCAGGGTGGTTTTGTAGGGCAGGGGCAGTATGCCTGCACGGTATTCAAATCGTGATAGAAAAGGGCGTGCCGTACACGCCCGAATTTGGTTTTCAGACGGCCTGAGACTTTTCAAAATGATTTAAGTTTTTCGGCCGTCCGTTCAATCCGCTTAAGCCAAGGGAGCCAGTAGTTTGGCGAAAGCGTCTTCAAATTGTTTCAAACCGTCTTCCTGCAAACGAGTTGCCAAAGTTTCGACATCAATGCCGAGTTTCGCGGTTTCGGCAAGCTGCGCTTTGGCTTCGTCCACACCTTCGGTCAAAGTAGCTTTGGCGGTGCCGTGGTCGATAAAGGCTTTGAGTGTGGCATCGGGAACGGTGTTGACGGTATGGGCGCCAATCAGGCTATCAACGTACAACGTGTCAGGATAGGCAGGGTTTTTCACGCCGGTAGATGCCCATAAAAGTTGGACGCGGTTGGCACCTTTTTCGGCAAGTGCGGCAAATTCGCTGCTGCCGAAGTATTGCGCCCAATCTTGATAGGCGGCTTTGGCCAGTGCAATGGCGACTTTGCCTTTGAGGTGGTCGGGCAGGGTGGCGTCCAATGCGGCATCGACACGGGAAATAAAGAAGCTGGCGACAACTTGGATATGGGAAACGTCGTGTCCTGCTTCCAAACGTTTGGCAATGCCGCGCGTGTAGGCCGCATAGGCTTTGAGGGTTTGGGCGCGGGAGAAGAGCAGGGTCAGGTTGACGCTGATGCCGTCTGAAACGAGGATTTCAAGCGCTTCGATGCCTTCGTCGGTTGCCGGTACTTTAATCATGACATTTTTACGGCCGATGGCGGCGTGCAGGCGGCGCGCTTCTTCAACCGTGCCTTGTGCGTCTTTGGATAATTCAGGCGAAACTTCGAGGCTGACGAAGCCGGTTTTGCCGCCGGTGGATTCATGTTCGGCAAGACATACGTCGCAAGCGGCTTGTACGTCGGCAACCGCCATGGTTTCGTAGCGTTGTTTCGGGGTCAGGTTTTGCTGTTTGAGTGCGGCTACTTTATCGGCGTACAGGGCATCTCCGGCAAAGGCTTTTTGGAAAATGGCAGGATTGGAAGTTACGCCACACACACCTTGCTTCAGCATTTCTGCCAATTCGCCGCTTTGTACCAGCGAACGGGAGAGATTGTCCAACCAGATTTGTTGTCCTAATGCTTTAACGTCCGATAAAATAGTCATCTCTGATTCCTTTTACATAATAGGTTTGTTTGTGAAGTGGCGGTAATGCTACGCCGATTCGATGAATTTGAACAGTTTACAGCCGATTAATTTGGGCAAAACAAACCTAAATTCAAGCACGAAAGGTGGCTTTGATGGCGGAAAACACACTTTATCTCGACTGGGCGCGCGATGTATTGGATACGGAAGCCGAAGGTTTGCGCGAAATTGCGGCGGCTTTGGACCATGATTTTATCCGTGCGGCGGAAGCATTGTTGCACTGCAAGGGCAGGGTCGTCATTACCGGCATGGGTAAGTCCGGACACATCGGCCGCAAAATGGCGGCAACCATGGCTTCTACCGGCACACCTGCGTTTTTCGTCCATCCTGCCGAAGCGGCACACGGCGACTTGGGCATGATTGTGGACCACGATGTCGTGGTTGCCATTTCTAATTCCGGCGAAAGCGATGAAATTGCGGCGATTATTCCGGCGTTGAAACGTAAAAACATCACGCTTATTTGTATCACTGCCCATCCGACTTCGACCATGGCGCGTCATGCCGATATCCATATTACCGCGGCGGTTTCCAAAGAAGCTTGTCCGCTCGGCCTTGCACCGACTTCCAGTACGACCGCCGTGATGGCCTTGGGCGATGCGCTGGCGGTGGTATTGCTGCAGGCGCGAGCGTTTACGCCGGATGATTTTGCTTTGAGCCATCCGGCCGGAAGCTTGGGCAAACGCCTGTTGCTGCGCGTGGCGGATATCATGCACAAAGACGAAGCCCTGCCAGCCGTTTTGTTGGGCACGCCGTTAAAAGAAGCCATTGTCCGCATGAGTGAAAAAGGCTTGGGTATGTTGGCGGTAACCGATGCCGAAGGCCGTCTGAAAGGCGTATTTACCGATGGCGACTTGCGCCGTCTGTTTCAAGAACGCGACAGCTTTGCCGGTTTGAAAGTGGACGACATCATGCACGCCTCTCCGAAAACCATCTCTGCCGATCGTCTCGCCACCGAAGCTTTGAAAGCCATGCAAAGCGGCCATGTGAACGGTTTGCTGGTGGTCGAAGAAAACGGCGTGCTGATTGGCGCGCTGAACATGCACGATTTATTGATGGCACGAATTGTCTGAATCGACGGCAAAAACGTTTTCAGATGGCCTTATGCTAGAATAGGCCGTCTGAAACAAGGAAACCTTATGCAAAACCTCTCTTCCGACCTGCAACAACGCGCTTCAGGCATCAAACTGCTGATACTGGATGTGGACGGTGTTTTGACCGACGGCCGCATTTTTATTCGCGACAACGGCGAAGAAATCAAATCGTTCCACACTTTGGACGGACATGGTTTGAAAATGCTTCAGGCCAGCGGCGTGCAAACGGCGATTATTACCGGCCGCGATGCGCCTTCCGTCGGTATCCGCGTGAAGCAGCTCGGTATCAACTATTACTTCAAAGGCATTCATGACAAACGTGTCGCCTACGCCCAATTACGCGAACAGGCCGGTGTGGAGGAGCATGAGTGCGCCTTTGTCGGCGACGATGTTGTCGATTTGCCCGTGATGGTGCGTTGCGGATTGGCGGTCGCCGTCCCGGAAGCGCATTGGTTTACTTTGCAATACGCCCATTATGTAACCCGACGTTCCGGCGGCGCAGGCGCGGTGCGTGAAGTGTGCGATTTGATTATGCAGGCGCAAGGTACGCTTGAACCTGCTTTGAAAGAGTATGTACGATGAAAATCAGATGGCGTTACGGAATCGCCTTTCCGCTGGTGTTGGCCGTTTCACTCGGCGCACTGGCGGCGTGGCTCGGCCGCATCAGCGAAGTGCAGGTCGAAGAAGTCGTCCTCAATCCGAATGAGCCGCAATATTCGATGAAAGGCATCAACGGCAAACGTTTTGACCAAGAAGGCCGTCTGAAAGAAAACCTGAGCGCGGTCGATGCCGTCCAATATCCGAATAGCGCAGACGTGCATTTGGACAAACCACATCTTTCGTTTTACCGCGACGGCAGCCTGCTGTACGAAGTCGGCAGTGACAAAGCAGCGTACAATATTCAAAACAAGAAAGTCGTTTTTGAACAGAATGTTGTCTTAAACAAAGCGGCAGATGCCAAGCGTTTGGCCGGCATCGTCAAAACCGAACGCTTGAATGTCGATACCGAGGCGCAATACGCCCATACCGACAGCCCCGTTACTTTCCAATACGGACAGTCCAGCGGTCAGGCAAACGGCATGACTTATGATCACAAAACCGGTTTGCTGAATTTCCCTTCCAAAGTGAAAGCCACAATTTATGATACAAAAAATTTGTAAAACTTTAGCCCTTGTTGCCGTTTTTGCCGCCAGCCCGGCCTTTGCCCTGCAAAGCGACAGCAAGCAGCCGATTCAAATCGAAGCCGACCAAGGCTCGCTTGACCAAAACAACCAAAGCACCACCTTTTCCGGCAACGTCATCATCAAACAAGGCACGCTCAATATCCGTGCCGGCAGCGTGACCGTTTCGCGCAACGACAAAAGCGAGCAGTTGATGAAAGCCACCGGCTCGCCCGTCAAATTCAGCCAAGAGTTGGACGGCGGCAAAGGCGTAGTCAACGGCCAAGCCAATACCGTCATGTATTCTTCCGCAGCCAACCTCGTTACTCTGTCCGGCAATGCCAAAGTACAGCGCGGCGGCGATGTGGCCGAAGGTGCGGTCATCACTTACAACACCAAAACCGAGGTTTACACCATCAACGGCAGCGCCAAATCCGGTGTGAAATCCGCCGCCAAATCCGGCCGCGTCAGCGTTGTTATCCAGCCGTCCAGTACGCAGAAAAACAAATAAGAAAACACACAAAAAGGCCGTCTGAAAAAGTTTCAGACGGCCTGAGGTCAATATCGAAAGTCAACAGAATATGAGCGCAAACAACAGCCGTCTTGTGGTTCAAAACCTGCAAAAAAGTTTCAAAAAACGCCAAGTCGTCAAAAGCTTCTCCCTTGAAATCGAAAGCGGCGAAGTCATCGGCCTGCTCGGCCCCAACGGCGCGGGTAAGACCACCAGCTTTTACATGATAGTCGGCCTGATTGCCGCCGATGCAGGCAGCGTAATGTTGGACGGCCAAGAATTGCGCCACCTGCCCATTCACGAACGCGCCCGCCTCGGCGTTGGCTATCTGCCGCAGGAGGCCTCGATTTTCCGCAAAATGACCGTGGAACAAAATATCCGCGCCATTTTGGAAATCAGCATGAAGGACAAAAGCCGCATCGATGCCGAACTTGAAAAACTGTTGGCAGATTTGAATATTGAGCGCCTGCGCAACAACCCTGCGCCGTCCTTGTCCGGTGGCGAACGCCGCCGTGTCGAAATCGCGCGCGTGTTGGCCATGCAGCCGCGTTTCATTTTGTTGGACGAACCTTTTGCCGGCGTTGACCCGATTGCCGTCATCGATATTCAGAAAATCATCGAGTTCCTCAAATCACGCGGTATCGGCGTATTGATTACCGACCACAACGTGCGCGAAACCCTCAGCATCTGCGACCGTGCCTACATCATCAGCGACGGTACGGTATTGGCTTCAGGCAAGCCGGATGATTTAGTCAACAATGAACAAGTCCGTTCGGTTTATTTGGGTGAAAATTTCAAATATTGAATGCATATTTGACGGTATATGAGACCCTCATTTCAATTGAGGGCGGCTATAAATATTGGAATAATCACTAAAAATACAAATATAATACCGATAAACTAATCTTTCAGACGGCCTGCCGTATAAAGGCCGTCTGAAAAACTATCCATACATTTCGAATTAAACACTATGTCTTCACTCGTCCTTAAACTCAAACAGACCCAGCAGCTCAACCAGCGGCTGCAACAGTCTCTGCGCATCTTGCAGATGTCGGGTCTTGAGCTTGAGCGCGAAGTGGAAGACTGGTTGTCAGACAATCCTCTGCTTGAGCGTCCGGAAAGCGATGAATTTGCCGATAGCGGGCTCAACCGTGCGGTAACCATGCCGCGCGCAGGTCAGCAGTTGAGCGGCGACGATGCCGAAGATATTTGGAGCAACATCGCCGAAGAAGAGGATTTCAAACACTATCTGCATGCCCAAGTGTGCGAGCATCCGCTCTCGCAAGTGGAAGCGGCCTATGTTCACGTCTTGATTGATTTTTTGGACGAACAAGGCTACCTCACCGACAGCCTCGAAGAAATTATCGACCACACGCCGTTGGAATGGATGCTGGACGAAGAAGCCCTGCAAAACGCGCTGGATGTATTGCAAACCTTTGAGCCGCCCGGCGTGGCGGCGGCGGATTTGACCGAGTCGCTTATGTTGCAGTTAATGCGTTTGCCGGCTTCTCCTGCCCGACAAATGGCCGCGCATTTGGTGCAAAGTTCGCTTCAAGACTTAGGCAAAAACCGCAAACAAAACGTTCTGCGTTTCCGCAAACTTTATCCCGATACCGACAGCAAAACCATAGAAGCCGCGCTCGATATGATTGCCGGGCTCAATCCCTATCCAGCCTACGGCTTCGCCTCTGCCACGCCTACGCCTTATATTCAGCCTGACGTTTGGGTCAAAGAGGGCAAGGACGGCTGGGAAGTCATCAGCAACGAAGCGGCTTGGCCGAAGCTGCAGCTCAATCAGGAATATTGCGACCTGATGAAATCAGAGGAAGAGGGCGCACCGGAGTGGAAGGAAAAAATCAACGAAGCCAAGCAGCGCATTGATTCTTTGGAGCTGCGTAAAAGCACTGTCCTCCGCCTTGCCGAGTATATCGTCAAAAATCAGGAAGATTTTTTCATCTTCGGAGAAATCGGCCTGTCTCCCATGCTGATGAAAGATGCCGCCGCCGAATTGGGTTTGGCGGAAAGTACCATCTCGCGTGCCGCCAATCAGAAATATTTGTCTTGCCCGCGCGGCCTGTTTGCGTTACGCTATTTCTTCACACAGGCAGTCAATGCCGATGATGATGGCGAAGGGTTCAGCCAAGGCGCAATCAAAGCCGTATTGAGCCAGTTGATTGAAAGTGAAGACAGCAGCAAACCCTATTCGGACGAGACCCTCGTCAAATTATTAAAACAACGCGGCATTGAAATTGCCAGACGTACAGTTGCTAAATATAGAGAATCATTAGACATCCCACCGGCACACAAACGAAAATTTACCGAGTAGATATATTCCGATCCGTTTTGACGGACTAACCAACCGAAGGAGCTGTATCATGAATCTGAAAATCACCGGTCTGAATTTTGATGTTACCGAAGCCATCAAAAACTACGTTTCCGACAAGTTGGCACGAATCAGTCGCCACGCCGACAACATCATTTCCGTGACCATCACGCTCTCGGTGGAAAAAGTCAGCCAGAAAGCCGAAGCCGATGTGCATTTGGCAGGCAAAGATTTGCACGTTGAAGCGATTGAACAGGATATGTATGCCGCGATTGATGTTTTGATGGACAAACTCGACCGCGCTGTTTTGAAACATAAAGAAAAAAGCGGCGATGTCCGCAGTACTGTCAAACCTGCTGCCGAATAAAGTTTTTGTATGATAAAGGCCGTCTGAATATTCAGACGGCCTTTTGTTTTGCTAGATGTTTTAGACTGGCAATCTAGTTACTCACTTTTTCACCATTCCACGGTGCCACTTTAAACAGCAGCAACATGCCCGGTATGCCCAAAGCGAAACACAGCCAGTAGAAATTGAAGTAGCCCATCGCTTCAATCAGATAGCCTGCCGAAGCATTGATAAATGTACGTGGAACGGCTGACAGGCTGGTAAAGAGGGCTAATTGTGTGGCCGTAAATGCAGGATTGGTTTCACGAGCCATGTAGGCAACAAACGCCGCTGTACCCAGACCTACGCCCGCTGCTTCTGCCCCAATCACGGCCGCAAGCATCATTTGCTCTGTCAGTGTGATGGTTTCAAACTTGCCAAAATTTGCCAACCAAGCAAAGCCTAGAATAGTAACCCATTGCGCCACGCCGAAAATCCACAAAGCTCTATTGATACCGAGCTTTATCATCCAAATACCGCCTACAATACCGGCAATGACAGCAGGCCATAAACCGGCATTTTTGGCGATGAGGCCGATGTCGGTTTTGCTGAAGCCTATGTCCAGATAAAAAGGTGTAGCCAAAGAAGTGGCCATGCTGTCGCCCAGTTTGTAGAGAAAGATAAACAGCAATACCAATATGGCCTGTTTGATTCCTTTGCGGGAGAAGAACTCACTGAAAGGGTCAGAGACTGTTTGGGCAAATGTACGCGACACAGATGGTGGAATGTCAGGCTCTTTAGCTAAAAACAAGGTCATCAGCAGACCGGGCAGCATAAATAGTGCAGTAATGATGAATACGTTGTGCCAAGGCATCAAGTCGGCCAAAATCAAGCTGAGCGATCCGGGTACCAAAGCGGCGATACGGTAGGCGTTGACGTGGATAGAGTTGCCTAAGCCTAATTCTTCATCTGACAAAATTTCGCGGCGAAATGCATCCAATACAATATCTTGGCTGGCAGAGAAAAAAGCGACCACCAACGATAAGCCCATAATTACATATAAATGCTGAGCAGGATTTAGGAAGGCATAAATGAGCAAGGTCAGCAGCAAACCAATTTGCGTAACCAGCATCCAACCGCGTCGCCGTCCTAAAAAAGGTAATCTGACCAAATCAATGACGGGAGACCAGATAAATTTCCAAGTGAAAGGCAGCCCGATAAGTGCCATCAGGCCGATGGTTTTCAAATCGACATGTTCGCTGCGCAACCATGCCGGAATCAGGTTGATCAGAAAATAAAGCGGCAACCCCGAAGTGAAGCCTGTGAAAATGCAGATCAGCATTTTGCGCGAGAAAATTCGCTGCATAGTGCTGGTTTGGGGTGCGTTGGTCATAGTGGAATCAATAAAAAAGAAAAGGGATATTGTAGCAAAGATGGGGGATATGGCGAATGAACTTCTGCTATCTTTATTGAATAATAAAAGGCCGTCTGAAACTTTGACAAATTAAGTTTCAGACGGCCTTTTGTTGGAACAAGCCGATAGGTTTTTGAAATGTCCGTAAGACAGGCAGATATGTTTGTTTTACGGATATTTTATTTTCAGACGGCCTTCGATGCTGCGTTGCAGTTGCGGTAGAAGGCAATCAGACCGTTGGTGGAGCTGTCGTGTGCCGGGGTGCCGCGTTCGAGTTCGGGTTCGATGGTTTTGGCCAGCTCTTTACCGTATTCCACGCCCCATTGGTCGAAGGGGTTGATACGCCAAATTACGCCCTGAACGAAGGTGCGGTGTTCGTAGGCTGCCATCAGCATGCCGAGGTTGAAAGGTGTCAGGCTGTCGATGAGCAAGCTGTTACTCGGACGGTTGCCGGGGAATTCTTTTTGCGGCGCAAGACGGTCGCGTTCGTCTTGGGGCAGTGCGGCCAATTCGACTTGTACTTCGTCTAAGGTCTTGCCTTTCATCAGCGCTTCGGCTTGGGCGAAGGCATTGGCAACAGTAAAGCGGTGTTGGCGGTGGTTGCCGTAGATTGTGGTCATGGGGACGATGAAATCAACGGGAATCAGACGCGTACCTTGGTGCAGAAGCTGGAAGTAGGCATGTTGGCAGTTGACGCCTTCATCGCCGAAGACAATGCCGCCGGTGGTGCAGGAAACGGGTTGGCCGTCTGAAGTACGCTGTTTGCCGAGGCTTTCCATATCGAGCTGGTTGAGCCATGGGGTAAAGAGGCGCATATTGTGGCTGTATGGGACAACGGTTTGGCCGTCTGAATGTTGGAAGTTGTTGTACCAAACATTGATGAGTGCCATCAGGACGGGAATGTTGCGGCGGAATGGGGCCTCGAAGAAATGGGTGTCCATCGCGTGTGCACCGGCCAGCATTTTGCGGAATGCTTTTTCGCCGACTGCAACCATCAGCGGCAGGCCGATAGGCGACCAGACGGAATAGCGGCCGCCGACCCAGTCGGACATAGCAAAGACTTTGTCGGGGGAGATACCGAAATTTTGGGCTACGGCCACATCGGCGGAAATGGCGCAGAAGTGGCGGTAGATGCCGGAATCAGGCAAACCTGCATCACGGTACCAAGTACGCGCCGCATAGGCATTGAGCAGGGTTTCTGGTGTGCGGAATGATTTACTGGCAATGCTGAATACGGTGGTTTCGGGGTTGAGACCGAGAAGGGTTTGGGTCAGGTCGGCATCATCGGAGTTGCTGACAAAGTGGACGCGGATGTTCTGCCAATAGGGTTGCAGCGCCTGTGTGGCCATGCGCGGGCCTAAATCGGAGCCGCCGATGCCGATGTGAACCAGGTCGGTAATCGGTTTGCCGGTAATGCCTGCGTGGGTGCCGTCTAAAAGTTGGCGTGCGAACTCGAGTGCGCGGTTGAGTTCGTGATGAACATTGGGCACGATGTTTTCGCCGTCAACGTAAACAGGTTTGGCATTGGCAGGCAGGCGCAGAGCAGTGTGGAGAACGGCGCGGTGTTCGCTGGTGTTGATTTTTTCACCGCTGCTCATGGCCTGCATATATTGTGGCAAATCGGCTGCTTCGGCCAGTTGGCACAATAAATCAAGGGTATTTTCATCCAGACGGTTTTTGCTGTAATCAAATAACAAACCGTGCAGAATTTCGTGCATATTGTTGAAACGTTCGGCATCTGCAGCGAAACGTTCGCGCAGGGTAACGTGTTGCGTATCGGCATGATGGGCTTCCAAGGCCTGCCATGCGTCTGAGTATGCGGTCATCTCGTTTCCTTAGTATGTAACGGTAAAATAAGCAGGATAGATAGGTATTTCCTGCTTTTTTGTAGTGGCTTGTAGTTTAACAAATTTGAACAGGTTTTGGGGGGGGGCGGGGGTGTTTTTGTTTAAGAAATGTATGCAAAATGAAAAAGAAATGATTGATTATCATCAAGTTTCTGTAAAAAAAAGGGGTATGACACCGATGTCTGCTGTGTTATCCTATGTAACATTATTGAAATCTTGTCGGGACGGGTCCGTAAGATGGCTACAATTTATGATGTCGCTGCTTATGCCGGGGTATCTCCCAAGACGGTCAGCCGGGTGATTAACGGCGATGCGCCGGTCAGTGATAAAACCCGTTCTAAAGTAGAAACAGCGATTGCTGCTTTGGGCTATATCCCGTCTTCTGCGGCGCGGATTATGCGGTCACACCGTTCCGGCTTGGTCGGTCTGATTACCGGCGCCATTTCGCGGACAGGCGAGAATACGGGCGGACACGGCATACCGGATATGTTCTTGATTAAGGGCATTCAGCAGCAGATTCGTGCACAAGGCAAGATTTTGATGATTGCCGACATCGACAACAAGCCAGGGCAGCCCGGTCAGATGGAGCCGCTGATCCGTACCTTTATGGAGCATCGTGCCGAGGGGATTTTATATGTGGCCGGTTTCCATCAGGAAGTATTGCTGCCGGAAGTGCCCAACCGTTGCCCGATGGTGTTGGTCAACTGTTTCGATTTGGCAGGTACGCCGTCGGTTTTGCCGGACGATGAAGCAGGGCAGTATGGCTTGGTGCGCCGGATTATCCAAAGCGGACACAAACGGATTGCTTATGTGACTTTGCAGCCGGGCGTAGAAGCAACGAGATTGAGATTGGCCGGATACCGCCGGGCTTTGGCGGATGCGGATATTGTCTTCGATCCTGATTTGGTGCAAACTGGTTATCCTGACTTCAGCAATGACAGCGGATCTTTGATTTCGGCTATTTTGAAACTGTTGTCTTTGACGCTTCCGCCGACGGTCATTTGCTGCGGTAACGATGAAATGGCAGTACGCGTGTACGGGATTTTGAGGACGCGCGGCGTGCGGGTTCCCGAGCAAGTTTCGGTTGCCGGCTATGATAACCACAGCGCGATTGCGGAGACGCTGTTTCCGCCGTTGACCAGTACCGAGCTGCCTTATCTGCGCATGGGCGCGATGGCGGCGGATTTGCTGTTTCAATACATTGAACACCCGACCGGCTCGGTTCAGTCAGTCAAGGTCGTTGGGGAAACCATCTGGCGTCAGTCTGTGATTAATAAATAGTTTCAGACGGCCTGAAAATAAGCTTTAAACAACGCAAACACACATCAAAATAAGATTATGTAAACGGTCAAAATAAAGGCCGTCTGAAAACAGGATTGCCTCATTAAAAAGGCGGCCCAATACAATAAAAGCGTCATACCGCTGAAATTGGAGTTTGTTGTTTCCATAGTTTATTATCCAGGAGTAGCCTTACTATGAAAATCTCCCCACAAGTGGCGATGACACTTCGCCAGATTATGCTGATGAACTTCGGTTTCTTCGGTATTCAATATAGCTTCGGGTTGCAGCAAACTGCGATTAACCCGATTTTCAGCTTTCTTCATGCCGATCCGAGCCAATTGCCGATTTTGAATATGGCAGGCCCGATTACCGGTTTGCTGGTGCAGCCGATGATTGGTGCGATGAGTGACCGCACTTGGGTGCCCGGATTGGGCCGCCGCCGTCCGTATTTCTTGATTGGCGCCATTGGTTGCAGTCTCTGTCTCTTTATCTATCCGCACGTTACCGCCTTGTGGGTGGCCGTATTGCTGCTGTGGCTCTTGGACATCAGTAATAATACTGCAATGGAACCTTTCCGTGCCTTCATTGCCGATACCGTTCCTGAACACCAGCAATCCACCGGTTTCTTGATGCAGTCTGTGTTTACCGGCTTGGGCATTACCCTGGCCAACGTTTCCCTCTATATCTTCCAACAAATCGGCTGGTTGCAACAAACTTCCGAAGCAGGCATTCCGTATTGGGTATTCGGTTCGTTTTATATTGGTGCGGTCTGCTCCATCGGTTCGGTTTTGATTACCGTTTTATCAACGGCCGAACGCGAGCCCAGCCCTGAAGAAATGGCGGCCATTAAAGCCCAGCCGAGCGGTCCGGCCCATGCTGTTAAAGATATTGTCGTTGCCGTGCGCGAAATGCCGACTGCCCTGTGGCAACTGGCCTTGGTGTATCTCTTCCAATGGTACGCGCTCTTCATCTACTGGCAATATATTTCCCACAGTATCGTCCAATCCGTCTGGGATTCGACCGTTGAAAATACCGAAGCGTATAGCCAAGCGGTTGCATGGACCGGCCTGGTAAACGGTTTTTACAACGTGATAACCTTTATCTCCGCCTTTGGCCTGATGTGGATGGCGCGCAAATACGCCGCCAAATATGTTCACGCCTTTGCCGTAACCCTTGCCGCACTAGCCTTGCTCACCATTCCGCACATCGGCAACAAATACCTGATGTTTGCGCCGATGATTGGTTTCGGTGTCGGTTGGGCAAGTATGATGGGCGTGCCGTTTATGATTGTGGTCGGTTCTATTCCGAAAGAACGTTACGGCGTGTACATGGGTATTGTGAACATGATGATTGTGATTCCAATGCTGATTGAAACCGTATCTTTCGGCTGGGTGTACAGAACTTTCTTGGGTTCAAACCCTGCCAACGCGATGACTTTTGCCGGTGTTTCCCTGGCCATTGCCGCAGCGGTGACCTTAACCATTAAAACTGCGGCCAAACCGGCTACTGCAGAATAACGAAGTTTTGATTTAAAACCAAAATGAAAAGGCCGTCTGAAACATGAAAGGGTTTCAGACGGCCTTTTTTGTCGAAACGGATTCCATTTGCTGACCTGATTCGGAAAGCCTTATTGTCGCTGCGCTACCGTTCATCACTCAAATTGGCTATGACTACCGATTTTGCTTTACAATATCCTTCTTTAATTTATTTCGTTTTACCATCCTGATGACAGAACACATTTCCGCTCCAAGTCCATCTCCTGTCGGTGAAGACTACCTGCTGTTAGGTCAATACGCCGAACGCGCCTATCTCGAATACGCCATGAGCGTGGTCAAAGGCCGCGCGCTGCCTGAAGTTTCAGACGGCCAAAAGCCTGTACAACGGCGTATTTTGTTTGCCATGCGCGATATGGGTTTGACGGCGGGGGCGAAGCCGGTGAAATCGGCACGCGTGGTCGGCGAGATTTTGGGTAAATACCATCCGCACGGCGACAGTTCTGCCTATGAAGCGATGGTTCGCATGGCGCAGGATTTTACCTTGCGCTATCCCTTAATCGACGGCATCGGCAACTTTGGTTCGCGCGACGGCGACGGGGCGGCGGCGATGCGTTACACCGAAGCGCGGCTGACGCCGATTGCGGAATTGCTGTTGTCCGAAATCAATCAGGGGACGGTGGATTTTGTGCCGAACTACGACGGCGCGTTTGACGAACCTGTACACCTGCCCGCCCGTCTGCCTATGGTGTTGCTCAACGGTGCGTCGGGCATTGCGGTGGGTATGGCGACCGAAATCCCATCGCACAATTTAAACGAAGTCACACAGGCGGCGATTGCGTTGTTGAAGAAACCGACGCTGGAAACCGCCGACCTGATGCAGTATATCCCTGCGCCCGATTTTGCCGGCGGCGGTCAAATCATCACGCCGGCAGACGAATTGCGTCGGATTTACGAAACCGGCAAAGGCAGCGTGCGCGTGCGTGCGCGTTATGAAATCGAGAAGCTGGCGCGCGGACAATGGCGCGTGATTGTGACCGAGCTGCCGCCGAACGCCAATTCCGCCAAAATCCTTGCCGAAATCGAAGAACAAACCAACCCGAAACCGAAAGCGGGAAAAAAGCAGCTCAACCAAGACCAGCTCAACACCAAAAAGCTGATGCTGGATTTAATCGACCGCGTGCGCGACGAGTCAGACGGCGAACATCCTGTGCGTCTTGTATTTGAACCAAAATCCAGCCGCATCGATACGGATACTTTCATCAACACGCTGATGGCGCAGACTTCTCTGGAAGGCAATGTGTCCATGAACTTGGTAATGATGGGTTTGGACAACCGCCCTGCGCAGAAAAACCTGAAAACGATTTTGCAGGAATGGTTGGATTTCCGCGTCGTTACCGTAACACGCCGTCTGAAATTCCGTTTGAGTCAAGTGGAAAAACGGTTGCACATCCTCGAAGGCCGTCTGAAAGTCTTTCTGCACATTGACGAAGTGATTAAAGTCATTCGTGAATCAGATGATCCGAAAGCCGATTTAATGGCGGCGTTCGGGCTGACCGAAATCCAAGCCGAAGACATTTTGGAAATCCGCCTGCGTCAGTTGGCGCGTTTGGAAGGTTTCAAACTCGAAAAAGAATTGAACGAGTTGCGCGAAGAACAAGGTCGTCTGAATATTCTTTTGGGCGACGAAAACGAAAAACGTAAGCTAATTATCAAAGAGATGCAGGCGGACATGAAGCAGTTTGGTGACGCGCGCCGCACGCTGGTGGAAGAGGCCGGACGCGCCGTGCTGACACAAACCACCGCCGACGAACCCATCACGCTGATTCTGTCGGAAAAAGGCTGGATACGCAGCCGTGCCGGACACAACCTTGATTTGAGCCAAACCGCGTTCAAAGAAGGCGACCGCCTCAAGCAAACCATCGAAGGCCGCACGGTTTTACCCGTCGTCATCCTGGATTCATTGGGCAGAACCTATACGCTTGATGCCGCCGAAATCCCCGGCGGACGCGGCGACGGCGTGCCGGTTTCATCCTTAATCGAGCTGCAAAACGGCGCGAAACCCGTCGCCATGCTCACTGGTCAGCCCGAACAGCATTACTTGCTTTCAGGCAGCGGCGGCTACGGCTTTATCACCAAGTTGGCCGATATGATCGGACGCGTGAAAGCGGGTAAAGTGATCATGACCGTGGACAGCGGCGAAACCGTCCTGCCGCCGGTTGCCGTCTATGCTTCTTCGCTGATCAATCCCGACTGCAAAGTCGTACTGGCCAGCAGCGACCACCGTCTCTTGGCGTTTTCCATCGGCGAACTCAAAGTCATGCCTAAAGGCCGCGGTTTGCAGCTGATGTCGTTGGCTGAGGGTGCATCTTTGGAACACATTATGGTGACGACCTCTCCTGAGTTTACCGTTGTATCGGTCGGCCGACGCGGCGCAGAACATCAGGAAAAACTGCGTATTGCCGATATTGACGGCAAACGCGGTAAAAAAGGCAAGGTATTGGAAATATCAGGCCGTCTGAAAAGTTTGTCCTGAAACAAGAACAAATATATCTAAATAAATTAAATTTATACGACATTGCATGATAATAAAAAAGGTTCACTTATGAACAGAGCCAATCTTCAAGAACTGGGTAATCTGAGGGAGCGGATTCCCGGTGTAATCAACATTGCCCGAATAGCCATCGTCTTGCCGCTTTTGGTTTTGCACGCGTTCGGCAGCTACACGGGTGGCAACCTGATTGGCGTTTCGTTGCCGGCCGTTGAGTTTTATATCTGGGTAACGCTGTATTTCTTCCTGATTATGCTCTCCGTGCTCCGCCCGGGCTGGCAGTGGCAGTCTTTGGATTTGCCCAATGCCAGTGCCGTGGTCGACATCACCATGATGATGGTTTTGGTGTATATCTCCGGCGGTACGGCTTCTGGTTTCGGAATTTTGGTTTTGCCGTTTGTCGCCACGTCGTGTCTGCTCAGTTATGGCCACTATCCTATGCTGTATGCAGGCTATACGGCAATGTTGTTTATTTTGAACCTGTTTTTAGACGGCAGTATGCGTTTCGATTCATTTAATTGGGATGCAAAATCAGTGGCGAATTCTTTGATGCTGATCGGCGCCAGCTATCTGGTGGCGATGCTGACCTCGTTTGCCGCCCGTTATCTGGAGCAGGCCACAGAGTCCGCCAGCCGCCATCAACTGGCCTACCGCCGTATCAGCGGCTTGAACCATTTGGTTTTGAACCGCGTACAGGAAGCGGTTGTGGTGATTGATGCGACCCAACGCGTGTGGCTGTTTAACAAACAGGCAAAAATCTATTTCCCCAGCCTGATTATCGATCAGCAGGAAATCGTGTTCGGCGAACTGGTGGCTCGCTGGCAGCGTCAACCCGACAAACCTTTTGAAACCGATATCCATATTTTCCAACACGCCATGCACGTCCGAGCCGTTCCGCTGATTCAGGAGCAAACCGAGCTGCTGATGTTGTACGTCCGCTCATTGCGTGAAGTGGCTGCGGAGGCCATGTCCACCAAGCTGACTTCGCTCGGACAGTTGACTGCCAACCTCGCCCACGAAATCCGCAACCCGATGTCCGCCATCCGTCATGCCAGCGATTTGTTGCAGGAAGGCGATGAGGCAGATCCGCTCAAGGCCAAGCTCTACAACATCATCGACAGCAATATCCAACGTATCGACAAGATGTTGGAAGACGTATCCCTGCTTAACAAACGAGACAACATCAGCCGCCAGCCGATTAATCTGATGAAATTCTGGTTAGAGTTCAAGCAGGAATTTACCTTGAATAATCCCGATGCCATCGGTTGTCTGCGTATGAATATGGACGGCAACAATCTGACCGTATTGGTTGACCCCATGCATTTGCAGCAAGTGATGTGGAACTTGTGCAACAACGCTTGGAGACACAGCCGTCAGGACGAAAACGCCATTACCGTCCTTATCCGTTCAAGCGGCAGGATGCATATTTCCATCGTCGTGGCGGACAACGGCAAAGGCGTGCCGCCCGATGTACGAAATCATTTGTTCGAGCCGTTTTACACCACCGAAAAACAAGGCACCGGCTTGGGGCTTTACGTCGCACGCGAGTTGGCACACGCCAATATGGGGCAGCTGCATTATCACCCTGAAATGAACGGGTTTGAATTGATTTTACCGAAGGAGCAAGCGCAGGATGAATAAATTGCAAGAGCCGGTTTTGGTTGTCGATGACGAGGCAGACATCCGCGACCTGATGGAAATGACCCTGATGAAAATGGGTCTGCACGTCGATACTGCGGCTGGTGTTGAAGAGGCTAAAGACAAGCTGGACAACAACGATTATTCGCTGGTGTTGACCGATATGCGTATGCCTGACGGCTCCGGCCTCGAGGTTGTCCAATACATCGATGAACTGATGCTCGATACGCCCGTCGCCGTGATTACGGCTTTCGGCAATGCCGACCAAGCTGTTGAAGCCTTGAAAGCAGGGGCGTTTGATTATCTGCAAAAACCGATTACGCTGTCGCAGTTGCGTTCATTGGTTAAATCGGCAGTGTCGGTTTCAGACAATACTGCCGAACCCACGCCGTCTGAAAAAGTCAAATCGCAGCCTGCGCCTGTTTCTGCCGCCCTGTATAAACCCGAACCTCAGCCGGCTAAGCCTGTCGTTACGCCTCCTAAGAGCGTACAGAGTGAATTTAACCGGCCTTTGACTGTTCCGGAAGGGCTCAATTCCTTAAAAGAGCGTTTTTCGGCCGGCAGCATCAATCCTGCTTTGCAACAAGACGCACCTGTATTGGAAGGCGAGGACGATATGCCGCGCCTGTTGGGTACTTCGCCGCAAATGGTCGAAGTACGCCACCTGATTCGCAGATTGGCCCGCAGCCTTGTTCCTGTTTATATCTCCGGTGAATCCGGTACGGGTAAAGAGCAGGCGGCGCGCACGATTCACGAGCTGTCCGACCGCGCCGACAAACCATTTATTGCCGTCAACTGCGGTGCCATTCCTGAAAACCTGATGGAAAGCGAATTTTTCGGCTACAAAAAAGGCAGCTTTACCGGTGCGGATCAAGACCGTTTAGGTTTTTTCCAACACGCTGACGGCGGCACTTTGTTCCTTGATGAAGTTGCCGATTTGCCACTTGCCATGCAGGTCAAACTCCTGCGCGCCATTCAAGAAAAAGCCGTGCGTCGTATCGGCGATGCGCGGGAAACCTTTGTGGATGTGCGCATTATTTGTGCGACCCATAAAAACCTCGAAGCTTTGGTTGAAAGCGGCGCATTCCGTCAGGACTTGTATTACCGCCTCAACGTAGTCTCTCTGCATATGCCGCCTTTACGCGAAATGCGCGAAGACTTGGGCGCGCTGATTCTGTATCTGCTGTATAAACACCGTCACGGCAATCAAACCTACAAACTCAGCCCGAAAGCCCAAGAAGCCCTGTTGCATTACAGCTATCCCGGCAACTTCCGTGAGTTGGAAAACATCCTCGAACGCGCCGTTGCGCTAACGGTAGGCCAAGTGATACAAGTGGACGACTTGCAGATTCAAAATGCTCCGCAGGTTAAGGCAGAACGCAGCGGCTTCTCTTTTGACGATATTGCCGAACCCGACGCGCGTGAAACTACGCTCAATCACAGTCCCATTCCACCGTTTGATCCACGCACCATGCAGATACAGGATTACCTCGACCAAGTGGAACGCAGCATCATCGAGCAGGCTTTGCAGCAAACCCGTTACAACCGTACCCAAGCCGCCAAGCTTTTGGGCATCAGCTTCCGCTCTATGCGCTACCGTATGGAACGCTTGGACATCAATTAAAACGTTCAGACGGCCTGAGTTTTCAAGGCCGTCTGAAACATAAGCCTTATGTACAAGATTTATTTTGACGAAACCGCATCTACCGAACTTCGCAGCCTTGCTGCACCTTTCGGGCTGACCGTTATTGATCGGCAGCCTGAAGAAGGCAGTTTCCTTATCGCTGACGAAAGCGGCATCAGTTTGTGCCGCGCCGGTGAAAAAGGCCGTGTTCGCGTTGATTTTGATGGCGGTGCCGCCCATTATCGGCGCACTAAAGGTGGAGGCGAGTTGATTGCCAAAGCCGTCAACCATACTGCGCAACCGACTGTCTGGGACGCTACCGGCGGACTGGGGCGCGACAGTTTTGTGCTTGCCTCGTTGGGCTTGAATGTACAAACTTTTGAACAAAATCCTGCTGTTGCCTGTCTACTTTCAGACGGCCTCAACAGGGCAGGGCAAAGTGAAGAGACACGGGAGATTGCCCAGCGAATTATTTTGCACTTCGGCAATGCCGTTGATTTAATGCAGGAATTGTCCACGCAAAACGGCAGCCCCGATGTGGTGTACCTCGACCCGATGTATCCGGAGCGTCGCAAAACCGCCGCTGTGAAAAAAGAAATGGCTTACTTTCACGATTTGGTCGGTGCGGCACAAGACGAAGCCGAGCTTCTGAACGTTGCATTGAATACCGCCAAAAAGCGCATTGTCGTCAAACGCCCGCGCTTGGGTGAATTTCTCGATAGGCGCAAACCTGCTTATCAATATACAGGCAAAAGCACGCGTTTTGACGTTTACCTTCCGACAAGGCCGTCTGAAGACTAAAAGCAAACTTGCAACATATCAAAAGAAACCGCCGGCGTTATCAGCGCGGCGGCAAAGTGTGATATAAATACCCTTTCCCAAACTTCATTGGAGCAAACTATCATGGAATTAGTATTCATCCGTCACGGACAAAGCGAATGGAACGCGAAAAACCTTTTCACCGGCTGGCGCGACGTCAAGCTGAGCGAGCAAGGTTTGGCAGAAGCCGCAGCAGCAGGTAAAAAGCTGAAAGAGAAAGGCTACGAGTTTGACATCGCCTTTACCTCCGTTCTGACCCGTGCCATCAAAACCTGTAACATCGTTTTGGAAGAATCCGACCAACTGTTTGTTCCACAAATCAAATCATGGCGTTTGAACGAACGCCACTACGGTCAGCTGCAAGGTATGGATAAAAAACAAACCGCAGAAAAATACGGCGACGAGCAAGTCCACATTTGGCGCCGCAGCTACGACACCCTGCCTCCGCTGCTCGATCCTAAAGATCCTAACTCCGCCCACAACGACCGCCGCTATGCCAACCTGCCTAGCGATGTCGTACCTGATGGCGAAAACCTCAAAGTTACCCTCGAGCGCGTCCTGCCTTTCTGGGAAGACCAAATCGCTCCGGCCATCTTGAGCGGCAAACGTGTATTGGTTGCGGCACACGGCAACTCCCTGCGTGCGTTGGCAAAACACATCGAAGGCATTTCCGACGAAGACATCATGGGCTTGGAAATCCCAACCGGTCAGCCGCTGGTGTACAAATTGGATGAAAACCTGAAAGTGATTGAAAAATTCTACCTGTAAGGTAAAGAGAAAAAAGGACGTGTTGGACACGTCCTTTTTTGTACTTGTCAGTATCGAGGCCGTCTGAAGGCAGTTGATGGCGGGTGACATGAAAAAAGGACGCGTAAAGCGTCCTTTATGGAGATTAAACCCTGTATTACTGGTTTTTCTCGATAATTTCTTTGAGGTGAGGCATAGGGCTGTAACCGCTTTGGCTGCGGCCGTTAGGGAAGACCACGGTCGGTGTGCCGTTGAAGCCGAATTGTTCGCCCAATGAAGTGGTTTCTGCAACAGGGTTTTCGCAGTTTGCTTTGCCGCTTGGGAGTTTGCCTTTGCGCATCCAGTCGATCCATGCCTGGGTCGGATTAGGTTGACACCACAACAGCTCGGCTTTGCGCGCGGCATCAGGGTGCAGGCTCGGAATCGGCATCATGAATGTATAAATCGTGATGTCGGTCATTTTTTCAAACTCATGCTCCAAGCGTTTGCAGTACGGGCAGTCCGGATCGGAGAAAACAGCGACTTTCAGTTTGCCGTTGCCGCGTACTTCTTTGATGGCTTTATCCAAAGGCAGGGAAGCGAAGTCGATTTTGTTCAAATCGGCGGCGCGTTCTTCAGTCATGCTTTGGCGCGTATTGACGTTGATGAGGTCGCCAACGAGCATATAGTCGCCTTTAGCATCGGTATAGATGATTTGTTTGCCGCTGACGACAACTTCATAAATGCCTTTAATCGGTGTTTCACTGACGCTCAAAACTTTCAAATCTTGGGCGGCATAGACTTTTTCCAGACGCGCTTTCAAAGAAGCGGCAACGGATTTGTCGGCAGGCGCTTCCGCTTTGGCGGCCGGAGCAGGCGCCGCATTGGCGTTGGATACGGCAGGTTGACCGCATGCCAACAAAGGAAGGACGGCAAACGGCGTTAAGATTTTGATTAACTTGGTTTTCATGCGAGAGACTTGCGTGTGTTGAAAGTAAGGCATTGTATCAAACCTCTGTCATGTCTGCATTGTACTAAGGCTCAAATTATCGTCTGAAAATAGCTTTCGGCTGTTAAAATACGAAAAAATGATTTGATTGTTTGTATGATCTACCACCGTATTGCCGTAAACGTGCCGCTTTCAGACGGCCTTTTGACGTATTCCTATTCCGAGCCGCTTCCTCCGGGAACGCGGGTGCTTGTGCCTTTCCGCAATAAAACCGTTGTTGGGGTTGTGTGGGAAACGGATATTGCGCCGGATATGGATACGGCGCGGATTTTGAGTGTTCAGACGGCCTTTATGGAAGAAAAGCCGTTGCCTCAAAGCTGGCGTGATTTGTTGGCATTTACGTCGCGTTATTACCACTATCCGACCGGGCAGGCGGTGTTTGCCGCATTGCCGCAAGGTTTGAAGGAAACGCGCGTGGTGGAAATGCCGCAGCCGCCGTTGTTTTACGCTTTGAACGAAGCGGGTAGGGCGCAAACGCCGCCGCCGTCTCGGTTCAACAAAAAAGCGGCTTTGTGGGACGCGCTGCTGTCGGGCGGGATGACGATGGCGGCGTTGAAGCAGGTGAACGCGCAGGCGGCGAAATTAATTGAAGATTGGGCGGAACAGGGTTGGATTGAAACTATGGAAGCGGCGAAACCCGTTTTAAGGTCGTGCAATGGGCAGGCTTCGCACTCTGAATTTGTATTAAATGCTGACCAGCAGAAGGCTTCCGATGAAATTCAGACGGCCTTCGGTAAATTTCAGCCGTTTTTGCTGTACGGCATCACCGGCAGCGGCAAGACCGAGGTATATTTCGATGCGATGGCGAAAGTGTTGGCGCAGGGGCGGCAGGTGTTGTTTCTGTTGCCCGAAATCAACCTCACGCCGCAGCTTTTGAAGCGGGTGGAAGACCGTTTTGCCGATGTGCCGACCGCTGTGTTGCACAGCCAAATGGCGGCAGGCAAACGCACGCAGGATTATCTGCGCGCGATGTTGGGACAGGCGAAATTGGTCATCGGCACGCGGCTGGCGGTGTTCACACCGATGGATGATGTCGGGCTGATTGTGGTCGATGAGGAACACGACGGCTCGTTCAAACAGGACAACGAATTACGCTACCACGCCCGCGATTTGGCGGTGTGGCGGGCGAAGCAGAGCGGCTGTCCCGTCGTCTTGGGCAGCGCCACGCCCAGCTTGGAGAGCTGGCACAAGGCGCAAAGCGGCGCGTACCGCCTGCTGCAACTGACCGAACGCGCCCATACCACTGCGCAACTGCCGCAAGTAGACATCCTCAACGTAGGTCGTCTGAAACTCGACAACGGCTTCTCGCCGCAAGCCTTGCAGCTTTTGAAACAGAACTTTGAAGCAGGCGGCATGTCGCTGGTGTACCTCAACCGGCGCGGCTTCGCGCCCGCGCTGTTTTGCGGCGACTGCGGCCATACCTTCGGCTGCCCGAACTGCTCCGCCAAGATGGTGCTGCACCAACGCGCCCGCCAACTGCGCTGCCACCACTGCGACCACCGCGAACCCATCCCATTCAAATGCCCCGACTGCGGCAACCAAGACCTGACCGCCGTCGGCCACGGCACGCAGCGCGTCGAAGAAACCCTGCGCGCCTTCCTGCCCAAGGCCGCCGTCGTCCGCGTCGACAGGGACAGCACCGCGCACAAAAATGACTGGGCGGATTTGTACCGCCGCATCGCCGACAACGAAATCGATATTCTGGTCGGCACGCAGATGCTCGCCAAAGGTCATGATTTCGCGCGACTCAACCTTGTTATCGTGTTAAACGCCGACGGCAGTCTATACAGCGCGGATTTCCGCGCGCCGGAAAGGCTGTTCGCCGAGCTGATGCAGGTGTCCGGCAGGGCGGGGCGCGCCGACAAACCCGGCAAGGTGTTGATACAGACCCAACTGCCCGAACATCCCGTCTTCGCCGCCGTCAAAGCGCAGGACTACGCCGTGTTTGCCGAAAACGAATTGAACGAGCGACAAATGTTCGCCATGCCGCCCTTCGGTTTCCAGACTGCCGTCCGCGCCGACGCGCCGCGCGTTGCCGATGCGATGGAGTTTCTCAACGCCGCCAAAGAAACCATTGCTCCGCTTTTGCCTGAAAGCGTCTCCCAGTTCGGCGCCGCCCCCATGCTGATGGTGCGCCTTGCCGAACGCGAACGTGCGCAAGTTTTCCTCGAATCGACATCTCGACAAGATTTGCATCGCGCCGTGAGTTTGTGGGTACAAGTGTTACAGCAAAACAGGGACGGCAAAATCCGATGGTCGGTGGACGTTGATGTGCAAGAGGCTTGATTGAAATGATTCAATCAATATAGAAATAAAAGGCCGTCTGAAAATCTGTTTTTCAGACGGCCTTAAGTTTTGGAATCAGTTTAGAAGAATTTTGCAGCGATATAGCCGAGTGCAAGCAGACTCAAAACGGCGAATACGATAGCCATTGTAAGCAGAAACTGTGTTTTCTTCCTTGCTGCAAGTGCGGCCAGCTCAGGATTTTGGCCTAACTCTTCGCGTAGTTGGGATTCCAATTCAGCACGGATTTTCTTGCGCAGCTTTTTCTCTTCCTGCTCGCGTTCATATTTGAGCTTGTGGGCAATTTCGGTTTGTTTTTTATGCTCGAAAGAGATTTTTTCCTGCCATTCAATGCGCTTGCGCTGGATGGCCAGCTCATTTTTTTCTGTCAAATCAAAGTGGCAGGTTTTACATTCCTGTGCGTCGAGTTCGTCGATAATCGTCATGCAGACTGGGCATTGGATAGGGTCGGGCGTGTTGACTGCCAACACGGGTTCTTCTTCAACCGCTTCCAACTCCATAGCCTGACGGACGATTACGTCCAAACCTAAATAGCTGAAGTAATGCTGCGCATTTTCGCGCTCGTCTTGGGTGCATTTCTCGGCCACAATAGCTTGCGGACGCTCGGCCAAAGCTTGAATCAGACTCTCGACTTCGTTTTCAGGCAGGTTGTCATACAGGCAGGCATGGATGCGCTCCCTATCCGTGTTCGGCGGATAGGAAACGTATACGTCGAAAAATTTTTCTTGTTTGCTCATTGATATCCCATGAATATTTCGACTGCATCAACCAAATGGGTTGGGTCTGAGGTTTTGTTATTGTGTTTGAGCTGTTTTGGCTTGCGATGCAGGCAAAAACAGAGGCCGCAGTCTTAGGCAGACCGGATAGGGGGTGCCTTTGTGTCGTTAATCGGCTGGACAATGATTTTTTATTTATATGGCAATATGCATGTCCAATGTTATGTCTATTGTAGAGTAAATATTCACGCCCGATATTATTATTATAAGATAAATCCAATATTGTTTAAAATAAATTCACACAAAAGGCCGTCTGAAGATACAGACGGCCTGTTTTTCATGAAGAAACGGATTATTTATACGGAGAAGGACGAGCCGCAACCGCAAGTTGTTTCGGCATTCGGATTGCGGATGACGAATTGAGAACCTTGCAGGCTTTCGGTGTAGTCGATTTCTGCACCAACCAGATATTGGTAGCTCATCGGGTCGACCAAGAACGTCAGGCCGTTTTTTTGGATTTCGAAATCGTCGTCGTTTTTGATTTCATCAAAGGTAAAACCATATTGGAAGCCGGAGCAACCGCCGCCGTTGACGAATACGCGCAATTTCAAATCGGGATTGTTCTCTTCGGCGATCAGGTCGGCAACTTTGGTGCAGCAGCTGTCAGTAAAGATAATAGGGCTTTCGTCTGACATGATGTGATTCCTTTTATATGAATATTTTTACTATTGTCGCTCAAACCGTTAGCCAAGGCAAGTTTGTGCAGACAGGGTCTGCCAGCTTACATGGAGGGCATGGCAGAAATTTCAAGCACCAGTATGTCAGATTTAGATGCTTCTGCCAAACCATTCTACACGGCCGATGATGGCAACGTCGTCGGTCGGGTTTTTCAAGTCGATTTCAAAAGTAGGGTAGGCTTCGTTGGCAGAAATGACGTTGACGATGCCACCGGGTATCAGTTGCAGGCGTTTGACCAAAAGGTTTTCATTGAGGCGTAAAACATAGAGGCCGTCGCGCGGCGTGGTTTGGCCGTGGTTGATGAGGATGGTGTCGCCATCATTCAGCACGCCTTCCATCGAGTCGCCTTTGACTGAGATAACGGAAAGGTTTTTGATGTCTCGCGTTACATAATTTTCAATCCAATAGCGTCGGAACGCCATGGCGAATATGGGTTGCTCATCGCCGACGAGCTGGCCGTGTCCGGCCGCGGCCTGGATGTCGTAACGCGGTACGAAGACAAATTCGTCTATATCGACAGGGTTGCCTAGTGTGTCGGTTGCTGTGGCCTTTGGGGCTTCGGAATCAGGGAAGGGAGAACCTTCGCCTGTTAAAAGCCAGTCTATGCTGCAGCCTTTAAGTTGTTTGATTTTTTTTAGCGTTTCCGATTTCGGCAGGCCTCCTTCGTTCCAGATACGGCTGAATCCGGCGATGGTCATATCGATGTCGGCGGCAATTTTGGCTTGGCGGGCTTCATCTTTCCATAAGAAAGCCAGGCGGTCTTTAAAGGTATCCATGTTTATGCCTTTGTGGAGGTATGTTTTTTATATGGTTTGGACGATTTGAGTGTATTTTACCTTAGTTTTTATAAAATTGTAAGAAAAAAATTACTTCATCTAAGAAAAAGTATTGCATATTCTATTTTTTCTTAGTATTATTCGTTTTGTCTTAGATAAATCGATATTTCTAAATTTCTGTTCGATTTTTCTTAGTTTAATTTTATTTGGTTTAGTTTTTCTGATTTAAACCTGCTATATGATTATGATGAGAGGTGTGAAATGACTCGTTCGCGTAAAAATACTTTTTGGGTGCTGCTGGCGTTGGTACTGGGTTTTTTTGCTCTGCCTTTCGGATCTTCGGAGGCGCATGAGGCGGACGGTAATCTGACGGCTTCGGAATGCGAACGCTTGGGCAGCTTGAGTCTGGATCAGATGGACGGCAGGCTGCTGGCTTTTGCCAAAGAATGCGATATGGTGGAGGCTACCCACGATTGGGAGCAACAGTACGGCAACTTGAATGAAGAAGAAATGCTTGCCGGCGTAGTGTATGAGTGATGTTTGTGAATGAATCGATAAAGGCCGTCTGAATGATCAAAGTTTCAGACGGCCTTGTGTTTTTAATAATGATGGCTTAAGGCATCAATGGTGCATTAGTCAGGCCGGTGGTTTCGGGTAGGCCGAACATGATGTTCATATTCTGCACGGCTTGACCGGCTGCGCCTTTGACCAAGTTGTCGATGACGGAAAGAACAATCCACACATCGTCTTGTTCGGGCGCTTTTTGAACGCTGATACGACAAAGGTTGGCGCCGCGCACGCTGCGGGTTTCAGGTGTCGAACCTGAAGGCAGGATATCGACAAAAGGACTGTCGCGGTAGTATTCGCGCAGTAAGGCTTCAGGATCGGTATGTTCTTGCAGGTGCAGATACAGGGTGGCGTGCATACCGCGTATCATTGGAACAAGGTGTGGCACGAAAATCAGGCCGTCTGAAACATGGTCTTGCAGCCCGGACAGGGTTTGTCGGATTTCAGGCAGATGGCGGTGGCCGCCGACGCCGTAGGCTTTGAAGTTGTCGCCTGCTTCGCACAATAGGGCGTGGGTGCTGGCTTTGCGGCCTGCACCGGAAACACCGGATTTACAGTCGGCAATCAGCGGCGCATTGGCTTTCAGACGGCCAGCCTGAAGCAGTGGCAATAAGGGCAGGGAAACGCAGGTGGGGTAGCAGCCCGGATTGGCCACCAGCATGGCTTTGGCGATGTCGTCTTTGTGAAGTTCGCACAAACCGTACACTGCTTGGGAAACGAGTTGCGGCGCGGCATGGGTCATTTTGTACCATTGTTCCCATGTTGAGATGTCGCGGATGCGGAAGTCGGCAGACAGGTCAATCACGCGTACGCCTTTTTCGACAAGGGACGGTGCTTCTTTCATGGCCACGCCGTTGGGTGTGGCGAAGAACACGAGGTCGCAACGGTCAAGCCCGGCATCTTCGGGCGTTTGGAATGCAAGGTCGTAAATGCCGCGCAGGCTGGGAAAGTAGTCGGCAACCGCAATACCGGCTTCGCTTCGGCTGGTGACGGCAGTGACTTCTGCGTTGGGGTGGCTGCTGAGCAGGCGTAACAATTCAACGCCTGTGTAACCGGTTGCACCGACGATACCAATTTTAATTTTTGTGGTCATGGTGTGGCTCCTTTGTAGGGATGATGATGCGTTTGATTATATAGTAATTAATTGCCGTCGGTCAGAGGTGCTTGTGCCAAGCTTTGCAATAGAGGGTTAAACAGGCTGTCTGAAATATGGCATGAATAATATTCGAGAGCGGGTTTCAGACGGCCTGAGCGTTTGGAAAACGCAGTTTGCGGTTCGATTTGTTTGTTGATTTGTGGTGGGTGTTTCGTCTTTATCCTATCCATACGAACACAAAATAAAAATGTAAAAAAATGCCCCCGGGTTGGAGGACCGGAGGCAAGTATCCAAGGAGTATCTCTCATCAATAAGAACTAGTTATTTAGTACTATATCTCTTGTTAGGATTGAAAGCAAGCGTTTTGCACATTTTAACATTTAAATAATTTTTTCATTCAAATTCAGTGAGTTATCAGATAGGGATTGAATCTTGAGATGATGGTAATAGAGGATAGGCTAAGGACAATTAAAACGGCAGGCATCAGTGATTGGGAGCAGCCATACTCTGAGCATTACTCTGATGTGTGTGTACATGGCCATATTGATTGAGTCGGTCGGGGGGGGAAAGCTGAAATCTCCTGACTAACCGAATTGAGTTAAAGTGAGGGCTTCTTCAAACTGTTAGATAAAATAGCTGCAAGGCATGAAATGCGTGCGCAGATGAGGAAGGGTTTGTTTTTAAATATAGATCCCTGAATCATTTTATTTCATTTAAATTTGATATTGTCAAACCATCGAGCCAAAAAAAAGGTTGCCACCGGAAAGGAAGTCGTTGGCAACGAATGGAGGTGGTAATGCAATGAAAGCTAGATATAAGGAGTAGTGCCAAACTAGCTATAAGTAACTATATCGAAACTGTAAGAAAAATCAACACAAGTTGCCTGTTACTGGCAAAAATTTTTAGTCGGCTTGCCTAAAATCAAATTTTTGAGTAATTACTTGGTTGATGCAGGGGTTGGTAGCTCTAGCTGAATTTGTTTCCAGGCCGTCTAAAAATTTTCGGGGTGGTTGGCTATAATGCTGTTTTGGTTTTTTAAGGTCTTCGCAAAAATACGGTTTCGGGGTTTTAGGCTGAATGTGTACCCGATCTGTTTGCAAAGGTTTTGGGGTATGAGGAGAATGAGATGAAGAAAGTTTTGGTGTTGCAACATGGGGATTTGGGCGCGTGCGACTGGTCGGCGTTTGGCGGTTTGGTGTCTGCGCCATCAGGGAAGTCGGTGTTGCGTGTGCCGGTTTCGGATGATTTTGAATTGACGGACGAGATGCGTGCGGCGTTGATTGCGCAGCAGATAGATGGCGCGATGTTGCCGGATATGGCTTTTGCTGATTTGAGGCTGATTGTCAGCGATATGGATTCGACGCTGATTACGATTGAGTGCGTGGATGAGATTGCGGCCGGTGTCGGGCTGAAAGATGAGGTGGCCAAGATTACGGAGCAGTCGATGCGCGGCGAGCTGGACTTTGAGCAGTCTTTGCGCAAGCGTGTGGCTTTGCTGGCCGGTTTGGACGAGCGCGTGTTGGAAGAGGTGTACGAGAATGTGTTGCAGCTGTCGCCGGGCGCGGAATTTTTGTTGGAAGAGTGTAAACGGAATGATGTGAAGTTTATGCTGGTGTCGGGCGGATTTACGTTCTTTACGGAACGCCTACAACGGCGTTTGGGCTTGGATTTCCATTTTGCGAATGTGTTGGAAGTGGAAAACGGCAAGCTGACAGGCCGTCTGAAAGGGCGGATTATCGATGCACAGGCTAAGACGGATTTGTTGCGTGAATACCGTGAGCGTCTGGGTTTGGCTCCGTGGCAGGTGGTGGCGATGGGTGATGGTGCGAACGATATTCCGATGATAAGGGAGGCGGGATTCGGCATTGCTTATCGGGCGAAACCGAAAACTGAGGCGAATGCGGATGCGTGTGTGCGCTTTGGTGGTTTGGAGCGGATACGCGGTTGGTTTGCGTAAACCGGTTGAGGATATTTGTCAGTCAGGCTGTCTGAACAATCGGGAAACCGGTTTTCAGACGGCCTGATGTTTTATAAGGCGATAAAACGGTAGCCTTCGGCATCGACTTCGAGAATGGAGGCGTAATTGTCGCGCCAGTCGCCAAGTACGATGCGGGTGTAATCGGCGTTGCGATGGATGTTTTCGCGGTGGGTATGGCCGTGGATGAGCAGGGGCGTGTGGAAGCGTTGGACGGTTTCGTGGGTAAAGGCCGGATTGACATCCATGATGTCGGCGGTTTTGTGTTGCTTGTCCTGTTTGCTCTGTTTGCGGATTTTGGTGGCGATGTTCAGTCGGAGTGTGAGCGGCAGGAGCAGAAACAGGCGTTGCAGCCATTTTTGATGGACGGTACGGCGGAATTTTTGATAAGAATGGTCGTCGGTGCAGAGGGTGTCGCCGTGACAGAGCAGGGTGGGTGTGCCGAACAAGTCGATAACGGCGTACTCGGGCAGTAAGGTCATGCCGGTATCGCGGGCGAAGGTTTTGCCGATGAGGAAGTCGCGGTTGCCGTGGATGAAATAGCAGGCGACACCACGCTCGGTCAGGCTGCGGATGGTTTGCTTGATGATTTGAACCAAAGGGCTGTTTTCGTCATCGCCGATCCAAAAATCGAAAAGGTCGCCAAGAATGTATACGGCTTGGGCATGAACGGCTTTTTCTTGGATAAATTTCTGGAAGAGTGCGGTCAGTTGAGGATGGGATTCGCTCAGGTGCAAATCGGCGATGAAGTAAATCGGCATGATGATGTGGGACGTGTGGGAAGGGTTTTATTATAACTTGGGTTGTCGCGTTTGGTTGGGTTTGGTGTTTTTCGTTTGTAATGTAGTGATTTTATTGTTTTGATTTGGTGTGATAAAGGCCGTCTGAAACATCTTTTCAGACGGCCTTTGTGGTTTATAGGGCTTTGCCCTGATAAGTGATTTGTTTCAGCGTATCTTCTTGGTACAAGTCGCTGATGGGGACGGTATAGAAGAATTCGTTGCTGCGGACAAAGCGGTTGACCAAGTCTTTGTCGAGATGGAGGACATGGTGTCGCAGTTTGTTTAGGCCTTTGAATATCATGGTACTCCAACGCATATAGCCGTCTGAATTAGGACGGATGTCGTTCATGGCGTCAAGGGCGAGAAGTTTGCGGTTTTGCTCTTCTCTATCCAAAGGATGGGAATAGATGCTTTGGAAGTAAAACGGTTGCTCGGAGGATGGCGGCAGGCTGAGGGAAGAGCCTACTTTGCCGATAGGGAAGTCGTCGCTCAGATAATGTATGGTGTGCAAAAACAGATTGCCGCGGCGGTAATCGATTTTGCGCAGGGCTTCGATGGCGGCCAGCGCAGTATGTTGGTGGTCGGGATGCGCATCAATATTGGGGGACGGCGACACGATAATATCCGGCTGGAACGTTTCTATCAGATAGCCAAGGTTGTCTACCAAGCTGTTCCAAGTTGAGCCGGGTTTGAGGTGTTTCGCCAATGGGGATGTATTGGCACGACGGAAAATATAGACGTCGGTCGTATCGATCTTGGTCGATTTAATCTCTTTTTCCGGATTTTGGCGCATGGCGGTCAATGTGCTGTCGAAGTAGCCCAGTTGCAGGATGTTTTCAGACGGCACACCGGCCAAAAGGGGAACGGTCAGGCTGTTCCAAACGCGCATCCGGCCTTTTTGCAGATATTGTGCCTGGGTGTCGCAGTCGCACGTGCTATAAAGGTTGCCATAGTGGAAGCTGCCGCCTTCGCTAGCGGTTAAGGTGCAGATCATTGAATTGGCGGCGTGTTTTTCGTACAAACCGTATGCGCTGAGTTCAGCATCGTCGGCATGGGGCGCGAGGACAAGGATTTTTTTGCCGTCGAGGTTTTCACGCGGATAAACGGAGAGTTCGATTTCTTGATCGGGCAAGGACAGGTATTTGCCTTCCAAACGGATGGTTTTGTCACTGTCGGAGAAGGTGTCGCTCAGATTGATATAGCGCACGCCTTTTGCGCCGTATTCGAAATATTGCTTCCATTTGCCTTTGGATGAAATGGTTTCGATAAAAGGCAAGAACAGCAGTCCCATCCAGTTGGACTTGATACGGATTTTGGCAATGACGGTATCCTGTCCGCTGACAGTGGCGGGCAAGGTTAGGCTGCCGCCTTTGAGGGTAGCATGCGCGGTAGAGGGAAGGGAGGGATAGTTATAGTCTTGGTGTGTGTTATAGGCAAACTGTTTTTTGTGAATAATTGAAGTAATAATAAACAACAAAATAAAAAAAGTCAGTATCAGCCCCGTCAGTATCAGAAACATTGTTTGGTTCCTTTATTGTTGTAACAGTCATGATAGTGCTTGTGGAGCTTATTTGTTTGTTTTTCTTACAAACGGTTGTTTTTCATACTCTAACGTCATTAAAGTGAACATTTAAAATAAAACAGTTTGCGGGTTGATTATATATAAACGACCAAAATGTAGAAAGGCCGTCTGAAAAATTTGAAAGAAATTTCAAAAATTTCAGACGGCCTTGATATTTTAAAGGTTAAGCCGGTAAATTATGCTTCTTTTGTTTCAACTGCTTTCTGACGCAGACGTAGGCTTAACTCGCGAAGTTGTTTGTCGTCGACCACATTAGGTGCATTGGTCAGCAGACATTGTGCACGTTGTGTTTTTGGGAAGGCAATCACGTCGCGGATAGATTCTGCACCGGTCATCAGGGTAACCAGACGGTCGAGGCCGAATGCAAGGCCGCCGTGCGGAGGCGCGCCGAATTTCAGGTTGTCCAAGAGGAAGCCGAATTTCTCTTGTTGCTCTTCAGGGCTGATTTTCAGCGCGGCAAACACTTTCTCTTGTACGTCTGCGCGGTGGATACGGATAGAGCCGCCGCCGATTTCCCAGCCGTTCAATACCATGTCGTAGGCACGGGCCAGGCAGTTTGCAGGGTCGGAAACCATCAGGTCTTCATGACCTTCTTTAGGCGCTGTAAACGGATGGTGTACGGCTACGTAGCGGTTGGCTTCTTCGTCGTATTCGAACATTGGGAAATCGACAACCCACAAAGGTTTCCATTCGTCTACGAAGTAGCCGTTGTCTTTACCGTGTTCCAAGCCGACTTTAATACGCAATGCGCCGATGGCTTCGTTCACAACTTTGGTTTTGTCTGCGCCAAAGAAGATGATGTCGCCGTTTTGCGCGCCGGTACGCTCGATGATTTCTTTCAGGGCGTTTTCGGACAGGAATTTCACGATTGGAGATTGCAGGCCGCTGTTTTCGCCGTTGGAGAGGTTGCTGACATCGTTTACTTTGATGTATGCCAGACCTTTCGCGCCGTAGATGCCGACAAATTTAGTATATTCGTCGATCTCTTTGCGGCTGAATTTCGCACCGTTAGGCACGCGCAGAGCGACTACGCGGCCGCCTTTCATGTCGGCTGCACCACGGAAGACTTTGAATTCTTCGGTCTTCATTAGGTCGGTCAACTCGGTGAATTTCAAGTTGATGCGCATATCCGGTTTGTCAGAGCCGTAGTAGAACATGGCTTCAGAGTAAGGCATGCGAGGAAAGTCGCCCAAATCTACGTTTAAAGCATCTTTGAAGACTTGTTTGGCCATGCCTTCAGTGATGTCCATGATTTCATCCTCGTTCAAGAACGAGGTTTCTAAGTCGATTTGAGTAAATTCAGGTTGGCGATCGGCACGCAAGTCTTCGTCACGGAAACATTTGGTGATTTGGTAGTAACGGTCGAAACCGGCAACCATCAGCAATTGTTTGAACAATTGTGGAGATTGCGGCAGCGCGAAGAATTCGCCCGGATGAACGCGGCTTGGTACGAGGTAGTCGCGCGCGCCTTCCGGAGTGGAGCGGGTCAGCATCGGTGTTTCGATGTCGATGAAGCCTTGTGCGTCCAAGTAGCGGCGAACGCCCATGGCCACTTGGTAACGCAGGCGCAGGTTGCGTTGCATGGCAGGACGGCGCAAGTCGATAACGCGGTTGGTCAGGCGAACGTTTTCGCTGATGTTTTCATCGTCGATTTGGAACGGAGGCGTAGCGGCAGCGTTCAAGACTTCGATTTCTTTGGCAAGGATTTCGATTTTGCCGGAAATCATTTTGTCGTTGGTTGTACCTTCTGGACGGTTGCGTACGCGGCCGGTAATGCTTAAAACGTATTCGTTGCGGGAAGAGTCGGCAGCGGCAAATGCTTCCGGAGTATCAGGGTCGATAACGACTTGAACGATGCCTTCGCGGTCGCGCAGGTCGATAAAAATCACACCGCCGTGGTCGCGTCGGCGGTGTACCCAGCCTTTGACGGTAACGGTTTGGTCTAAGTATTGCTCGCTGATAAGGCCGCAATAGTTGGTACGCATAAAATCACCTTTTTATATTGTTCAATTTGAAAAGAAGGAAAGGCCGTCTGAAAAAAAAGAAGACCTTAATTGTTGTGTTCGGTATCACCGTCTTCAGACGGCTTTTGGGCAGGTAGGGCTTTAACTGGTAAGTCGTCCGGCATCACCATGCCCAGTGAAATTACATATTTCAATGCCTGATCCACACTCATGTCCAGCTCGCGAACGTCGCTTTTTTTAACCATGATGTAGTAGCCGCCGGTCGGGTTGGGCGTGGTTGGGACGTAAACGGAAATATAGTCGTCATCTTGCGGCAGGCTGCCTTTGAGTTTGTCGGGGATATGGCCGGAAACAAAGGCTATCGTCCAAATGCCCGGTTGCGGAAAGGGAACCAGTACGGGGGTTTTGAACGAGCGGCTACTGTCGGAGAGCAGGGATTCGGAAACTTTTTTAACGCTGGAGTAGATGGATTTGACGACGGGAATGCGTCCTAAAAGGCTGTCCCATGCGCCGAGAATCCGTCTGCCCAATACGTTGGCGGCGAATACACCGGTAACGAACAAGACGACTGTGGCGGCGACGATGCCCAAGCCGGGAATGTTGAACCCCCAGAAATGCTGGGGCTGCCAGCTTTCCGGTAATAGGTTGATCAGTTTGTCGGCGGCGGAGATGATATAGCTCATCGCCCAGATGGTTACGGCAATCGGCAACCAAACCAGCACGCCTGTAATCAGGTATTTCTTTAAAGCCTTGGCGATTTTTCCGCTTTCGGCTGCGGCTTCTGTCATCTTTGTTTCATTCCGGCAAGTTTTGCCCAAACTTTGCATTATACGCGTTTGGACGCTAGGAAACGAGTATTTTAAACGAATGGCTTGTTTTGTTTCATTGTTTCAGACGGCTGCCTTGATTGCAAAGGCCGTCTGAAATAATATGGGGTCATTTAGATGCCGTCCCAGTCGTTGAACATCAGGCCGAAGCCGATGCCGTTTTGTTTGTGGTTGTAGTCAATCAGACTTTCGCCGTAGCCGTGGAAGCCGCGGACAACGCCTTTGAGTTTGCCTTTGATGGGGAAAGTATAGGCCGCTTCAACGGCACCGCGTCCGCTTTTCGGGTTGTAACGCAGGACGGAATAAACATTTTGCTTATCGTTGAAACGGTATTGGACTTTTAAGTCGCCGTAGCCCATGTATTTGTTGATGTCCGGATTGTCATCGTCATCCCCTTTTTGGTCGAAGGCACGCACCCAAACTCTAGGAATAACGGTCAGCTTGCCCCATTCCATACCGGCCATGGCGTAAACGCGGTTCCATGAGCGTGATTCGGGGCGGCTTTGACCGTTGGATTGGTGAACAAAACCTGCGCCAACCATGCGCAGTTTGCCGCAGAAAGGCAGGTCTGCTTTAACGGGTTGGGTAATGAAGATTTCAGGCTCGTAGTCGGTATTGCGGAACGGAGCGGATTTGCGGCCTTGGTTAAAGATTTGCCAGTCGGATTTTTGGGTGTAGCCAAACCATACGTCGGCACGGGTCTTGAATAAATCTTCGGCAATCTTGCTTTTGAAGGAAACCTGCATTTTGGTTTCGAGGCGTTTTTGCTCGCTGAATTTTTCCTGTGTGGTTACGCCGCGGCTGGGGGATTCCGGGTAATAGTTGGGGCTGCTGTTGTACCAAACGGGCATGAGGTACATAGGGTTGTGCTCGCGTACGCTCAACAGGCCGCGTGTGTCGTTTTTATCCAAATCGTACATCAGGCTTAAAGGTGTGTAGCTGTCGGTAGTTTCGCTTAATACGTCGTCTGAAATATTCGGATGGGTAGGGTTGTCGAATACGATGGCCGCTTCTTTTTTCTCGATGCTCTTGCGGACGCTTTGTTCGAGGTCAACTGGTGTTTTGGCGGTTTCGGTTTGCGCTTGCGGCAGTGGGAATTGAGGGGGGAGTTGCGCCGAGTAGATGTTGTCGTAACACGCCAAACGGGTGGCGTTGTCTTGAATGGTGGTGCAGTGTAGGGCGGTATCGGCGGCGGCCAGCGGGGCGGCGGCAATGAATCCGATACTTAGGGAATGTTTCAACATCTTGTTCATGAGAGTTTCCGTTGTTTTCCAGACGGCCTGATGAAAGGGTAAATGGTTTTATTTAGTTGGTTTGGACTGTGAATACGGCAATGCCCCTGAAAGGCAAGACCTCAGGGGCATCGTATCAGCTCGATTATCCTGCTTTGGTTATCAGGACTTCCAGCATCTGCATCAGTATTAAGCCAAAGCTTTTACTTTAGCAGACAGACGGCTTTTGTGACGGGCTGCTTTGTTTTTGTGGAATACGCCTTTGTCAGCGATACGGTCGATGACTTTAACGGATTCTTGGTAAACTGCTTGAGCAGCAGCTTTGTCGCCGGCTTCAACTGCTTTCAACACTTTTTTCACAGCGGTACGGAATGCAGTACGCAGGCTGGCGTTGTGGGCGCGTTGTTTAACCGACTGGCGGGCACGTTTGCGGGCTTGTGCGCTGTTTGCCATATTGAATATCTCCTGAAAAATAAATTCTGTAAACGCGCAATTTTAAAGACAGATTTCCTTATATGCAAGCTTTTTCTCTATAACGCGCGCAAATCAGCCGTATTTTGCCCAAAAACTACAGCCGGTGCAACGCTTTTGGTAAAAAGATGGTGTTGCTTTGCCTTATTTCAATAAAAATCAGATGGATATTGCTTTGCGTTTGCTTACGTTTCCATTACAATAACCTAACTCTGCGCCGGGGTGTTTATGGGGTGCAGGGTTTCTTATTTATTGACATTAACCACTCTTTCATCAGGAATCTGCCCGTATGAAAAAATCCGTATTAGCCGTATTGGCCGCATTGTCTTTGGCCGCGTGCGGCGGTGGCGAGAAAAAAGCCGAGCAACCTCAAGCAGGCAGCGCGCCTGCTGCCAATACCGAAGCAGCCGCCACCGATACTTTGAATATCTACAACTGGTCAAACTACGTTGACGAAAGTACAGTCGAAGACTTCAAAAAAACCAACAATTTGAAGCTGACTTACGATTTGTATGAAAACAACGAAACGTTGGAAGCCAAAATGCTGACCGGCAAATCCGGCTATGACTTGGTTGTACCCGGTATTGCCTTCCTGCCGCGCCAAATTGAGGCAGGCGCATACCAAAAAATCAATAAGGATCTGATTCCGAACTACAAAAACATCGACCCTGAATTGCTGAAGATGTTGGAAACCGCCGACCCTGGCAATCAATACGCCGTTCCATACTTCTCAGGTGTGAATACGATTGCGATTACGGCGAAGGGCAAAGAGCTTTTGGGCGGAAAATTGCCTGAAAACGGCTGGGATTTGCTGTTCAAACCCGAATACACCAACAAGCTGAAATCTTGTGGCATCGCTTTGTGGGATACCCCGAGCGAAATGTTCCCAATCTTGTTGAACTACTTGGGTAAAGATCCTAAAGGCTCGAATCCTGAAGATTTGAAAGCGGCGGCGGAAGTGTTGAAGTCTATCCGTCCTGACGTGAAACGTTTCAGCCCTTCCATCATTGACGAATTGGCGCGCGGCGATATCTGCTTGGCGGCAGGTAACGGCGGCGACTTGAACTTGGCCAAAGCGCGTTCCGAAGAAGTGAAAAACAACGTCGGCATTGAAGTGTTGACACCGAAAGGCATGGGCTTCTGGATTGAATCTTGGTTGATTCCGGCTGATGCAAAAAACATCGCTAATGCCCACAAATACATCAACTACACACTTGATCCCGAAGTGGCTGCGAAAAACGGTATTGCCGTGACCTTCGCACCGGCCAGCAAACCGGCACGCGAAAAAATGCCTGCAGAGCTGGTGAATACACGTTCTATTTTCCCGAACGAGCAAGACATGAAAGACGGTTTCGTCATGCCTCAAATGAGCGCAGATGCGAAAAAACTGTCTGTCAACTTGTGGCAAAAAATCAAAGTCGGTTCAAATTAATTGTGAGCTGATTGTTTGAAGCAAAGCAAAGGCCGTCTGAAATTTTTCAGACGGCCTTTTTTGATGTCCCAATTTTTATCGTTTCAAAGCCAAAGTCAATACGCCTGCGGTTACCAAGCCTAAGCCTATCCATTCCTGCGTGCTTGGGCGCTCGTCTAAGAAAACGACGGCCATCAGGGCAACCAAGACCAGGCTGAATTTGTCGACGGGCGCGACTTGTGAGGCGTTGCCCAGTTGCAGGGCTTTGAAGTAGGCAAGCCAAGATGCGCCGGTAGCGAGGCCGGATAGGATGAGGAATGTCCAGTTGCGGCCGGTAAAGCCGTTCACACCCTGCCATTTGCCGGTGTAGGTTAAAAACAATACCAAAGCGGCGAGGATGACCAAGGTGCGGATAAAGGTGGCGAAATCTGAATCTATGCCCTGTAAACCCATTTTGGCGAAAATGGCGGTCAATGAGGCGAAGCCTGCCGATGCCAATGCCCAAAACAGCCATGCGTTACTGCTCATGTTTTATTCCTTTGTTTCAAATTGTTGACAATATGAATCCGCTTGTTGATGAAATATCGAAATTTTCACTGCGGTTTGTCTTTGGAAAACGCTATAATAGAACTAATATTCTTTTTCTTCCAGCCGTCTTTATTATATTGTTTCAGACGGCCTTTCCCTCTCTCAATAAAGGAAAATCATGAGCTTCAAAACCGATGCTGAAATTGCCCAGTCTTCCACCATGCGCCCGATTGGTGAAATTGCCGCCAAGCTGGGTTTGAACGTTGACAACATCGAGCCCTATGGTCATTACAAAGCCAAAATCAATCCTGCCGAGGCATTCAAGCTGCCGGAAAAACAAGGCCGTCTGATTTTGGTTACCGCCATTAATCCGACTCCTGCGGGTGAGGGTAAAACCACCGTAACCATCGGTTTGGCGGACGCATTGCGCCATATCGGCAAAGACTCGGTTATCGCCCTGCGCGAGCCTTCTTTGGGTCCGGTGTTTGGTGTTAAAGGTGGTGCGGCAGGCGGCGGCTATGCCCAAGTTTTGCCGATGGAAGACATTAACCTGCACTTTACCGGCGACTTTCACGCCATCGGTGCGGCGAATAACCTGCTCGCCGCCATGCTCGACAACCATATCTATCAAGGCAATGAGTTGAACATCGATCCGAAACGCGTGCTGTGGCGTCGCGTGGTCGATATGAACGATCGTCAGTTGCGCAACATTATCGACGGTATGGGCAAACCTGTTGACGGTGTGATGCGTCCCGATGGTTTTGACATTACCGTTGCGTCCGAAGTGATGGCAGTATTCTGTCTTGCCAAAGACATCAGCGATTTAAAAGAGCGTTTGGGCAACATCCTTGTCGCCTATGCCAAAGACGGCAGCCCTGTTTACGCCAAAGATTTAAAAGCGAATGGCGCGATGGCGGCATTGCTTAAAGATGCGATTAAGCCTAACTTGGTACAAACCATCGAAGGCACTCCGGCCTTTGTACACGGCGGCCCGTTCGCCAACATCGCCCACGGCTGTAACTCTGTAACCGCTACCCGTTTGGCGAAACACCTTGCCGATTACGCCGTAACCGAAGCAGGCTTCGGCGCGGATTTGGGCGCGGAAAAATTCTGCGACATCAAATGCCGTCTGGCGGATTTGAAACCTGATGCGGCTGTTGTCGTGGCTACCGTCCGCGCTTTGAAATACAACGGCGGCGTGGAGCGTGCCAATCTCGGCGAAGAAAACCTCGAAGCCTTGGCAAAAGGCCTGCCTAATCTGCTGAAACACATTTCCAACCTGAAAAACGTATTCGGCCTGCCTGTGGTGGTTGCCATCAACCGCTTTGTGTCCGACTCCGATGCCGAGTTGGCCATGATTGAAAAAGCCTGTGCGGAACACGGCGTCGAAGTTTCCTTGACCGAAGTGTGGGGTAAAGGCGGCGCGGGTGGTGCAGACTTGGCGCACAAAGTCGTCAACGCCATCGAAAATCAACCGAATAACTTCAATTTTGCCTACGATGTTGAGTTGAGCATTAAAGACAAAATCCGTGCGATTGCCCAAAAAGTGTACGGCGCGGAAGATGTCGATTTCAGCGCAGAAGCGTCTGCCGAAATCGCTTCACTGGAAAAACTGGGCTTGGACAAAATGCCGGTCTGCATGGCGAAAACCCAATATTCTTTGAGCGACAACGCCAAACTCTTGGGCTGCCCTGAAGGCTTCCGCATTACCGTGCGCGGTATTACCGTTTCTTCCGGTGCGGGCTTCATCGTTGCGCTGTGCGGCAACATGATGAAGATGCCGGGTCTGCCGAAAGTTCCAGCTGCCGAGAAAATCGATGTGGATGCAGACGGCGTGATTCATGGCTTGTTCTGATTTAGATTGATTTTGAAATAGATAAAGGCCGTCTGAAACGAGGTTTCAGACGGCCTTTTATAATTTAAGTGAATTTCAACCGGCTTTTTAAGAAATTGAAGAAATTGTCTATCATGTCGAACATCGTATTGCGGTCTTCGCCAAACAAAGAAATGCTGCGGTCCTTACTGATTCTGTCATACGCGGCAAAAATGGTTTTCAGCTCTTCGGTGGTCAAGCGCAGTTGCTTTTCGTACAAGATGCGGCTTAAGAGCGTTACTTCCGTCGCGTTCAAATCAGGGAAGAGATGACTGATCCACAACTCCATGGTGTATTGGACGGATCTGTTGATTTTGTCTCTTTTTTTGCTTTCTTGATTTGTGTGTATCCTGTATGACAACAAAGACTCGGGCAGGTTGGCAAAGGTTTTGCCATGTAGGGCGCATTGTACCCACATATGGAAATCGGGAGCGGTTTCTGTCGCGGTGTAGTTTATCCCAAGGTTTTTAATGCTATCGTGCCGCCACATGGTGGTGGGGTTGAACATGTTTTGGGCGGCAAAGGAGAGAAAGGCTTTAATGTCTTTGTCGAGCAGGGGGAGGTCGCTTAAAACGGGTTCTCTTCCGGTTTGGTCGTCGAAAAAGATGGTGGCTTGGCTGCCGACAATATCGATTTCGGGATGGCTGTCTAAAAACTGAATCTGTTTTTCAAAACGATCCAAGGCGCAAATATCGTCTGCGTCCATTCGTGCCACATATTCGACCTTTACGTCTTTGAGCATATCCATGGCAAATTGGCAGGCAAACGGCTCGCCCCTGTTTTCCGGAAGGTGGAAAACCTGCAAACGTGAATCTTTAGCTGCGTAAGCCTCGAGGATTTCGCCGGTTTTGTCTGTTGAAGCATCGTTGATGGCGATGACGAAAAAGTCACGGAATGTTTGATTCAATACCGAATCCAAGCATTCGGGCAAATAAGCTTCGGCACAATAGGCCGGCAAAATAACGGCGAGTTTCATGTTTGCTTTCGATGTGTTTTGATGTGTAGTCGGTGGAAGATTTTACTATAAATTTCCCAAAAGCTAAGGCCGTCTGAAACCTTATTTTCAAGTTTTCAGACGGCCTTAGTGTGAATCCGAGATACGGATTATTTAACGATTTGGTTCAATTCGCCTTTGGCGTATTTGGTTGCCATTTTTTCCAAAGAAATCGGTTTGATTTTGTCGGCTTGGCCTTCGCAACCGAATGCGAGGTAGCGGTCAAGACAGATTTGTTTCATGGCTTCGACGGTTTTGCTCAAGTATTTGCGCGGGTCGAATTCGGATGGGTTTTCTGCCATGAAGCGGCGGATGGCACCGGTAGAGGCGAGGCGCAAGTCGGTATCGATGTTGACTTTGCGCACGCCGTGTTTGATGCCTTCGACGATTTCTTCTACGGGTACGCCGTAGGTTTCACCAATTTTGCCGCCGTGTTCGTTGATGACTTTCAGCCATTCTTGCGGAACGGAGCTGGAACCGTGCATCACGATGTGGGTGTTGGGCAGGGCTTGGTGGATTTCTTTGATGCGGTCGATACGCAATACGTCGCCTGTGGGCGGACGGGTGAATTTGTATGCACCGTGGCTGGTACCGACGGCGATAGCCAATGCGTCCACGCCGGTATCTTTAACGAAACGTACGGCATCTTCGACGCTGGTCAGCATTTGGTCGTGGGAAAGTTTGCCCACTGCGCCTACGCCGTCTTCTTCGCCGGCTTCGCCGGTTTCGAGGTTGCCCAATACGCCGATTTCGCCTTCAACGGACACGCCGCAAGCGTGGGAGAAGTTAACCACGGTACGGGTGGCGTTGACGTTGTATTCGTAGGTGGACGGAGTTTTGCCGTCTTCGAGCAGCGAGCCGTCCATCATCACGGAGGAGAAGCCCAGTTGGATGGAGCGTTGGCATACATCAGGAGATGCGCCGTGGTCTTGGTGCATCACGACGGGGATGTGCGGGAATTCTTCGACTGCGGCCAAAATCAGATGGCGTAGGAATGGGGCACCTGCGTATTTGCGTGCGCCTGCGGATGCTTGAACGATAACGGGGGCGTTGACTTGGTCGGCCGCCTCCATAATGGCGCGCATTTGTTCGAGGTTGTTAACGTTGAATGCGGGCAGACCGTAGCTGTTTTCGGCGGCATGGTCCAACAGTTGGCGCATGGATACGAGTGCCATGAGAAGCTCCTGAAGTAGTGAAGGGTAAATTTATCCGATAAATTATAATGTTTTTTGCTATGAAAAACTACAAGCCGCTACATTGTTTTTATATATTAACGAACAGGGTCTCGGTTTATAATGGCAGAGTATTGAAAACGGGTGTGCAAAATGGATAGGATTTCGGTGGCCGAATGTGATAAGCCTTTGTTTCAGACGGCCTTGACGGTGCAGGTGGGCGATGTGAACTATGGTGGCCATTTGGCGAACGATGCGGTGTTGCGTTTGTGCCATGAAGTGAGGATGCGTTGGCTGGCGAAGCTGGGTTGGAGTGAAATGGATGCCGGAGGGGCTGGCCTGATTATGGCGGATGCAGCGGTACAGTATTTGGCGCAAGGTCATCATGGCGATGAGCTGTCGGTGGAGATGGGTGCGGCAGGCGTGGCCGGTGTAGGTTTTTCTTTACTGTACCGTATCCGCAGGATTTCAGACGGTCTTGTGCTGGCGAAAGTACAGACAGGCATGGTGTGTTTCGATTATGGCAAGCAGCGTGTCTGCCGTTTGCCTTCGGCATTGAAAACGGCGTTGGAGGCCGTCTGAAATGGCGGAATCAAGCAATTTTACGCTTCATCTTGAGCGCTATCTGAAAACCTTGCTACAACAAGGCAAGTCGGAGCATACCGTTTCCGCTTATCGGCGCGATTTAAGTGAGTTGATGCGCCTGTTGCCCGATAACCTGGGAAACGGCCTGCCGACGCGCCGTGATTTTGTGGCGGTATTGAAAAAGCTGTCGCAAAAGGGCTTAAGCGAAAGTAGCTTGGCGCGGAAATTATCGGTGTGGCGGCAGTATTGCAGTTGGCTGGTGCAGATAGAAGTCATGGAAAGCGACCCGACATTTAATATGAAAGCGCCGCGCCTGCCCGAACGCCTGCCCAAAGCGCTGCCGCAAGAACCTTTAAACCATATCCTTGACCATGCGCCGGTTGATGATGAGTTGGACGTGCGCGATAAGGCCATGTTTGAATTGATGTATGGTAGCGGTTTGCGCCTGAGCGAGATACAAGGTTTGAATCTGGACGGTATCGTTTTGGACGAAGGCTGGGTCAGTGTGAAGGGTAAAGGCGGCAAGCAGCGGCAAGTGCCTTTGGTGGGCAAGAGCATTGCGGCATTGCGTGATTATTTGGCAGTGCGTATTGCCAAAGAGGGCGAGCAGGCCTTGTTTACTAATAAGAACGGCGGCAGGCTGGGGCAACGTCAAATTCAAAAACGCCTGCAGGCGTGGGCAGTGCGCGTGGGCAGCGCCAGCCATATCTCGCCGCACATGATGCGCCACAGCTATGCAACCCATCTTTTGCAGGCATCGGGCGATATCCGCGCCGTACAGGAATTGTTGGGTCACAGCAACCTTTCCGCTACGCAAGTTTATACAAAGCTGGACTTTGACCATTTGGCGCGCGTTTATGATGAGGCGCACCCAAGGGCGAAACGGAAAAAATGATTTTGTTTGAATCAGGCCGTCTGAAAGAATGTTTTCAGACGGCCTGATGTTTTATACAGATGATTTGAAACCATTTGAATTTTGATCGGTCTGATGAGGTTTCGATATTGGTTTAATGTGCGGATAGCATAAACGCCGGAAGAATAGGCTGTTTTGTCTTACCGTTTATCTTTTAAAACGACCTTTTGTTTGATAATATTAGTAATGAGAGCTAATATCATATTATGATATGCAGCCTTTAAAACAGCAGGTCTATAAACTTTCTCTATAAGCATTAATGCTTATTTTGACTGTAAAACGACTTGCAAACGGGAATTGTTGCTATTAACATAACGGAATTATGGATAAAAAACGAATTTTAACTCCAGCCGTCGTGACTTCCGTTGCGTTGATTCACGTCGGCTTGGTTGCACTTTTATGGCACGCGCACAAACCGCCTCCTGTCGAAATGGCGAATATTGAATTTGTCGATTTAGGCGATTTCGGCGGTGGCGACGGTAGTCCTGAGGGCGAAGGCGCACCTGCAGCCCCCGAGCCTACTCCAGAACAACCGAAACCCAAGCCGAAACCCAAACCTAAGCCTGTCGAACCGCCCAAACCTGTTATCAAACCTGTGGTAACGAAAAAAGAAAAAGCGGATATCGTGCAGCAAAAGGAAAAACCGAAACCTATCGAGAAACCTAAGCCCGAGCCTAAGCCGGAACCCAAACCTGAGCCGAAGCCCGAGCCAAAACCTGAACCAAAACCAGAGCCGAAGGCAGAACCTAAACCATCTCCTAAAGCATCTGAATACTCAGGCAGCAAAACCGGGCCGAACACTGCTGAAAACGGTAAAGGCAACGGCGAAGGCAAAGCCTTGAGTGGAGAAGGAAAAGGCAACGGCGGCGGTACGAAAGGTACAGGCAGCGGCCGTGGCGAAGGCGGCGGATCCGGTAGCGGCGGTGCGAAAGGCGAACATGGTTCCGGTACCGGTGGCGGAGGTGGTGGCAGCGGTACAGGTGCCGGCAGCAGTAAAGGCAATCCGGCAAAAGGAACCTGCCATATTCCGAGACCTCCGTATCCTTCACTGTCCACTGAAAATGGCGAAGAGGGCTTGGTTGTTTTGAAAGTCTTGGTTGGTCCCGGCGGTAAAGTGGATTCAATTAGTGTGAATAAATCAAGTGGTTATAGTCGTCTGGATAATGCAGCGCGTAAAGCCGTTAAAGATGGTAGCTGTCATGCAAGCGTTTGGACTGAATTTAAAGTACCTGTCAAATTCACGCTTGAATAAGTATCTAGGACTAAGCTGATTGATTGGAAAATATATGCTGTTGGGGAATATTTTTAAATGACCCGATAGAAATTTTAATTTTATTTTTAACTTGGAAAAATTATGGATTTAAGTTTAGTTTTCAAATCAGGTGATGTGGTACTGATTGGTGTATTTGTCCTGATGTTGTTGATGAGTGTGGTGACTTGGAGTGTCATTGTGATTCGCTGCATCAAATACCGCAAAGCGAAAAAAGGCAATGCTCAGGTAAAAGAGTTGATGTTGAATGCGTTTACGCTGGCTGATGCCGTACAAAAAGCCAAAGCGGTAGAAGCACCGATGAGCAATGTTGCCGATGAGTCTCTGCGCGCATACCAAAACTACCGTCAAACGACAAGCAAATCGCTGATTGACGAATTGCCTTTGAATGAATACTTGGTCGTTCACATCCGCAACAGCATGTCACAAACCATGCGTCAGTTCGACTATGGCATGACCGCGTTGGCCTCCATCGGCGCAACCGCTCCGTTTATCGGCCTGTTGGGTACTGTTTGGGGTATTTACCATGCCCTGATCGGCATCAGCGAAAGCGGTCAAATGAGCATTGCTGCGGTAGCCGGTCCGATTGGTGAGGCTTTGGTATCGACTGCCGTCGGCCTGTTTGTAGCGATTCCGGCTGTATTGGCATACAACTTCCTCAATCGCGGTACAAAAACCATCGCGCAAGATATGGACGCATTTGCACATGACCTGCATGTCCGCCTTCTGAATCAAAAGGATTAAATCATGGCTTTCGGATCAATGAATTCTGGCGATGATGCGCCGATGTCGGATATCAACGTTACACCTTTGGTGGACGTGATGCTGGTGTTGCTGATTGTATTTATGATTACCATGCCGGTGCTGACCCACTCGATTCCTTTGGAGTTGCCGACTGCTTCGGAAAAAGCGGCGAAAGAGGATAAGCAGCAGCCTAAAGATCCTTTGCGTTTGAGCATTGATGCCAATGGTGCTTATGTTGTTGGCGGAGATTCGGATAACAAAGTGGATTTGGCAACGGTAACTGCCAAGCTGAAAGAAGCCAAAGCGAAAAACGAAGATGTGATTGTGGCGATTGCGGCGGATAAAGCGGTTGAATACGATTATGTCAACCAAGCCCTGCAAGCGGCGCGCGAAGCCGGTATCAGCAAAATCGGTTTTGTAACGGAAACCAAAGCGCAGTAATCTTTTGAATACAGTAAAGGCCGTCTGAAATTTGAGTAAAGTTTCAGACGGCCTTTTGTTGTATTTGGTAACTATATGTCCAGGCTGTATAATTAGCGGATTAAATTGAATAATGACAATACAGGAACCACTATGACAGAAACCATCGAGCGCGACAGTATGCAATACGATGTCGTGATTGTCGGCGCAGGCCCGTCGGGTTTGTCTGCCGCCATCAAACTCAAGCAGCTTGCCGAAAAGAATGGACGCGAAATCAGCGTTTGCGTGGTGGAGAAGGGTTCGGAGGCCGGTGCGCACTCGCTTGCCGGTGCCATCATCGATCCGATTTCTTTGAATGAGCTGATTCCTGATTGGAAAGAAAAAGGCGCGCCGCTGACGCGTACAGTGACGAAGGACAGGGTTTTGTTCCTGACCGAGAAAAAAGCCTTCAACTTGCCGGTTACCCCGAATTTTGACAACCATGCGAACTATATTGCCAGCTTGGGCGAAGTCGTGCGCTGGCTGGCGGAGCAGGCGGAAAATATGGGCGTGGAAATCTATCCGGGCTTTGCCGCTGCCGAAGTGCTGTATCACGAAGACGGTTCGGTCAAAGGTATTACGACCGGCAATATGGGCGTGGGCAAAGACGGCGAACCGACCGATTCATTCCAGCCCGGCATGGAGCTTTGGGCGCAGCAAACCATATTTGCCGAAGGCTGTCGCGGCTCGCTTTCCAAGCAAGTCATTGAACAATTTAAGCTCGACCAAAACAGCGAACCGCAAACTTACGGCTTGGGCATTAAAGAAATTTGGGAAGTGCCGTCTGAAAAACATCAGCCCGGTTTGGTCATGCACAGCGCAGGCTGGCCGTTGGACAGCAAAACCTATGGCGGCTCGTTTATTTATCACTTTGACGAAAATAAAGTCGCTGTCGGCTTTGTGGTCGGTTTGGATTATCAAAACCCTTATCTGTCGCCGTTTGAAGAGTTCCAACGTTTCAAAACCCATCCCGAAACCCGCAAACCCTTTGAAGGCGGCCGCCGTATCGCGTATGGTGCACGTTCGCTGATTGAAGGCGGTTTGCAAAGCCTGCCGAAACTCTCGTTTAAAGGCGGCGTTTTGGTCGGCGATGCGGCGGGTTTCCTCAATATGCCGCGCATCAAAGGCATTCATACCGCGATGAAATCCGCCATGCTCGCCGCAGAAGCCGTGTTTCCTATGTTGGAAAATCTCGAAGAAGTGGAAAGCTTTGACAGCGGCAAAGAAGCGGCGGATTATCAGCAACGTTTTGAACAAAGCTGGCTGTATCAAGAGCTTTACGCCGCGCGCAATGTCCGTCCGTCATTCAAATGGGGCGTTTACCTTGGCTCGATCTATACCGGTATCGACCAAATGATTTTCAGAGGCAAAGCCCCTTGGACTTTGAAACATCACGGAAAAGACAACGAGCAGCTCAAAAAAGCCGCCGAATGTAAGCCGATTGATTATCCGAAGCCCGACGGCATTTTGACCTTCGACCGCTTGAGCAGCGTTTTCCTTGCCAACCTTGCGCACGAAGAAAATCAGCCCGACCATTTGGTACTGAAAAATCCGCAGGTCATGATAGACGTAAACTACAAAGAATACGCCTCGCCCGAAACGCGCTATTGTCCGGCCGGTGTATATGAAATCGTCGAAGAAAACGGCAGTCCGCGTCTGCAAATCAATGCCGCCAACTGCGTTCACTGCAAAACGTGCGACATCAAAGACCCGACGCAAAACATCACTTGGATTTGTCCTGAAGGCGCGAGCGGACCGAATTACGGCGGAATGTAATTTACTGTTTGAAGTCAAAACCTAAAGACCGTCTGAAAAATTTCAGACGGCCTCTATCCTATTATTTCATCAATGGACGCATTATGAACACACGCATTTGGCAGGCAGGCCGATTTGAAATCGCCTTGGACAAACCGAAAATCATGGGCATCGTCAATCTGACCCCCGATTCATTATCCGATGGCGGCACCTATTCGCAAAATGTCTCAACAGCATTGGCACATGCCGAGCAGCTGCTGAAAGACGGTGCGGATATTCTCGATATCGGCGGTGAATCTACCCGTCCGGGTGCGGATGATGTTTCTCTCGAAGAAGAATGGGCCAGGGTGCAGCCGGTTTTGGCGGAAGTGGCAAAGTGGAGTGTTCCCGTCAGCTTGGATACACGCCACACGGCGATCATGGAAAAAGCCTTGGCACAAGGCGGCGTCGATATTATCAACGATGTTGCCGCATTGAGTGATGAAGGCGCAGTCGCCTTGCTGGCGCAACAGTCGAAGACAGGCGTGTGTCTCATGCACATGCAGGGTTTGCCTAAAACCATGCAGCTTAATCCGCAATATCAAGATGTCGTCGAAGAGGTCGCGCGTTATTTAAAAGCACGCGCGGCAGAATGCGTTCAAGCAGGCATTGCCCCTGAACGCATCACACTAGACCCCGGCTTCGGTTTCGGCAAAAACCTGCAACACAACATCACCCTGATAAAACATTTGCCTGAGTTGATGGAAGCAACCGGATTCCCCCTTCTGATCGGCATATCGCGCAAAAGCATGATTGGCGAGCTGACAGGCGAACAAGATGCCGCCAAACGCGTACACGGCAGCGTGGCAGCCGCTTTGGCCACAGTCGCCCGAGGCGCGCAAATCATCCGTGTTCACGATGTCAAAGCAACATCGGACGCTTTGAAAGTTTGGGAAGCATTGGGCATATCGGCATAATACCCGAATAGAAAACCAACAGGCCGTCTGAAACATTGGCCCGGTATCTTGAACAAGAAACAAGTTATGCTATAATCCGCATCTACTCTTGACGGGTCTGTAGCTCAGGGGTTAGAGCAGGGGACTCATAATCCCTTGGTCGTGGGTTCGAAACCCACCGGACCCACCAAATATTAAAAATGCCCGAGGCTTTTGGCTTCGGGCATTTTTGTATTTATTGGTTTGCGAAAGATTGGAATATAATGTCGACAATAGCAATTGGTTATGTCGTCCAATATGTTTTTTAGGGAAAATTCTTTTTAAAAAAGAAGGAGTAGTTTGGTGGAGTTATTGCCTTATTTTCTGTTTTGTTTAGTATTTTTGTATTTTATTGCAATTATAATTAATCTAGTAATGCTATATAAAATATTAAAATCAGAAGGGATGGATATAGGTTTTTTTGAATATCTATTTACTCATAGAAGTATGCAATTAAAATTTTTCAAGATACTGTTTGGAATGCAAAAAATATCCAATAAATTTTATCTGAAAATATTAAGAATAAATTTTACGGTTGCTATGATTATTCTTATTTTATGTTTTTCTATTGTCTTATATTCAACATATTTAGCATAAAAATTAACCTATCGAATGAAAGTCAGCTATTTAAGCTGTAGAGTGTTTTATAAAAAAATGCCGTCTGTAAATCTTCATTTCAGACGACATTTTTTATTTTTTAAGTAATACTATTTCAGTATGGCTGGATTGTTTTCAGACGGCCTGAAGATTTAGTCGGCCGTTCCGCGTATTTCGTTGATTGGGATGCGCGGTGTATAAAGTATGTCGTAAGTCGGCTTGTCCAGCAGATCTTGCAGTGAGTATTGATCTAAATGATTGAAGAAGGCTTTGATGGCTCCGGTAATGATACCGGTCAGTCGGCAGGAAGGGGTGATGAGGCATTCGTTGTTGTCGCCCATGCATTCGACAACCTGCATCGGCTCAAGATGGCGCACTACTGCACCGATATTGATGTTTTCAGGATTGTCTGCCAAGCGCAAACCGCCGCCTTTGCCGCGCACGCTAACCAGAAAACCGCCTTTGACTAATGAGGTAACCACTTTCATCAAATGGCTTTTGGAAATATTGTAAGTCTCGGCAATAGTGCCGATATTGACGAGGGTGTCGTCGTTGATGGCGGTATAAACCAATACGCGCAATCCGTAATCGGTATGTTGGGTCAGATACATGGCTGGCTCTTTAGATATTTTTATTATATGTCAAAAGCGTAGTGCTTGGTGAGGGGCTGTTTGACTTTATGTGGGATTGGGTTTCATAATATCTGAAACATTTAAATTAATCCAGTTTGACAAACTGTTACCATTATAACGAACTTATGAAGCCCTTGAAACGCCATCCTGCCTTAATAGAACTTTCCCGCGAGCATCATGGCTCGCTGTCGTTGTGCGTCCGTCTCCTGCGTACGCCGGAGCAAAGCCATCAAGAGGAGCTGGATCCTCATTTTGTGGAGCTTGAGCCACATTTTTTGGAGGAGGAAACCATGTTTGCGCCGTATTGGGATAAGCTTGATCCGGCGTTGAGGCAGCGTTTTGAAGGCGATCATGCCAAGTTACGTGCGATGATGGCTCATCCTGAATATATGAATGAATCATGGAATAAGGATTTTGCGGTGACTTTGCGCGATCATGCGCGTTTTGAGGAACGCGAGCTTTTTCCTGCGATTGAACCTTTTTTGCCTTTGCCTGAGAATGTGTAATAGGAAAGGGAATTGATGGCCGTCTGAAAAATTTCAGACGGCCTCTGTTGCTGTTTTATGATGATATAAAAATTGAAGGAACCACCATGAACGATTTGTTCAAACATCCTGTATGGGCAATGGCCTTCCGCCCGTTTTACTCGTTGGCGGCTTTGTATGGCGCATTGTCTATATTGCTTTGGGGATTCGGCTATCAGGGTACGCCTGAGTTGCCGGGTTTATATTGGCATGCCCATGAAATGATTTGGGGCTATGCCGGATTGGTTGTCATTGCATTCTTGCTGACTGCCGTGGCAACTTGGACTGGCCAGCCACCGACACGCGGTAAGGCGTTGGCCGGTTTGACCGCATTTTGGTTGCTTGCGCGTTTGTGTGCGTTTATTCCCGGCTGGGGTGCGACGGCAAGCGGTATATTCGGTACGATCTTTTTCTGGTATGGCGCGGTGTGTATGGCTTTGCCGGTAATTCGTTCTCAAAACAAGCGCAACTATGTTGCCGTATTTGCTATTTTTGTTTTGGGCGGTACCCATTTCGCGTTCCATATGAAAATGCAGCCGTTTGATGCCATTGCGCTGATGACCGGTTTGCAATCCGGTTTGATTATGGTGGCCGGCTTTATCGGTTTGATCGGTATGCGGATTATCTCGTTCTTTACGTCCAAACGCCTGAACGTGCCGCAAATCCCCAGCCCTCAATGGGTAGCGCACGCTTCACTTTGGCTGCCTATGCTGACCGCCATGCTGATGGCGCATAACATTTTACCGGGACTGGCCGCGTTGTTTGCTCTGGCTGCCGGTGTGATTTTTACCGTGCAGGTGTACCGCTGGTGGTATAAAGCCGTGCTGAAAGAGCCTATGCTTTGGATTTTGTTTGCAGGCTATCTGTTTACAGGTTTGGGCTTGATTGCTGTCGGCATTTCTTATTGGGTTCCAAGTTTCCTGAATTTGGGCGTGCACCTTATCGGCGTTGGCGGTATCGGCGTGCTGACTTTGGGTATGATGGCGCGAACTGCGCTTGGCCATACCGGCAACTCTATTTATCCGCCGCCTAAAGTAGTTCCTGTCGCCTTTTGGCTGATGATTGTCGCAACGGTTATCCGTGTTTTGGCTACCTTTGTGAGCGGTACGGCATATACGCACAGTATCCGCTGCTCCGCCGCTTTGTTTGCTGCTTCTTTGCTGTTGTACGCATGGAAATATATTCCTTGGCTGATCCGTCCGCGTTCGGATGGTCGTCCGGGTTAACGGTTTGGCAAAATGAAAAGGCCGTCTGAAAAGTTTCAGACGGCCTTTATTTATTGATAACAAAAAAGCCTTTCAAAGTATGAAAGGCTTTTATTGAAACTGTGGCCTCGCCAACAGGAATCGAACCTGTATTTTACGCTTAGGAGGCATACGTTCTATCCGTTGAACTATGGCGAGGCGGTAAAGGAGGGGATTTTAAACCTTTCCGGCAAAAAAAGACAATAAGCCAGCGGCAATCAAAGGGCCGACCGGAATGCCGCCGACAAAGGCAACGCCGATGACCGTGCCGATTAATAATCCGGTTACCAAAACAGGCTGTTTGCTCATCAATGGAACGCCGCGTCCGGCAAGCCAGGCAACCAAAATGCCGATAAGGACGGCGGCAATCATTTTAAAATTGATAAACTCGGAAACCGGCGGAATCTGGATTTTACCGGAAACCAGCGGGCTCAATACGCCGATGGTCAGCAGGATGATGCCCAGATGCAAACCGTGTTTTTCCACCAAGGGAAGATATTGCGACAAGGCCGTCTGCTGCATGAGCAGCAATACCGCCGCCGAAATCGTAATCGAGTTGTTGTTGCTGACGACGCCCAAAAAAATCAGCGTAACCAGAAACAAAGGGACAAAGCTGAAATTCATCGGATTAAGATACTCGGGCCAAAGATTCTTTTGCCAGTTGGATCATGGCTTCTTTGACTTCGCTGTCAGGCAATACGTCCAATGAAGCGATGGCTTTGTCGACAGCTTTTTTCGCTTCGGAAATCGAATATGGCAAAGCATCGGAGTTGACGACATAGTCGTGGATTTTTTCAAAATAGCTGCGGTCGGCATTTTCCAAAGCATGGCGCACATCGTTGGCGGCCTGCTCGGAGCCGTTTCGCATCAGGTAAATCAATGGCAGGGTGGGTTTGCCTTCGGCCAGATCGTCGCCAACGTTTTTGCCGATTTCTTCGGTTTCGCCTGAGTAGTCCAAAACATCGTCAATGATTTGGAAAGCCGTACCGACGTACATGCCGTAGTCTTTCAAGGCTTGCTCGTGTTCGGGGGAAGCCTTGCCCAAAATTGCGCCGACTTGCGCGGCCGCTTCAAACAATTTTGCTGTTTTGTATTGGATAACTTGGACGTATTGCTCTTCGGTAATATCCGTATTGCCGATGTTCATCAGCTGCATGACTTCGCCTTCGGCGATGATGTTGGTCGCATCGGCCATCACTTCCAAGATACGCATGCTGCCTGAACCAACCATCAGTTGGAACGCGCGTGTATAGAGGAAGTCGCCGACTAAAACGGCTGCCGCGTTGCCGAAAAGGTTGTTTGCGGTTTTACGGCCGCGGCGCAATTCGCTTTCGTCAACGACATCGTCGTGCAGGAGGGTGGAGGTGTGGATGAATTCCACCATCGCCGCCAGCGAATACAGCTTTTCATCGTCATGCCCAACTGCTTTGCCTGCCAAAATGGTAATAATCGGACGCAGTCGCTTACCGCCCGCGCTGATGATGTATGTGCCGATTTGCGAAATTAGCGCGACATCGGATTGAACAGCTTGGTTGATGACCGCGTTCACTTTGGCAAGGTCATCGGGCAGGTGGCGTTGGAAGTAAGGCAGGTTTTCGAGCATAAAACATTCTCTGTTGATAAAACGGAGCGGAGGCTCCAATGAATCTGTTTAAACCCGTACATTCGGTCGGGGTAGTGATGTTGCATAAAGATATCAGCAATCCAGCGCGTGATTATATCAGTTAAAAAGCATGCAACATATCTTTCAGACGGCCTTTTCAGTTGTAAATAAAATAAATTTTGACAAAACAGGCAAATAGAAATAGAATAGCTCGTTTCGCACATGGTGTGCGGAATGTTAACCTAATTCTCATGGAGTTGAGTATGTACGCGGTCGTAAAAACCGGCGGTAAACAATACAAAGTTTCCGTTGGCGAAAAATTGAAAGTAGAACAGATACCAGCCGAACTCGACAGCCAAATCGAACTGACTGAAGTTTTGATGATTGCTGACGGCGAATCTGTAAAAGTAGGCGCACCTTTTATCGAAGGCGCAAAAGTAACAGCTAAAGTCGTTGCTCATGGTCGTGGCGAGAAAGTACGCATTTTCAAAATGCGTCGTCGCAAACACTACCAAAAACGCCAAGGCCATCGCCAAAATTTCACCCAAATCGAAATCGTGGCAATCGCCTAATTTCAAGTAAGTTCAGGAGTATTACAAATGGCAAGTAAAAAAGCAGGCGGTAGCACCCGCAACGGTCGCGATTCAGAAGCCAAACGCTTGGGCGTTAAAGCCTACGGCAACGAGCTGATTCCGGCAGGCTCCATCATCGTTCGTCAACGCGGTACTAAATTCCACGCAGGTGACAACGTAGGCATGGGCAAAGACCACACTTTGTTTGCTAAAGTCGACGGTTACGTTGAATTCAAAACCAAAGGCGCGCTGAACCGTAAAACCGTCAGCATCCGTCCTTACACCGGTTCTGAAGAATAATCGTTTTACGATTGAAAGCCGCATTCCCTTTTCGGAATGCGGTTTTTGTTTATCTGAATGTTTGTCCGTTTGATAAAATCCGTATGTCGTGAAGCTTGATTTATATTAAGGCCAAAGTAAAAACGCGCTTACAATTGATAACATTTGTTTTATTCTATCAATGCTTTCTATATAATCTATCAAATGCCTTTGATTTACCCTCATGTAGCTAAACACAGTAAACTTAAGGCCGTCTGAAAAAATCCGTATCAGTTGAATACAAGGAATTCCTCCCATGAGCTTACACAGTGATATTCTCGTCGTCGGCGCAGGCCCTGCCGGATTAAGTTTTGCCGCAGAGTTGGCCGGAAGCGGGTTGAACATAACCCTGATTGAAAGAAGTCCTTTAGAAGTGTTGCAAAATCCGCCGTATGACGGCCGTGAAATCGCACTGACGCACTTGTCGCGCGAAATCATGCAGCGATTGGGTATGTGGGATTTGATTCCAAAAGACGAAATTTATCCTTTGCGCGATGCCAAAGTGTTGAACGGTCATTCCGATTACCAGCTCCACTTCCCGCAACCGACTCAGGCGCGCGGCGAGCCTGCGGACTGCTTGGGCTATTTGATTTCCAATCACAATATCCGCAAAGCCGCTTATGAAGTCGTGTCCAAATTGGACAACGTGAAAATCCTGACCGGCACCAATGTTAAAGAAGTCAAAACTTCTGACGATGAGGCGCAAGTTATTTTGGAAAGCGGCGAAGTATTGACCGGCCGTCTGTTGTTGGCCGCCGATAGCCGCTTCTCACAAACGCGCCGTCAATTGGGCATTTCTTCCGATATGCACGATTACAGCCGCACCATGTTCGTGTGCCGCATGAAGCATACTCTGTCCAACCTGCATACCGCATATGAATGCTTCCACTACGGCCGTACCATTGCGTTGCTGCCTTTGGAAGAGCATTTGACCAATACGGTGATTACGGTGGACAGCGATAAAGCCGAGACGATTAAAAACATGTCGCCGGAAGAATTGGCAGCCAGCGTGAAAGAGCAACTCAAAGGCCGTTTGGGCGATATGGAATTGGTCAGCACCATTCACAATTATCCTTTGGTCGGCATGATTGCCCAACGTTTCTACGGCAAACGCAGCGCGTTGATCGGCGATGCCGCGGTTGGTATGCATCCGGTTACTGCGCACGGTTTCAACTTGGGTCTGGCAAGTGCCGATCTTTTGGCTAAATTGGTTCTCGAAGCCGAGCAACGCGGTCAGGATATTGGTGCGAAGAGCCTGCTGGAAAAATACAGCACCAAGCATATGCTCCACGCCCATCCGATTTACCACGGCACCAATATGCTGCTGAAACTCTTTACCAATGAAACTGCTCCGGCGAAACTGCTGCGCGGTTTGGTATTGCGTGCAAGCAATAACTTCCCTCCGCTGAAAAAACTGATTACCAAACAATTGACCGGTTAATTGTTTAAAACATAAAAGGCCGTCTGAACGATTGAAGTTTCAGACGGCCTTGTTTTTTATCTATTGCTTATTCGGCTAAAACCGATTCGGGCATTTCTTGACGGACGTTTAAGGAAGTCAGTTTTTTGGTCAAGATGCTCAATACGATGCCGTAGGCAGGCAGGAAGAAGAGGGTGCAGATGGCAAGTTTGAACAGATAATCGACAAATGCAATGCCCTGCCAATTTGCCGCCATAAATTCATCGTTGCTCGCGTAAAAGGCAACGGCAAAAAACACCAGCGTGTCCAAAGCGTTGCCGACGACGGTGGAAGCAGTAGGGGCTACCCACCATGATTTCAGACGGCGTAATCTGTTGAACACGAAAATATCGAGGATTTGCCCAAGCGCATAGGCGGAAAAGCTGGCCAATGCGATGCGGCCGACAAAGGTGTTAAAGTCGGCCAAAGATGCCCAGCCTGTCCAGTTGCCGTCATGAAAGAGGACGGAGAAGACGTAAGAGAGCAGCAGGGCGGGGAACATCACCCAAAAAATAATCCGTCTCGCCAACGGCGCGCCGAAAATGCGCACGGTCAGGTCGGTAGCGAGGAAGATAAAGGGGAAGGAAAATGCGCCCCAGGTGGTAAAAATACCGAAAATCTGAAAGGGGAACTGCACCAGATAGTTGCTGGCGGCAATAATAAAAATATGGAAAAGCACCAGCCAGAAGAGCGCTTTCTTCTGCTGTGCGGCGGTAAATTCGTACATGGAAATCTTTCGGAAGTTTTTCAGACGGCATGAAGCCTTGCGAGACTGTGCAATAAATAAAGTCTTGCAATGAAAAAGGTGTTAGGCCGTCTGAATAGGATTATTGTGCATCGTGTTCGAACAGGCGTTTGCGTGCCAAGGCTTCAAACTCTGTACCTGCTTTGCCGTAGTTGGCAAACGGATGAATGGCGATGCCGCCGCGCGGTGTGAATTCGCCGAATACTTCGATGTATTTCGGATCCATCAGGGCGATGAGGTCTTTCATGATGATGTTGACGCAGTCTTCATGGAAGTCGCCGTGGTTGCGGAAGCTGAAGAGATAGAGTTTCAGTGATTTGCTTTCCACCATTTTGATATGGGGGATGTAGCGGATGTAGATGGTGGCAAAGTCGGGCTGGCCAGTCATCGGGCAGAGGCTGGTGAACTCGGGGCAGACGAATTTGACGAAATAGTCGTTGTCTGGATGTTTGTTGTCGAACGCTTCCAAAATTTCAGGCGCGTATTCGCTTGGGTATTGGGTTTTCTGGTTGCCCAAAAGGGAGATGCCTTGCAGCTCTTCGTTGTTGCGGGACATGAGGTTTCCTTAGTTTTTTAATGTGGGAGGTTTTCGAACCACGGGGTGCGGATTGTAATATAAATTGCATGACTTGTGCGGATTTTATAGCGATGAATCAGCAGGATAGCTTTCAGACGGCCTGTTTTGTATTTTATGAAACCTGTTTTCCGCTTTACAATAGCAGCCAATCAACAGGCCGTCTGAAAGTTTTGTATGTCTTTAGCCCAACCCAAACGTATTCTGATCATCAAATTGCGCCATCATGGCGATGTGCTTTTGAGCACGCCGGTGGTCGATGCGCTGAAAACCCGTTTCCCCGATTGCGAAATCGATATGCTGGTGTATGCCGGTACGGAGCAGCTGATTGCTGATAATCCGCAGATTGCGCAGATTTTGACCATTGATCGAAATTGGAAGAAGCTAGGCGTATTCAAGCAGTTGGCGTGTGAGAAAAACCTTTTGTCTAAGCTGAAGGCGCGCGATTACGACTGGGCTTTCAACCTGTCCGACCAATGGCGCGCGGCAATAATCGCCAAACTGTGCGCCCGTTGCAGTGTGGGTTTTGACTGCATCAAGCGCGACGGTTTTTGGTGGCGTTTCTGTCATGATTTTATCAACCATGAGCTTGATCCCAGCCATCATATCGTTGAAAACCAATTGAATATCCTTGCGCCGCTTATCCAGCCTGAAGACGTCGCCGATGCGAAGGTACGCCTTTGGGTAGCACAAGATGCAAGGGAAAGCATGCAGCAGAAATTGCGTGAGCAGGGGTGGAGCGGTGAAGATTATGTGTTACTGCACCCGGGTGCGCGTTGGCATTTCAAATGTTGGGAAGACGGCAAAAACGCCGCCATCGTACAACTTCTGCTCAACAGCGGACAGAATGTCGTATTGACTGCTTCTCCCGACACTGTCGAACAATACATGCTTCAGGAAATTATAGGCCGTCTGAATATTCCGGAAGGCAGAAAAGTATATGTGTTGTCCGGATGTTTGAGCCTGCGTGAATTGGCGGCGGCCATTGAGGGCGCCAAGCTGTTTGTCGGTGTCGATTCCGCACCGATGCACATCGCTGCAGCTTTGGATAAACCGCAAATCGCTTTGTTTGGCGCATCATGGGTGGATAAATGGCGTCCGTATTCCGAGCAGGCCGAAGTCATTTATGCCGGCGATTATGCCGAACTGCCTCACCCCGACAGTATCGATACCAACGATCCGACACGTTTGTTGAAAGCGATTCCTTTGCAGGATGTGTGGGATAGAATTTCTGCCAAATTGGAGGCGTTGGAGGCTTAAAACCGCTTACCACGATCCGTTAAACGTTTTAGCTTTGCGCCAAAATGCCCATTTGGAACGGCGGCCGATTTCCAGCGTGCCGCCGTTTTCGCCGTCTGTGGTAATGCATACAGTTTTCAGACGGCCTGAGGCGAGTGCGTCCCATAAAGGCGAAAACCAACGGGTTTCCCAGCTTTCCAAAATATCTTTGTATGCCCAAACATCGCCTGTCTGTAAGGTGGAAACCAAGTCGTCCAAAAAGATAAGGCCGTCTGAAACTGTGCTGCCTGTTTCTTGAACCATCTCAAACCAAGCCTTCAAATCATACGGCGCATCGAGTTTGGGCGTATCTAAAAAACGCGCCCATGCGCTGTCTGAGGCGACAATATCCGCAGACTGTGTGCCGTTCGCATCGTTCCACAGCCACAAACCGTTGATTTCCGGCAATCCTTGTTGTTCACGCGCTTGGTTAATCGGATGCGAGTGGAGAAACATTTGGATTTCCGTCTGCACGGCCAACCAAGACACCGCATCTTTGCCGTGCGCCTGACCGTCCATTTCCGGCTGCCCGCACACATCCAAAACACATTCCGCCCCCCAATCTTCTATCGTCGGCATACTGAGCAGCCACATGCTTTCGCAAAGCGGCTCGAATTGCCAATCTTTATCTTGATAAAACGCCGACAAGTCCGCACATAACCGTTGCGCCTCCTCTTTTTGGATGCCGATAAACTCGCCACTGATAATGTTGACATGGTGCATGCCCATCTGTTGCCAAACCGGAGAGGCAAAAGCGGCTGTGCGTTTTTGGCTTGTGTGGCGTAAACGTTGCACTTGGGCAATGAGGCTGCCGCCCCACAAATGGCGTCCGTAAAATTCAGACGGCCTGAGTGTTTCTTTGCGTAATGTGCCGTAACGCAAAAGACGGTTAAAAGCAGGTAAGGCAAGCTCAGGGACGGATTCGTCGGCAAAGCGGTTGAGTGAGGGGAGGGCGAGGGTCAGCTTCATAAGCGCAAATAGATAGAAAAACCGTTATTTTACGCGACAAATGATGCGTTTCGGAACCTTGCCCTCACGTACTCAAAAAGAGCCGTTCAGACGGCCGGTTTGGAAAAAACGGGCTGTCATGCTAGAATGCGTGGCGTAAATTTCAGAAAAACAGGGTGTAAATCAACACAATAGCCCTGATAATAACGTCAATCTCAAACACGACCTCATTCATTCCGAATGAAAACCTGATTTTCAGATCGGAAAAAAGACTCCAAGTCCTTTATCCCCAAAACTGTTTAAACCAGCAGGCGGTCGCCGCAGACCGGATATGCCGGCATTCTGCAAACCTCAAAAAACAGACCGCCCCATTAAGGATAACGCGTGATTAAAAACAAATATTCCACTCGATTCAAAGCAACCCTCTTAGCGTTTCTGCTGCCGGCTTCAGGCATCATGACCGCATACGCCATTACCGACCCTCAACCAGCACAAACCGATTTTAAAGTCGAGCGTATTTCCGAAGAGCTGCCTGCCGTTTATGTGGAAACCAATACCTATCAATCCAGCTATTGGGCGCAAGAAGTCGTCCAAGCCGGCGACTCTTTGGCAGACGTTTTGACGCGCATGGGTGTCAATCAAGAAGACATCAAGCAAATCATGGCGAAAAACAATGCCAACCTCGACATGAAAAACCTGCGGACCAACCAATCCGTCAACATCCGCATCGATTCTTCAGGCCAAGTGACCGACGTTCAATTCTTTACCGATGAGGAATTGGAACGCAACTTGGTGGCTTTGGAAAAAGTCAAAGGCAAATGGCGCATTTCCAATGCTGAAATCGACATGAAAACCATGCCGACCCTGCGCTCCGTGCAAATCCGCACTTCCGCCATCGGCGATATGCTCCGTGCCGAAATTCCTTCCGAAGTGTATATCCAGCTCAAAGAAATCTTTGCCGACTCGTTCAATATGAGCGATTTGAAAGAAGGCGATACCGTACGCCTTTTGTACAACAGCATGTATTTCCGCGGCCAGCAAATGGCGGTCGGCGATATTTTGGCGGCTGAAGTGGTTAAAGACGGCAAAACTTACCAAGCCTATTATTACAGCCAAGGTAAAGGCGACGAAGAAAGCGGTAGCTACTACGACCAAAACGGTAAGTCCCTGCAACAAAAAGAAGGCTTTAATACCGAGCCTGTTGCATACACGCGCATTTCTTCCCCGTTCGGCTACCGTGTCCATCCGGTTTTGCATACCGTCCGTATGCACACCGGTATCGACTATGCCGCGCCGACCGGTACGCCGATTAAGGCCGCTGCCGACGGCGAAGTGATTTTCAAAGGTTGGAAAGGCGGCTACGGCAATACCGTGATGATTCGCCATGCCAACGGTGTGGAAACCCTGTACGGCCACATGAGCGCGTTCAGCCCGGCCGACGGTAGAGTCCGCGCCGGCGAAGTGATTGGTTTTGTGGGTACAACCGGCCGTTCTACCGGTCCGCATCTGCACTACGAAGCACGCGTCAATGGCCAGCCGGTCAACCCGACTACCGTCGCCCTGCCGACGCCGAAATTGACCCCGACCAATATGGCCGCGTTCCGCAAACAGCAAAAAGATGCCAGCACGATGTTGTCTGCCGTCCGCTCTTTGCCGGTTTCCGTAGCGCAGTTGGATTAATAAGATAAAGGCCGTCTGAATAAGGTTTCTTTCAGACGGCCTTTTCCATTAAAATCGATACCTCAACGCCCACGTTTACTCAGAGAAAGCTTATGTCTGCTCATCAGCCTATTATCCAATCCCTGCTTGATACCGACCTGTACAAATTCACCATGCTGCAAGTCGTGTTGCACCAATTCCCGCAAACCCACAGCCTTTACGAATTCCGCTGCCGCAACAAAGAGATGGTGTATCCGCTGGCCGATATTCAAGAAGACTTGGAACGCGAACTCGACGCCCTGTGTCAGCTGCGCTTTACCCATGACGAACTCGACTATCTGCGCAGCCTGCGCTTTATCAAAAGCGACTTTGTCGATTATCTCGAACTTTTCCAACTCCAACGCCGCTTCGTCCAAGTTAGCCCTGACGATCAAGGCCGTCTGAACATCCGCATCGAAGGCCCGATGATACAGGCGATGTTCTTCGAGATTTTCATTCTTGCCATCGTCAACGAACTCTATTTCCGCCGCTTGGAAACGTCTGCCGTCATTGAAGAAGGCGAGCGCCGTTTGCAGGCCAAAGCGCAACAGCTGAAAGAAATTGCAGCTACACAAAATCCGAATGATCCGCCGTTCCTTATTTCCGATTTCGGCACGCGCCGCCGCTACACCCTTGCATGGCAGGAACACGTTATCCGCACCTTGTTAGAAGCCGCTCCCGATATCGTGCGCGGTACTAGCAATGTTTATCTGGCCAAAAAACTCGGCATCACACCAATCGGCACCATGGCGCATGAGTTCCTCCAAGCCTTCCAAGCCTTGGACGTACGTTTGCGCAATTTCCAAAAAGCCGCGCTGGAAAGCTGGGTACACGAATACCGCGGCGACCTCGGCATTGCACTGACCGACGTGGTCGGCATGGATGCCTTCTTGCGCGATTTTGACCTTTATTTTGCCAAACTCTTCGACGGCCTGCGCCACGATAGCGGCGATCCTTATGTTTGGGGCGACAAAGCCTACGAGCATTACAAAAAACTCAAAATCGACAGCCGCACCAAAATGCTGACCTTTTCAGACGGCCTCGATATTGAGCGTTCATGGGCGTTGCATCAATACTTCAAAGACCGTTTCAAAACCAGTTTCGGTATCGGTACCAACCTGACCAACGACTTGGGACACACGCCTTTGAACATTGTCTTGAAGCTTGTCGAGTGTAACGGCCAATCCGTCGCCAAGCTCTCCGACTCCCCGGGCAAAACCATGACTACCAACAACACCTTCCTCGCTTACCTGCGCCAAGTGTTTGACGTACCTGAGCCGGAAGAGAAAGCCTAAAAACAAAGGCCGTCTGAAATGTTCAGACGGCCTTTTTAATTAATCCATATCGCTTTCAGGCAATTCTGCCGAACCCATGCGGCGCAGGATGATATTGGTTTTGTTGTGCATCCGTTTGCTCTTAGGATGGTCTGCGTAAAACAGCGGAGCCGGAACGCGTGCCGTGAGTTTGGCGGCTTGTTGGCGGGTGAGGGCGGAGGCAGGTTTCTTGTAGAAATACTGGGATGCAGCTTCCGCGCCGAATACGCCGTAGTGCCATTCGATTGAGTTTAAATACAGTTCAAAAATGCGGTCTTTGTCGGTAACGGCTTCCATCATTGCCGTAATCGCCGCTTCTTCGCCTTTGCGGATGTAGCTTCGGCTTTCGTTGAGAAACAGGTTTTTCGCCAGTTGCTGGCTGATGGTTGAACCGCCGGCTTTAACTTCGCCGCTTTGCTTATTGCGTTTCATGGCGTATTTGATGCCGCTCCAGTCAAAGCCGCTGTGTTCGGCAAAGTTGGCGTCTTCGGAAGCAATCAGGGCTTTTTTGAGGTTGACGGAGATTTGGTCGTAAGGCACCCAGTGGTAATCCAGCTCGACATCGCGGCCTTCTTTTGCAAACTGACTCATGCGCATGGACATAAAAGCAGTTTTGCTGGGCGCGACGGCGCGGTAGGTAATGATGTTGCCGTACACATAAGCGTTGAAGAAAATGAAGATGCCGATGGGCAGGGCAATCAGCCATTTGATGATGCGGAACATGGTTACAGGGCTTTCATGTATTCGATAACGGGGCGGATATCGGGCGTAAATCCGCGCCAAATATGGTAAGAAGCGGCAGCCTGACCGACCAGCATGCCCAGGCCGTCTGAAACTTCGGCCGCACCATTGCTTTGGGCAAAGTTCAAAAACGCCTGCGCCGCGTCGCCGTAAACCATATCGTAGGCAAGGCGGCAGTTGTGGAAAATTTCAGGGCTGACAGCAGGAAGCTGACCGCTCAAGCCGCTGGACGTGCCGTTGATGATGATATCAAAACTGCCGTTCAAATCCGCCATCGGGACGGCTTCAATGCCGAAAAGCTGCGCCAATTCCTCGGCTTTGGCATGGGTACGGTTGGCAATGACGATACGGGCAGGGTGGTGTTCTTTCAAAACCGGAATCACGCCGCGCACCGCGCCGCCTGCGCCCAAAAGCAAAATGGTTTTGCCCTCAATGGCAATATTTTTAACCTGCGTGATGTCGTTGGCCAAACCGATACCGTCAGTGTTGTCGCCGCGTATTCTGCCGTCTTCCAACCACACCAGCGTATTGACCGCGCCGGCAGCCAAGGCGCGTTCGGAATGCTCGTCCGCCAGTGCAAAGGCTTCCTGCTTGAATGGGACGGTTACATTCGCACCTTGCCCGCCCTCGGCGTGAAACGCCGCAACAGCCTCGGCAAAACCGCCGATTTCGGCACAAATGCGCTCATATTCAATGGCCGCGCCTTTCTGCAGTGCAAACTGTTGATGGATTTGCGGCGATTTACTGTGTGCAACGGGATTGCCGAAAACGGCGTAGCGGGGGAGGGTAGTCATGGTCGTGTTCCAAAAGATGGGACGGCTATTTTATAACGGCGGCGTACAGATGGAAACGATGCCGTCTGAAATGGTTGTCAGGTAGTATGATGGAATATTTTTTCTTGAAAAAAAAAGTCATTTTTTTTACAATTTAACTTTATTTTTTTACAATTTAATTTTATTTTGTTGACAAGGACGAAAGGGGTGGACATGAAAAAGATGTTGTGCTTGGCAGTATTTGCATTAGGGTTAGCAACGCCGGCGGTGGCGGCGGATTGGGTGTTGGTAAGTACTGACAGTAACGAGGCTTATACTATCATTGGTGATGCAGACAGCCGTACGGACGATAGAGCATGGTTTGAAATAAGGTACGCCAAGCCGCAAAAGATTGGCGATGGAAAAATTTATAATACAACTAAATCGTTGGACGAAATAGATTGCAGTGGTAAACGTCATAGGATTTTGACGATAACGGCGTATTCCAAATCGGGAAACTCTATCGTTTCTTATACCCCATCCTATGCCGAATGGCGTTATGTTATTCCCGGTACGGTTGGAGAGAGTATGTACAAATTTGTCTGCAACGGCTATCCTCGCTGACCGTTTTCAAATCAAACAACAGATGCCGTCTGAACTGCTTTCAGACGGCATCTGTTTTGTCGGCATTCGGACAAAAGGGCGGGCATTCCGCTTTTGAACAGACAAACCGAAGCATATTGTTGACAATCTTGCCGTCTGAAACTATATTTCAGTGCGTAAAAACGGGCGCCCTGATGTATTTCAGACGGCCTTACCGTGATAGAATAACAAATTAAACCCAATCCCTCAGGAGCTGAAGATGTCCATCAAAGACGCTGTAAAACTGATTGAAGAAAGCGAAGCCCGCTTCGTAGATTTGCGCTTTACCGATACCAAAGGCAAGCAGCACCACTTTACCGTACCCGCCCGCATCGTCCTCGACGATCCCGAAGAATGGTTTGAAAACGGTCAGGCGTTTGACGGTTCGTCCATCGGCGGCTGGAAAGGCATTCAGGCTTCCGATATGCAGTTGCGTCCCGATGCATCTACAGCCTTCGTCGATCCTTTCTACGACGATACCACCGTTGTCTTTACCTGCGACGTTATCGATCCGGCCGACGGTCAAGGCTATGACCGCGACCCTCGTTCTATCGCACGCCGCGCCGAAGCCTATTTGAAATCTTCCGGCATCGGCGACACCGCCTACTTCGGTCCTGAGCCTGAATTCTTCGTTTTTGACGGCGTAGAATTTGAAACCGACATGCACAAAACCCGTTACGAAATCACGTCCGAAAGCGGCGCATGGTCAAGCGGCCTGCACATGGACGGTCAAAATACCGGCCACCGTCCGACCGTCAAAGGCGGTTACGCGCCTGTTGCACCGATTGATTGCGGCCAAGACCTGCGTTCTGCCATGGTCAATGTTTTGGAAGAACTCGGCATCGAAGTGGAAGTCCATCACGCCGAAGTCGGCACCGGCAGCCAAATGGAAATCGGCACCCGTTTTGCCACTTTGGTTAAACGCGCCGACCAAACCCAAGACATGAAATACGTGATTCAAAACGTTGCCCACAACTTCGGCAAAACCGCTACATTTATGCCTAAACCGATTATGGGCGACAACGGCAGCGGTATGCACGTTCACCAATCCATTTGGAAAGACGGTCAAAACCTGTTCTCAGGTGATGGCTATGCCGGTTTGTCCGATACCGCCCTTTATTACATCGGCGGCATCATCAAACACGCCAAAGCCTTGAACGCGATTACCAATCCGTCCACCAACTCTTACAAACGCCTCGTGCCGCACTTTGAAGCGCCGACCAAACTGGCCTACTCCGCCAAAAACCGTTCCGCTTCCATCCGCATTCCGTCCGTGAACAGCAGCAAAGCACGCCGTATCGAAGCGCGTTTCCCTGATCCGACCGCCAACCCATACTTGGCATTTGCCGCTTTGTTGATGGCCGGTTTGGACGGTATTCAAAACAAAATCCATCCGGGCGACCCTGCCGATAAAAACCTGTACGACCTGCCACCGGAAGAAGATGCATTGGTGCCAACCGTTTGCGCTTCTTTGGAAGAAGCACTGGCCGCCCTCAAAGCCGACCATGAATTCCTCCTGCGCGGCGGCGTGTTCAGCAAAGACTGGATCGACAGCTACATCGCCTTTAAAGAGGAAGATGTCCGCCGTATCCGTATGGCGCCGCATCCGCTGGAATTTGAAATGTATTACAGCCTGTAAAACAGCTGAGGCATTTTAAATAGTAAATCAAAGGCCGTCTGAAACTGGATTTGAAGTTTCAGACGGCCTTTAGGCTTGAAATAAATGGGGTGCTCGAATTGGGTATGATAGCGAGAAGCAATGAATCATGCTGTTTGAAAGCCTTTATGGAATTGGTACTGCGTGTTAAATTTCAGCATGACAGGCCTTTTATTAAAGATATTCGCCATTACTTTATAGTGAACCAGTCTTCAAGCTGAATCCGCAAGGTAAGGGCATTACTTGGGAAGAGCTGAAAGAGTCTTTCGATTCGGATAAGACAGAAGAAGATTAAAGCCTCAGGCCGTCTGAAAGGATATTTAAGGATATTTTCTGTTTTCAGAGGGCATGTTTGATAAGGAAAACCATGTTTGCAAATTTTGATTTAGGCGTATTTCTGCTGGCAGTATTGCCCGTGTTGTTGGCCATTACCGTGCGCGAAGTGGCACGCGGTTATACGGCGCGGTATTGGGGCGACCATACCGGCGAGCAGTTCGGGCGTTTGACCCTCAATCCGCTGCCGCACATCGATCCTGTCGGTACGATTGTTGTGCCGCTGGTGTGTCTGATGATAGGCAGTTTCCTGTTCGGCTGGGCGCGTCCCATGCCCATCGATTCGCGCAATTTCCGTGATCCGCGCCGCGCGTGGCGTTGGGTGTCGATTTCAGGCCCGATTGCCAATCTGATTTTGGCGTTCTTTTGGGGCTTTGTCGTCGTACTTGCCGCATATGTGCCTGAGTCTTATCAAGCGCCCTTGGCGCAGATGGCCGGTTACGGCGTGATGGTGAACTCGATTTGGGTCGCATTCAGCCTGATTCCGATTTTGCCTTGGGACGGCGGTATTTTTATTGATACCTTCCTCAACGCCAAGCAGTCCATGCAGTTCCGTAAAATCGAGCCATACGGCACATGGATTATCCTGATCCTGTTGTTTACCGGCCTGCTGGCCAAACTGATTTGGCCGATTATTGCCATGATTCAGGCCGCAGTACAGATGGTTGTCATGCTGTTTATTTAAATGTTGTGGCTGAAAAGGCCGTCTGAAACTCAGTTTCAGACGGCCTTTTTCATTGTGCAACATGTAAATACGATTGGAAAAGTTGCTTAAAAATTGTACAATCTCAGCCCTTTCAATTTGGCGCACACATCATGCACATCGGCGGCTATTTCATTGACAACCCCATCGCACTTGCCCCCATGGCAGGTATTACGGACAAACCGTTCCGCCGGATTTGCCGCGAGTTTGGTGCAGGGTGGGCGGTATGCGAAATGCTAATCAGCGATCCGAGTTTGCGCCATACCAAAAAAACCTTGCGCCGCAGCGATTTTGAAGGCGAGGGCGGAGTGGTGGCCGTGCAGATTGCCGGCAGTGATCCGCAGCAGATGGCGGAAGCTGCGCGGTATAACGTCGGCTTGGGCGCGCAGGTCATTGATATAAACATGGGCTGTCCGGCCAAAAAAGTCTGCAATGTTCAGGCAGGCAGCGCATTGATGCAAAACGAGCCTTTGGTTGCCGAAATCTTGGAAGCCGTTGTCAACGCGGTGGACGTACCCGTTACCCTCAAAACCCGTTTGGGCTGGCACGATGAACATCAAAACTTGCCGACCATTGCCAAAATCGCCGAAGAATCAGGCATTGCAGCCCTTGCCATCCACGGCCGCACCCGTACGCAGATGTACAAAGGCGAAGCGCGTTACGAACTGATTGCCGAAACCAAAGGCCGTTTGAACATCCCCGTTTGGGTCAACGGCGATATCACTTCGCCGCAAAAAGCCACCTCCGTACTCAAGCAAACCGCCGCCGACGGCATCATGATAGGGCGCGGCGCACAAGGCAGGCCGTGGCTTTTCCGTGATTTAAAATATTACGCCGAACACGGCGTTTTGCCGCCGGCCTTAAGCTTGGCAGAATGCAACGCCACCATTTTGAACCATATCCGCGCCATGCATGAATTTTATGGAGAAGTGGCCGGCGTACGCATCGCCCGCAAACACATCGGCTGGTATATCGATGAAATGCCCGACGGCGAACAAACACGCCGGGAAATCAACCACTTGGACAGCGCCTCAGCACAATACGATACCCTTGCCGCCTATCTTGAGATACTTTCAGAAAAAACCGACCACTGGGTATGCCACTATCGGGAAGGCTAAAGAGTTTCAGACGGCCTCATCATTTAAAAACAAATCTAAAGAAAGACATGACGATGAATCAAACGACTACTGACATTGCGCAATGTATTGAACAAAACTTACGACAATACTTCAAAGACTTGGATGGTACGGAACCTTGCGGTGTGTATGATATGGTATTGCATCAAGTGGAAAAGCCGATGCTTGCCTGCGTGATGGAGCAATGCGGCGGAAACCAGTCTAAAGCGGCCGTTATTTTGGGTTTGAACCGCAATACCCTGCGTAAAAAATTACAACAGCACGGTATGCTGTAATACGGCAGGGCAATCCGTCCTGACGGTCGAAGGAGAAATAACAATGCAAAATCCGAATAAATTAAATATCCATTTCATCTTGCACGAGGCATTTGAAGTGCCGGGAGCATATTTGAAATGGGCGCAATGGCGCGGACATAACATCAGTACAACCAAAGTGTACGAAAGGGAAACCCTGCCTGACAATGTGGACGATATAGATTTTTTGATTGTGATGGGCGGGCCGCAATCGCCTGATGAAGACAGGCAGGCATTCCCGTATTACGACCCCGAATCCGAGCTGCTCCTGATGCGTCAGGCGATGGCGGCGGATAAATATATTGTCGGCGTATGTTTGGGTGCGCAGCTTTTATCCGTTGCCTACGGCGCGCGCCACACACGCAGCCCTGAGCGTGAAATCGGCATTTATCCGATTGAGTTGACGGCGGAAGGTTTGGCGGATGCCCATGTTTCCCTGTTGGGCAAAACCCTGAATACCGGCCATTGGCACGGCGATATGCCCGGTTTGACGGATGAGGCGGTTGTGTTGGCAACCAGCAAAGGCTGTCCGTGCCAGATTATCCGTTTTGCGCCCAAACATTATGCCTTCCAGGCCCATTTGGAGTTTGACCGTGAAGCCGTCGGGCTGCTGATTGCGGCGGACGGACGCGAAAATGTGGCCGAACAAAGCCAAGCCCAAACTTATGTCCAGCATCCGGATAAAATCGAAGCGGCGGATTTCAGTGAAATGAATGCCAAACTCTTCGACTTTTTGGATTCGCTGACGAAGACAAAATAAAAAAGGCTAACTCTCCAGGCCGTCTGAATAATAAATATAGAGAAGAAACGATTAACCCTTTTTAAAAGGTCGGACCATGTTCTATCAAATACTTGCCCTGCTGATTTGGGGCAGCTCTTTTATCGCTGCCAAGTATTCTTACGAGATGATCGACCCTGCGTTGATGGTTGAGGCACGGTTGTTGATTGCCGCATTGATGGTGCTGCCGTCGTGCCGCCGCCATTTGGGTAGGATTCCGCGGAGCGAGTGGAAGCCGTTGTTGTGGATTTCCTTTGTTAACTACGTTGTCGTTTTGATGCTTCAGTTTATCGGTTTGAAATACACGTCTGCCGCCAGCGCGGTTACCATGGTGGGGTTGGAGCCTTTGCTGGTGGTTTTTGTCGGTCATTTCTTTTTCAACGACAAAGCGAAAATTTACCACTGGATTTGCGGTGCGGCGGCGTTTGCAGGCGTGGGCATGATGGTAATGGGCGGCGCGGAAGAGGGCGGTACGATTGACTGGTTCGGCTGTCTGTTGATTTTGCTTGCGGGATTGGGTTTTGCAGGCGTGATACGACCGAGCCAGCAGATGATTGCCCGCATCGGTGCGCCTGCATTTACCGCGGCTTCCATGGCTGTGGCGGCGGTGTTGTGTCTGCCGTTTTCGCTGGTGTTGGCAGACAGTTATCAAATCAACTGGTCATGGGGCGGTACGCTGTCGATTTTGTATATGGGCATCGGCTGTAGCTGGCTTGCCTATCTGTTGTGGAACAAAGGCATGAACAAAGTCCCTGCCAACGTCTCCGGCCTACTGATTTCGCTTGAGCCTGTCATCGGCGTTATCATGGCGGTGCTAATTTTGGGCGAACATTTAAGTGCTATGTCTGCGATGGGCATTACCGTCGTTATTGCGTCCACTTTTGTCGCCGGTATGTTGGCGCGTGTCAGCAACAAACACAAAAAGGCCGTCTGAAACGGTTTCAGACGGCCTGAAGTAAGCAGTATCTTTTTTCAATAAAACATTTTGGGAAAATTTCTATGAAACGCATTATCTCCCTGCTTTTGCTTGCCTGCCCTATCTTGGCGTCGGCTGCACCCGATAACGACAAAGCCGCCGTACAGGCCGTCATTGCCAAGCATTACAACCGACCGCTTGCCGCGCACAAATGCCAGCTCGCCAAGCCGCCGAAAGACAGTGAGACAGCATCTGACAATATTATGTATTGCATGAAACCCGTTGCCGATCATACCGTAACGCGCAACGGCAAAGCCACGCGCTATGTGTTGTACACAGGTTTTGCCTACGATATGCAACAAAAAGTAAAACAGGACGCGCATGCTTCTTCGGGTCTGGCAGAATTGTTTGTTTTGGAGAAAGCAGACGGCAAGTGGGCAATCAAACAGCACGGAAAAGATAAAATCGGCGCATGGGGCGAGCCGCCGGAGAATAAGGAATGGAAGTTTGTTCAGGTGGGCGCACAAAACTGGGGCTACACTGTCGAGTCAGGTTATACAGGTCAGGGTGAAACGACAACCGGAGAAAATTTCCTGTTTACCGATAATAGCAACCGTGTCCGTAAAAGCTTAATTATCAGCGGTAATGATAACGGCGCATATTTTGGCGATTGCGATGAATGGAAAGGGCGCGAAAAACGCCTCTGCGAAGACACGTTTGTCAGCCTGGAAGCCAAAATTGCTTTTGACAAAAGCCGTCCTGCCGTATCCGGCGTATGGGCGTTGGCTGCAAAACTCAGCGGCGTATCAAGAAAGAAAAATTATAAAAATCAGAAATATATTTTCCCTTATAACGGCCAAACCCACGTCGCCCCCAAGAACTATCCCTTAGGCGGACAATAGTCTCCTTAAAAAACGCTTTGATTAAACCACTACTACCTCAAGTCAAATCCCGTGAAAGAAACGCATAAACTTTGGACCGCCCTCATCATTACCGGCATTATCGGCGGCATGGTCGGCATTGTATTAACCGAAATCATGCACACGATTCAACATCTTGCCTACGGTTACGGTTCAGACGGCCTATACGTTTCTTTCCGCGAGGGCGTATCGCAGGCAAGTCCGGAGCGGCATATCGGCGTGATGACCTTTTGCGGCGCGGTGGTCGGCTTGGGGTGGTGGTTGCTCAAACGCTACGGCAGGCCGCAACCGAGCATTAAAGCCGTGGTTAAAAATCCGCTCGTCGGTTTTCCGTTTTTTGAAACCGTCAGCCATGCTCTGTTGCAAATCATTACCGTCGGGCTTGGCTCGCCGCTCGGCCGCGAAGTTGCGCCGCGCGAAATGACTGCTGCCTTTGCTTCAGTAGGCGTCAACCGTTTCGGGTTGAGCGAAGACGACACAAGGCTGGTCATCGCTTGTGCCTCGGGTGCAGGTTTGGCAGCCGTGTATAATGTGCCGCTCGCCTCCACACTTTTCATCCTCGAAGCCATGCTGGGCGTATGGACGCAGCAAGCAGTTGCCGCCGCATTGCTGACTTCAGTCATCGCCACCGCCGTTGCGCGCATCGGCTTGGGCGACGTGCAGCAATATCATCCGGCCAACCTTTCCATCAACACCTCATTACTTTGGTTTTCCGCCATCATCGGCCCAGTACTGGGCGCAACCGCCGTCTTTTTCCAGCGCACAGCCCAAAAGTTTCCCTTCATCAAGCGCGACAACATCAAAATCATTCCCTTGGCCGTCTGTATGTTTGCACTCATTGGTGCGATTTCTGTTTGGTTTCCCGAAATTTTGGGCAACGGCAAAGCAGGCAACCAACTGACCTTTGGCGGATTGACTGACTGGCAACACAGCCTTGAGCTGACCGCCGTCAAATGGCTGGTCGTCTTGATGGCACTTGCCGTCGGCGCATACGGCGGCCTGATTACCCCGTCCATGATGCTCGGCAGTACCATTGCCTTTGCAGCTGCCGCCGCGTGGAATACTTTCTTTCCTGCCATGTCCTCCGAAAGCGCGGCCGTTGTCGGCGCTGCCGTTTTCCTCGGCGTTTCCCTTAAAATGCCCCTGACAGCCATAGCCTTTATTTTGGAGCTCACCTACGCCCCCGTTGCCTTGCTCATGCCATTATGTGCAGGCATGGCAGGCGCAGTATGGGTAGCAAAGAAAATGGGATTTAAATAGGCAAAAGCAAAAGGCCGTCTGAAACCAAGTTTCAGACGGCCTTTTACAATAAAATTGTTAACAATATCTATAAAAACCTACTGCCAAAAAGGCGAAAATAGCGGATAATACCGCCCTGAAAATTCATCCCATATCGATTAAACCTTCAACAAAGGAAATCCAAATGTCTTCCATCAAACGCGCCCTGATCAGCCTATCCGACAAGACAGGCGCAGTCGAATTTGCCCAAACCCTGACTAAGCTCGGTGTTGAAATCCTCTCTACCGGCGGTACAGCAAAGCTCTTGGCTGATGCAGGCGTTCCCGTTATCGAAGTTGCCGACTATACCGGTTTTCCCGAAATGCTCGATGGCCGCGTGAAAACCCTGCATCCGAAAATCCACGGTGGTATCCTCGGCCGTCGCGATTTGGACGAACACGTCACCAAGATGGAAGAACACGGCATCGGCAATATCGACCTCGTGTGCGTCAACCTCTACCCCTTCGCCGCCACCATCGCCAAACCAAACTGCACACTGGAAGACGCGATTGAAAACATCGACATCGGCGGCCCGACCATGGTGCGCTCTGCCGCGAAAAACTGGAAACATGTCGCCATTGTTACCGACACAGCCGATTTCCCGGCCATCGCCGCCGAACTCGAAGCCAACAACGGCGCATTGAGCGACAAAACCCGTTTCAACCTCTCACGCAAAGCATTTAGCCATACCGCCCAATACGACGGCATGATTTCCAACTACCTGACCTCCCTTTCAGACGACGTCTTAAGCGGCCAGCCCCAAATCGGCGAATTCCCAAGCCAGTTCAACCAAAGCTGGATTAAAGTGCAAGACATGCGCTACGGCGAAAACCCGCACCAACGCGCCGCGTTCTACCGCGATATTTACCCCGCCGCAGGCAGCCTTTCCGCCTACAAACAACTGCAAGGCAAAGAATTGTCGTACAACAACATTGCCGATGCCGATGCCGCATGGGAAGCCGTCAAATCCTTTGACGCGCCGGCCTGCGTGATCGTGAAACACGCCAATCCGTGCGGCGTAGCCATCGCCTCCAATACCTTGGATGCCTACAAACTCGCCTACGCTACCGATACCACCAGCGCATTCGGCGGCATCATCGCCTTCAACCGCGAAGTGGACGGCGAAACTGTCAAACAAATTACCGACAACCAATTTATGGAAGTCCTCATGGCGCCGAAGTTCACCGCCGAAGCCCTCGAAATTGCCGCCGCCAAGAAAAACGTACGCGTATTGGAAGTGCCGCTTGAAGCAGGTGCCAACCGCTTTGAACTCAAACGCGTCGGCGGCGGACTGTTGGTACAAACCCCCGACATCCATCGCATCAACCGCGCCGATTTGAAAGTCGTCTCCAAACGCCAACCGACCGAGCAAGAGTGGAACGACCTGATGTTTGTCTGGAACGTCGCGAAATACGTCAAATCCAACGCCATCGTCTTCGGCAAAGGCGGTCAAACCTACGGCATCGGCGCAGGCCAAATGAGCCGCGTGGACAGCACCCGCATCGCCGCCCGCAAAGCGCAAGATGCCAATCTCGACCTCAACGGCGCATGTGCCGCTTCCGATGCCTTCTTCCCATTCCGCGACGGCGTAGATGTCATTGCCGAGCAGGGCATCAAAGCCATCATCCATCCGGCAGGCTCCATGCGCGACCAAGAAGTCTTTGACGCAGCGGACGAACACGGCATCGCCATGGTCGTAACCGGCATCCGCCATTTCCGCCACTGATAAGCTGATATAAAATAAAGGCCGTCTGAAAACAAAGTTTCAATATCATGAAACCCGTTTTCAGACGGCCTTCTTTAATCATCAAACAATTTAGCGGCCTAACTGTAAATCAAGACAAAGCAACCAAGCCACAGCCCATCCGATTCATACGGCAACAAAACGTCCTAAGTCTAAAACCAACCCACTCAGAGAAAAAATATGAAACACATCCTCCTCATCCTCGCCCTCGCCACACTCACCGCCTGCGCCTCCAGTCATACCGGTGGCTACGGCTATGCCGGCAACAACGGCGCTTCCGCAGGCGTGACCCAAACATTCCGTTGGTAAGGCCGTCTGAAAAAACAACACAGTTTTCTACAATAGAGAACAAGCAAATCCCAAACGTAAAGGCAAGTTTTACACTTGCCTTTTTAACATTGTCCATCGGCTCAATAGCGCATAAATTCGTGTCATTTGCCTGCTGTTTGCTATGTTAGAAAACGTCAAAGGCCGTCTGAAAACAGGCGATATAAACCCATCGCACGGTTTAAACCGATCCTCGATACAAATCTCATTAATTCTCTAAATAAAAGCTGACATCTAAATCTATCACTAAAATAACTATCCTGTTAACATATTATTTAATAATCATTATTGTTTGAAAATTTCAATAAAAATCATATAATTATAAAAAAGCGTTTAAAAAAAGCAACAAGTAAATCTAACCAGCATGACCGTTGAGGGCGAAAAAATAACACTTTATCGGAAGAGTTGATTTGTAAAACCAAACGCATATAAAATTTGGACAAGGATTCCGAATGCATTGAAAGAAGCTGACAAAAAGTGACTTGTTAAGAAACAAGCTGACAAAAAACGGCACATCGTTTCCCAAACTTCACAAGCTTCCCAAAATGTATCAGCATAAAATCCCATAAAACAGGCTTTTAGCTGTTATTCGGCCGAGTGGAGACTTTTGGCACGGGAATTGCATACAGGAGATTACGGCATGAAACCGCATAAAGGGGAGACTCTGAAATGCGGCAAATGTGTGGACAGGCGGTTTACAGCCGAGCAACACGTCCCAAAAGAAATCAAACCCCTTACAGGAAAATCGATATGAATAAAGTCTTTAAAGTCATTTGGAACCACGCGACCCAGACATGGACCGCGGTTTCCGAAATCAGCCATGCACACGGCAAAAAATCCGCTTCTGACAAGCGTAAAGCCGTAGCTGCTGCAGTGGTTGCAGCAGGTGCTTTGATGGCATCTAGCGGAGCAGAGGCCGATGTAAAATTGGGAGGTAGTGCAGTAAACATTACTCCAAATGGTACTTACAACGGTTCTAACAGAAACGTTGGTGTCAACTCTGTTGTAGTGGGTTATCAAAATACTGCGAGCGGTGAAGACGGTACTATTGCTTACGGTGCTAACAATACTGCGACTGCAAACGCAGCATTGGCTGTGGGTAATAACAATATCGCAACCGGCGGTGCATCGACTGCAATGGGTGTAAGCTCTGTTGCAAGTGGTGAAGCTTCTGTTGCAATCGGTAACGTAGCCCAAGCAACGCAAATTCGTGCGACTGCAGTAGGTAACCGTGCAACTGCTACTCAAGACTCTGCAAGTGCATACGGTAACCGTGCAAATGCTGGCGCACAATTTGCAACGGCTATTGGTGATAACTCCAATGCAAATGCTGCTGCAGTTGCTGTAGGTACGCATGCGAACGCTGAAAAACAAGATTCTATCGCTATTGGTAACAACGCTCACGGTGCTTGGACTAATGCTATTGCTGTCGGTAAAGATAGCGTAGCAAAACAAGACCACGCGATTGCAGCAGGTACTAGCGCAAATGCGTCAGGTATTCAAGCTGTCGGTGTTGGTTCATATACAAAAGCAGAAGGTAATCTGACAGTTGCGGTTGGTCCATATGCACAAGCCAATAAAGAAGCTGCAATTGCCGTAGGTTCTAACGCTACTGCTGCTGAGTCTAATGCTATTGCTGTGGGTCAAACTGCTACTGCGGCTAATAATAACTCCATTGCTGTCGGTACTAAAACAGTTTCTAGAGGTGATAACGCAATTGGTATCGGTGCTTATGCTGAATCAACTGCTGCACGTGGTACCGCTATCGGCGTATTGTCTCAAGCGAATGGCGAAGGCTCATTTGCCGGTGGTGCATCTGCTCAAGCAACAGGTGAAAATTCTGTAGCTATTGGCGGTGCGAAAGATGGTACTCTGGGTAATAAAGCAGGTTCTGCTGCTAAAGCCGTTGGTAATAACTCTATTGCAGTAGGTTCTAAATCAAATGCTTCTAAAACTGCTGACGTTGCAGTAGGTTATGCTGCTACAGCAAATGGTACTTCTACCGGTTCTGATGGCGACGGCGTAGTAAATAATGCCGGTTCGGCAATGGCAATCGGTACTGAATCTCAAGCAACCGGTATCGTGGCAACTGCTATCGGCCAACGTTCTCAAGCTCTGGCAAACGGCGCGGTAGCATTGGGTGGCGACGCTCAAGCTAAAAAAGGTTCTGCCGTAGCAATCGGTCGCGGTTCTGTAGCGGACGGTATTTCTGCCGCTGCATTCGGTCCTGCTGCTCAAGCAACTGGTAAATACTCAGTAGCTTTGGGCGTACAAAGCCAAGCCACTTCAGAACAAGCCATCGCATTGGGCCGCCTCTCTCAAGCCAACGGTAAGTTTGCAACTGCCCTGGGTAACAACGCTCAAGCAACAGCCCAACACACTCTGGCTTTGGGCTCAGAAGCTAAATCTACTATCGAAAACAGCGTAGCCCTGGGTAACGGCTCTACAACCAGCGCATTCGTACCTACCAATACTGCTACTGTTGGCAGCTACACTTACAGCGGCTTCGCAGGCGCAACCAGCGGCTTGGGCAACGGCGCAGTATTGTCTGTAGGTTCTGCAGGTAACGAGCGTCAAATCCAAAACGTTGCCGCAGGCCGTATTTCTGCAACTTCTACCGATGCAATCAACGGCTCTCAATTGTACGCTGTTGCAAACCGCATCGAAAACCTGAATCCGTTTGTATTCTCAGGCCATAATGGTAGCGGTAGCTCACCAGATGTAGGTACATACAAATACGATCCTAAATCAAATGCCAATAACACCCTGAAACTGATCGCAGGTGACGGTCTGAAGATGACTTCAAACGGCACTAACGAATACACCCTGAGCGTAATTGGTGGTGGTTCTACTGGTTCTACCGGCGCAACTGGTGCAACTGGCCCTAAAGGCGATACCGGCGCAACTGGTGCAACTGGCCCTAAAGGCGATACCGGTGCAACTGGTGCTACTGGCGCAACTGGCCCTAAAGGCGAAAAAGGCGATACTGGTCCTGCTGGCCCTAAAGGTG
>NZ_KV810214.1:2526-3653 GCF_001812725.1 Neisseria sp. HMSC067G12 | reverse complement strand
TTCGGTAGGCGAAACCGCGCAGTTTTTTGCCGTCGCGTCCGTAAACGGCGGTCAAATCGCCGTAGCCGTCGTAGTCGTAGCGCACCAGTTCCTTGCCGTTGAAGGTGACGGAGGTAAGGCGGTTAACGTAGAAACGTTCGTCTTCGGAAATAAATACGTCCCGTTCCCCGGCCGGGTCGAAATCGGGATCGTTGTCGTGCAGACGGATGGAGGAGAATACAGGTTGGAAGTGTCGGCCGCTGCCGTCGTAAATGCTGTGCGGCAGCCCGTTGTCGTCGTAGCAGAGGCGGATATGGCGGCCGTTGCGGTCGAGTTGTGCGACCAGTTGGAAAATGCCGCAGCCGGAATCGACTTCGGCAAACAGCAGCCGTGCACCGCCGTCGGGGGAGGCGATTTGGTAGAGGTCGTCTGAAAGTCGGTTTTCAGACGACCTCTATGTTAACTACTAATGAGATTGTTAAAGAACAAATGTTTCAGACGACCTCAAAGAAGATAGTGAGGTCGTCTGAAAAACAGAAACCGCGTGCGTGCGTACCGCACACACTCCACGTCAGGACTTAAGGTTTTGTCCGGGCTATGGCTTGCTTATCCGTAAGGAATCAAACGAAGGTCATCTGAAAGTTATGTTTCAAACTACCCTATGGTTTGGTTTTGTCTTGACTCAACCAACTTACTGGGTTTGCTTTAATATTTTTCCCAGGATAAATCTAAATCGTTTTGTGGAATACATCCCATAGTCAAACATTTTACAGCACATTTGAATGCTATTTCTTTAGATAAAATATATTTAGACTCAAATAAGCCAATTTGCCCTCCCGTATTTAATTCTATTTTTAAGGTACTTCCTTCGTTAGGGTTTATTAAATTAAAAATGATGCCATTTTCTTCACCTGTTACAACATATTTCCCTCCCCCTCCACCAATCATTAAATAGTTTTCTTCTGATAAAACTAAATTTACAAGAGTATGTTGCTTAGCATCTAATTTTTCTAAAATTTCTAAAAGTCTTTCCGAGGAATTAATATGATAAACCTCTTCCTTACAATGAGATCCATTCCAGTTATCCAAAGTAATTTCCATAATAACTTCCTCTAATGAGATTGTTAAAGAACAAATGGTTCAGACGA
>NZ_KV810214.1:0-2426 GCF_001812725.1 Neisseria sp. HMSC067G12 | reverse complement strand
TTAAAGAACAAATGGTTCAGACGACCTCAAAGAAAGTATTGAAGTCGTCTGAAAAACAGAAACCGCGTGCGTGCGTTCCGTTCGCACTCTACATCGGAATTGTAGGTTTCATTGGCTACAGCTTGCTCATTTATAGAGACTGTATTAATTCTATATATCTGTCTGTTTTTTTATCCCAAAAAATGTACAAATAAGTAGTATCATGCTTCAACTTCGATATATCTAACTGCCCTAGAAACATTGCGGGAATATTATCAATGATAGGCCAACCAGGCTCCTGTAACCATTTGGGATGTTTATCCATGCAAATAAAATGTTCCTTAATAATCTTTTTAAAAGTGGTCACCGTCTTAGGTTTGTACTTATCATACAAGAAATTTAAATAACCCATATCAGCTGGTATCCAGTTAGGAATAGCCTCCAAAATCAAATCGAATTTTTTTTCTGTCGTTGAATTTGAAGAGTACGGTATATGTTTGTAATCTAAAATTTCCCTGAAAATATCCATCAAGTTTAACTTTGCATCAAGAGATGTCAAATCCTGACTAATTAAATATTCATAAGTGGAATTACTATTCATATAAGGTTTAGCTTTAGTATTTTCCAACAGGGAAATTAATTCTTGATTGGAAGACAACGCCATTTCCAATTCTTCAGTTGATAATTTTTCTTCCACAAAATTCTTTAAAATTTCTATTGCTTTCATAGCTAATTTCCTAGATTCCTATAAGGGTCAAGCGCTGCATGTTGTTCTCTAGTTACTTCTCTCAAATTAAAAGGACTATGCCTATCTGCATGACCTAAGCGTTGTGGCACATGATGATGCAACTCCATGGGATTTCCATTTGCATCTAAAGGAGCACGTCCTCTTTTCATTCTACTCATATTTGCAGGAGAAAATTCTCCTGTACCTTTCGAGGCTAAATACCTATTTTTCCAGTATCTTGACCTAACAACATCCCAAGATGGCATATCACCGTTAGGTAATGGTTTATCAATACGCTCGCCTCTTTTCCAACGTTTGAATAAATTCTTTAACAGCGGTTTAGGTTTATTTGGTTTATTTTTGTTGGCCGGGCACAGTCCCCAAACATCAAGCCATTCCTGCGCATTCGGAGCAAACTGATACAGATTCTCCCCACCCAACAACCCAATCGGGTCCTGATTCACAAACCTCCCCGCCTCAGGCTCGTAATACCTCATCAGGTTGTAATGCAACCCGGTCTCTTCATCATAATACTGGTTCTGCAATCTGAACGGCTGATGCGCGTTCTTGTAAACCCGCTCATCCTTTTTCAGACGACCCCAGGCGGTGTATTCGCCGTACCACAAAAGATTGCCGTGGATGTCGGTCATCTCGCGCGGGATGCCGACTTGGTCGGTGTGGAAATAGGCGAGGTATTGCTTGCCGTCTTTGGCGTTGTCAAAGACTTGGGCTAAGGGTTCGTAGCTGTCTTGGTCGGTGTAGATATAGGTGTAGCAGCCTTTGTAGGTGTACTCCTGCAACAGGCGGCTGCCGTCCCAGACGAAGTGGGTGCGTTTCGGTTCGGTACTCGTCCAGGCGAGTTTGTCTTGGCGTTCTTTGGAGAGGCGTCTGCCGAACGGGTCGTAGGCGTAGGTCCAGATCTCGGTATTGCCGGCGGGCTTTTTGATTTCGGCGCGGACGAGTTGGTTTTCTAAATCGTATTGGTAATATTGGTTTTCGCCATTAGGCAGCTGGCGGTAGATCAGGTTGCCCAATGCATCGTAGGTGTATTCGATGCCGTTGTATTCTTTGAGGCGGTTGCCGGCGGTAAGGTTGGGGTTGGCAGGTGATTTCAGACGACCTTGAGTTTTGGTGTCGTCTGAAATCGGAGCGGTCGTTTTGCCCTCTCCACGACCCTCTCCCGCGGGAGAGGGGGTAGATGTCGGGATGTCGAGGATGTTGTGGGCGGGGTCGAAGGCGAAGGTTTCGCTGCGGCCGGTTTGGCTGTTGCGGGCTTCTTGAATGCGTCCGATTTTGTCGTAGACGTAATTGAGGACGCCGCTTCTTTGATCGGCGCTTTGAATGAGGTTGCCGGCTTTGTCGTAGGCGTAGCGGCGGTTCACGACGCCGCCGGCCAGCGGGTTTTGTTTGCCGTGAAGCGTTTGTGTGCCGCTCCAAACGGTACGCTGGCTTTTCAGACGACCCATGGGGTCGTAGTCGTACAGGCTACTGATGCTGCCCTGTGTCCTTTGGATTTCTCGGTGCAGTTTGTCGCGCTCGATGTCGCTGACGACTTCGCCGTCCAGGCTGATTTGGTGCAGGTGTCCGCTGCCGTAGTACAGGTAATCGATATGGCGGCCGTCGGGCAGGATGGTGCGGATGCGGTTGCCCAACGGGTCGTACTGGTAGCCTACGGTGGCGCTTTGGCCGTTGTGGACGGTGGTTTCGCCGATAAGGCGGT
>NZ_KV810213.1:2469-2804 GCF_001812725.1 Neisseria sp. HMSC067G12 | reverse complement strand
CTTCGACCCCGCCCACAACATCCTTTCCGACAAAGCGGCCGAAGGAAAGGGCAACAATCTTGTCAGCGGCAACCGCCTCAAAGAATACAACGGCATCGAATACACCTACGACGCATTGGGCAACCTAATCTACCGCCAGCTGCCCAACGGCGAAAACCAATATTACCAATACGATCTCGAAAACCAACTCGTCCGCGCCGAAATCAAAAAGCCCGCCGGCAATACCGAGATTTGGACATACGCCTACGACCCGTTCGGACGACGTCTTTCTAAAGAACGCCAAGACAAACTTGCCTGGACCAGTACCGACCCGAAACGCACCCACTTCGTCTGGG
>NZ_KV810213.1:0-2369 GCF_001812725.1 Neisseria sp. HMSC067G12 | reverse complement strand
CCTATATCTACACCGACCAAGACAGCTACGAACCGCTGGCGCAAATCTTTGACAACGCCAAAGACAGCAAACAATACCTCGCCTATTTCCACAATGATCAAATCAGCATACCGAGGGAAATGACTGACATCCACGGCAATCTCTTATGGTACGGCGAATACACCGCCTGGGGCCGTCTGAAAAAGGACGAGCGGGTTTACAAGAATGCGCACCAGCCGTTCAGATTGCAAAACCAATACTTCGATGAAGAGACCGGACTGCATTACAACCTGATGCGGTATTACGAGCCTGAGGCCGGGCGGTTTGTGAATCAGGATCCGATTGGGCTGTTGGGTGGGGATAATCTGTATGCTTTTGCGCCAAGTACACAGGCTTGGGTTGATCCTTTAGGGCTAGCTAATTTATTTGATATAGGTACCTATGGGAGTCTTAATAGTAGTACTCATGTTGGAGATGGCTTACAAGCCCATGAGTTAATTAGGCATGAAGCATTAGTTCAAAATGGTTATACAACTAAAAATAATCGATTAAGCCAGAATCCAGCTATTGCTTTAGATTTGGATCATCATACAAGAGGGCCAGCAAAAGATACTAGAGGGATTGGTGGCACTCATTACCATGAAGCAGAGATTAGGCGTTCTCATTATGGTTTGGGTAGAAATCAAATGCATACTGATTTACATCGAGAGATTGATATTGCTCAAGGAGGATTGAGAAAAACGGGAACTCCTAAAGCTCAAAGAAAACGATTAAGAAAAGAAGCTAAAAAATTTCTTAGAAAATTGAAAAAAACAGGTAAGAAATGTCCTTAAATTTTTAGGAGAATTTAAATGAAAAAAAATGGATACGTTAATTTTAACTTTTTAGATAGTAAGTCCAATATAAATGATATATTAGTTGGGCTAGATTTAGACTATTCAAATAAAGTGATAGCGCCAGATGGTCATGAGTTAGCATTGATCGCTTTCATACCGATTGAGAATTTATTAACTATTGCACCTCAATTTAAAACAGATTTTCAGGGGAAGGAATATAAAGATAAAGCAATTTACGTTTTTTCTTATTATGATAAAGAAGATTATTTTCTTGACTACATTACTGAAATTGACGATGCTATTCAAGGATACACGAAAGTTATCGTCGGAGATAAAAGTCAGTTCAAGTTTAACCTAGATGAATTTTATCCAATTAATCCTATTGAGAATTTAGATGAAATGAGTTTTTTAGGAGGACAACCTGAATATTTACAACAAGAAGGTGATGATTTTCTAGAAAAATATATTTTCATAGGTCAAATCTTAGGAATGGATCTACCTAAAGAAGTAAATGAAATTTTTTATTTAACTGAGAACATAGGATATATTTTTATAAATCGAGATCTATCGGGTGGATTATTCTTCGTACAAACGACTTAAACAAATATTTAATCATATAGTAAGTCATCTTCCACATGAAACGTTAAATTCTAGCAAGCCGTAGCTCGGACAAAGCCTTCAGTCCTGACGTAGAGTGTATGTTGCATGCACGCAGTTTCTGTTTTTCAGACGACCTCACTATCTTCTTTGAGGTCGTCTGAACCATTTGTTCTTTAACAATCTCATTGGCAGTTAACATAGAGGTTGTCTGAAAACTAACTTTCAGACAACCTTCATCTTATTTTGTCAAAATTCTGCGCACGAAAGGGTTTTCATATCATACTGCTGCCTTTGAAATAGAATAAAAGGCGTATATAAAATCATGTGGGAGAATGATTTCAGATACTAAACGGCAGGGATTAATTTCTAGGAAACAGGCAGCAAGACTGCGTAGAATTATTGGTAAATGTTCCTATTTTATTAATGTAAATATATTAGAAAGGGTTAATATGACCTACTTGATTAAGCCATATGAATCAATTGGTGATTTTGTATTTGGTACTTCTCTTGAGGACGTACAAGAAAAATATGGAAAACCAGCAAGAATGGTTGAAGATAATATTATGAATAATAAGGTGGAATATAGGAATGCTTGTGAGTTAGTTTATGAAAACGATAAATTGGTTTATGGATATTGCTTAAAAGATTCTAATCCCATATTAGGAGATATTGATATATTTAAAAATTCAATCGAAGACCTTAAAGCCATCGATTCAGAATTTATCGAAGGAAAAAAATATATTCTTTTTAAGAATCTCGGGATTTGTATAGGAGGTATGACAGGGAAAAAAATTCCTGAAGGCAAGTTATTAATTGCATTTGATAAAAATCACTTTGATTTTTTTGAATGTTTTATCGAGGTGTAATCGAACTGTAGCAAATGAAACTTCCAATTCCGATGTAGGGTAAGCCGCAGCCTACACAAAACCTTCAGCCCTGACGTAGGGGGTGTGC
>NZ_KV810212.1:149760-350460 GCF_001812725.1 Neisseria sp. HMSC067G12 | reverse complement strand
ACGGGGTAGAAACCTGATCTAAAGGGAGGAAGCGAATAAAGAAAAAGGACGTGGGGTACACGTCCTGGGAGAGGGTAGTTTAATTGTTCCAGCTAACACAACCAACCTCAGTTAGTTAAGGAAGGAGATGAAATATTTAGTCTTATCAGATTGGCACACTATCAATTTTCAGACGGCCCTTTGTTATAATTCTCTCTTTACCTGAACATAAAACAGGCCGTCTTATGGAAGTCATCCAATATCCCAATTCTCCGTTTAAACTCCATCAGCCGTTTCCTCCTGCCGGTGACCAGCCCACTGCCATTGCTGGCTTGCTCGAAGGGCTTTCAGACGGCCTAGCCTATCAAACCTTGCTTGGTGTAACCGGTTCGGGCAAAACCTACACCATGGCGAACGTCATCGCCCAAAGCGGCCGTCCCGCCATCATCATGGCGCACAACAAAACCCTTGCCGCCCAACTCTACGCCGAAATGCGCGAGTTTTTCCCCGAAAACGCGGTGGAATATTTCGTCTCCTACTACGACTATTACCAACCCGAAGCCTATGTACCCAGCCGTGACTTATTCATCGAAAAAGACAGCGCGATCAACGAGCACATCGAGCAGATGCGCCTTTCTGCCACCAAAAACCTGATGACGCGCGACGACGTGATTATCGTCGCCACCGTGTCCGCCATTTACGGTATCGGAGACCCGACCGAGTATCAACAAATGGTGTTGTCCGTCAAAGAAGGCGACACTATCGAGCAACGCGACATCATCGCAACGCTCGTTTCCATGCAGTACGAACGCGGCGATTTGGATTTTAAACGCGGCAGCTTCCGCGTGCGCGGCGACGTGATTGACGTATACCCCGCCGAAAGCTCCGAAAATGCCTTGCGCATTAGCCTATTTGACGACGAAATCGATCGCCTCGATATGTTCGACCCGCTTTCAGGCAGCCTTATTCAACGCGTCGGCCGCTACACAGTCTTCCCGTCCAGCCATTACGTTACCCCACGCGACACCGTATTGCGCGCCTGCGAATCCATCAAAGAAGAACTGCGCGAGCGCATCGAATTTTTCGCCCGCGAACAACGCCCCGTCGAACAACAACGCATCGAACAACGCACCCGCTTCGACCTCGAAATGCTCTACGAAATGGGCTTCTGCAAAGGCATTGAAAACTACTCCCGCCACTTCTCCGGCAAAAAAGAAGGCGAACCGCCCCCCACGCTGATGGACTACCTACCTGACAACGCCATCATGTTTATCGACGAAAGCCACGTTACCGTTACCCAAATCGGCGGCATGTACAAAGGCGACGCATCGCGCAAACAAAACCTCGTGGACTACGGCTTCCGCCTGCCTTCCGCCCGCGACAACCGTCCGCTCAAATTCCACGAATTTGAAAAAGTTATGCCGCAAACCGTCTTCGTTTCCGCCACCCCCGCCAAATACGAAGAAGAACACGCCGGACAAGTGGTCGAACAAGTCGTCCGCCCCACAGGGCTGGTTGACCCCCAAATCATCATCCGCCCCGTCGCCACCCAAGTCGACGATTTAATGAGCGAAATCAACGACCGCATCGAAAAAGGCGAACGCGTACTCGTTACCACCCTCACCAAACGCATGGCAGAGCAACTCACTGACTATTACAGCGAACTCGGCATCAAAGTGCGCTACCTGCACAGCGACATCGACACCGTAGAGCGTGTTGAAATCATTAGAGATTTACGCCTCGGACTGTTTGACGTACTCGTCGGCATCAACCTCTTGCGCGAAGGCCTCGACATTCCCGAAGTCTCCCTCGTCGCCATCCTCGACGCCGACAAAGAAGGCTTCCTGCGCTCCCACCGCAGCCTGATTCAAACCATAGGCCGCGCCGCGCGCAACGTGAACGGCGTCGCCATCTTGTACGCCGACAAAATCACCGACTCCATGAAAGCCGCTATCGACGAGACCGAACGTCGCCGCGAAAAACAAATTAAATTCAATGAAGAACACGGCATCGTACCGCAACAGATTAAAAAACAGGTCAAAGACATCATCGACGGCGTGTACCACGAAGAAGACAGCGGCAAAGGCCGTCTGAAAGGTAAAAACAAGGTCAAAGTCGGAGAGATTCACAACGAAGAAGATGCGATTAAAGAAATCGCCAAACTGGAAAAAGCCATGCAGCAGGCGGCTAGGGATTTGCAGTTTGAAGAAGCGGCTGTGTTGCGGGATAGGATTCGGGGGATTAAGGAAGGGTTGTTGTTTGGGGCGGAGTGATTTTTACCCAAGTTTATAATTTTAACTCAGGATGCAAAATGGATAAAATTAAATCAGTTAGTGATTTTTTATGTAAATTAAATACCATTAATCAAGAGGAAAATTCTCTTAGATATTTTCGTGGTCATCCAAATGAAAGCTACGAACTTACGCCGAGTATTTATCGCAATATAGGTTTAATCGAAAATGAGCATAACATTATTCGTGATGCATTAACTTACTGTCCAAATGATTTTGGTCTAACAGATACAAATTTTGAGAAATTAGTTAAATTACAGCATTATGGCTATCCTACGAGACTGCTTGATTTAACTAGTAATGCTTTAGTAGCATTATATTTTTCAGTAGAAATCAAAGAAAATCAACAATATACTAATAATGAGGAAAATGAAAAAGATGGTGAAGTAATTATTTTTGATATTCCGAAAGAAGAGGTGAAATATGAGGATAGCGACAAAGTATCAATCTTATCTGCATTGGCATTTCATGATAGTAATTTTGAAAAGTTTAATAATATGATAGACCGAACTGAGGAATATATGAAAGCATATATAGATATTGCATTAAATAATATTTCACTAGGAGAAGATTGGCAAGGAATGAGGGAAAATCTTGAACTTTTAAGAAATTTTGCCATCTCTGCGGTTACACATGATGCTAAAATATTTAAAGAATTCATCGAAAAACACTTGGCACCAATGGAGGCAAAAAGATTGTTTAATGATTTTAATGAGATTCGTAGGTTATTGCATATTATTAGAGCAGATAAATCTTATTTTTTGCCAATTATTAATTATGAAGATCTTAAAAAAGTAATAGCAGTTAGAGCTAAACTAAATAATCCAAGGATAGAGCGCCAGCACGGAAGCTTTCTAATATTTGGTATTGGATCAAAGAAAACAGAACAAGCAGAATTGCCAGATACATGGTGGATATCAAAAAAGGATGATGAAAATAGATTAATTATTGACGCAGAATCAAAGGGAGAAATACTATCCGAGTTGAGTTATTTGGGTGTGTCTAAACAATCATTATTTCCTGAATTGGAGGCTCAGGCGGATCATATAAAAAGGAGATATCAAACCAACAAGCAATCGTAGCAAGCCATAGATCGTATCTCCACCTACCGCGTGCGTGGCTACACCTCCCTACCTACGGGCGACACAAACTTTAAAACCGAAGTGTAGGGTGTGTGCGGTACGCATGCACGCATTTTTTGGTGTTCAAACCATTGTTTCAAACTTTCAGACGACCTCAAACATCATCTGAAAACCTTTTGCAATAAGGCCGTCTGAAATCCAGTTTTCAGACGGCCTTATTTTTTCTTAATTCAAAGTGTTAGCAGTCAAACTCGGCGATTACCGGCGCATGGTCGCTGGGGCGTTCTTGGGCGCGGGTTTCTAGGTCGACGGTGACGTCGGTAAGGGTGGCGGCAAGTTCGGGGCTGGTGAGGATGTGGTCGATGCGCAGGCCGAGTTTGCGTTGGAACATGGCGCCGCGGTAGTCGAACCATGTGTAGAACGTGCCTTCGGGGTGGATTTTGCGTAGGCTGTCGGTCAGACCGAGGTCGAGCAGGTTTTTAAACCATCGTCTTTCGATGGAGGAGCAATGGATTTTTTCATGCCATTTTTCGGGGTCGTAGCAGTCGGCATCGGCCGGGGCGATGTTGAAGTCGCCGAGCAGTACGAGTTTGGGGTGGGCGGCCATTTCGGCGCGGACGAACTCGGTCAGTGCGGCAAACCATTGTTCTTTGTATTGGAATTTGGGGCTGTCCAGGGCTTCGCCGTTGACGCAATAGACGTTGATGACGCGTACGCCGTTGATGGTGGCGGCGATGACGCGGCGTTGCGGGTCGTCGGGGAGGGCGGGCAGGCCGCAATGTACGTCTTGCGGTTCGTTGCGGCTGATGATGGCGACGCCGTTGTAGGTTTTTTGGCCGCTCCAGACGCAGTGCCAGCCCATCATTTGTAGGGCGGCGGCCGGGAATTTGTCTTGGTCGAGTTTGAGTTCTTGTAAGGCGAGTATGTCGGCTTGGTGGTCGGCCAGCCAGTTTTGTACTTGGGGCAGGCGGACGTTGAGGGAATTGACGTTCCAAGTGGCGATTTTCATGATGTTTCCGTGTGTGCTGTTGGGTGGGAAGGCGGCCGATGGCGCCTGTGGGCATGGGCGGTATTGTATAGCGGATTGGTTTATTTTTCGATATGGGCTGAAAGGGGCAGGCCGTCTGAAAGCTGATGTTTCAGACGGCCTTGTTGTTGTGATGTGGAATAATTTGTTTATTCGGCTTGGTCTTTGAGTGTGCGCAGGGTATTGAGGATGGTGGCGGCTTCTTCGGAGATAAGGCGGTATTCGATGATGCGGTGGTAGCGCGTGAAATCGATGATGCCTTCGGTGCGCAGGCGTGCGAGGTGGTTGGCGATGTCGGTTGGGGAGGAGTCGAGTGCCTGTGCCAGTTCGGTAATGCTGCGGTCGCCGTCAAGCAGTAGAAAAAGAATGGCCATGCGTTCGGGGTTGGCAATCAGTTTGAGAATGGTAGAGAGACGCTTGATTTCCATATTATTGTTCCTTTTGTCTGTTATATGAATGCTTGATTTGGGTTAAATTTTGATGATTGTAGTTTTTATTAAGATTAACCTTATAATTCAAATTCTTACCTTGCAGTGTACACGGTTTTGTAAAATTTGAGGGCATTGTTTTGCAATTTTTTGTTCATTTTCGATATTTTGCTTCGGTTGCGAAAATGGATTGGAAAGAGACGAAAAGGCCGTCTGAAATGTTCCGTTGCAGATGATTTTGCTGACGGATGTTTCAGACGGCCTTTGATTTGGCTTTAAGTTGTTTTTTCTTTTATGTTTGTTTGGAATCAGTCGATTGATTGTTTTTAAACAAACAACTAGGTTTTATGATTCTATGCTTAAGACTACACGCTAAGGGCTTGTCAGACGCTTGGACGTGTTGTCGAAATGCGACTACTTTTTCTTCCAGCCTGCGGTCATGGCGAAGGTGATGGGGTCGTAGTATTTTGGCAGCTTGGACGGAATGCCGACATCGTTACGGTACACGACGCGGTAGCGGTCGGCGAACCAGTTTGGAACGATGGTGTATTGGTGGCGGATCAGTCGGTCGAGCGCGCGCGAGGTGGTTTGGAGCTCTTGGCGGTTGGTAAAGCTGTTGAAATGGGTCAGCAGTTTTTCAACCGCGGGATGACAGACGCCGGATAGATTGCGGCTGCCTTCGGTTTTGGCGGCGGCGCAGCTGAAGTAGTCGTATTGCTCGTTGCCGGGGCTTTCGCTGTTGCCGTAGTAGCCGGTGGTCACGTCAAAATCGAAGTCGTTCATGCGTTTTTGGTACACGGCGGAGTCGGCGGTGCGCACGTTCATGGTAATGCCGATTTTGGCGAGGTCGCTCTGCCATTTGGAGGTAATGCGTTCGTAGTTTTTGCTTGGTGCGAGGAATTCAAAGGTCAGCGGTTTGCCTTGTTTGTCGACTGCTTTGCCGTTTTTGTATTGATAGCCGCCTTTTTCAAGCAGGGCGCGTGCTTTGAGCAGGTTCGGGCGCACGCCCAGTTTGGGGTCGGTAACCGGCGGCATAGGGACGTCTTGATCCAATACGCCGTCGGGCAGCTTGGTGCCCAATGATTTGAGCAATGCGGTTTCCGCGCTGTCAGGTTTGCCGGTTGCAGCCATGGTGCTGTTGGTAAAGAAGCTGTCGGTGCGGCGGTATGCGCCGTAGAAGATGCGGCGGTTGACGCTTTCGTAGTCGAAGCTTTCAATCAAGGCGCGGCGGACGTAAATATTGTCCAAGGGCTTGTGGCGCATATTGATGACGAAGCCTTGCATGCCGGCTGTGCTGTTTTGTATCCATTCGTGTTTGGACAGATTGCGTTTTTTGAGGACTTCGTCGGAGTAGGCGCGTGCCCAGTTGCGGGCGACGTTTTCTTGTACGAAGTCATATTGGCCGCCTTTCAGTCCTTCGATGCGGACAACTTCGTCTTTGACGTATTTGATGCGGATGTGGTCGTAGTTGTAGCGACCTTTGCGTACGGGCAGATTTTGCGCCCAGTAGTTTTTGTCGCGGACAAACTCGCTGATGCGGCCGTTTTCAGCTTTGGCAAAACGGTAGGGGCCGGAGCCGATCGGCAGGCTGTTGGGTGCGGCGGCTAGGCCTTTGGGATAGCTTTTATGCGAGAAGACGGGCAGGCTGCCGAGAATCATGTGCAATTCTGAGTTGCGCTGCTTAAAGCGGAACACGACGGTGCGGTCGTTGGGCGTTTCCACTTTGGCCACGTCGCTCCAGTAGAAGTGGTACATGGGGGCGGCAGCTTTGTCTTTGGTCAGGATGTTAAATGAAGCGGCAACGTCTTTGGCCAAAACGGGGTCGCCGTTGTGGAATTTGGCTTTAGGGTTGATTTTGAAGGTAACGGAAAGGCCATCCGGCGCCAGGGCGATGTCTTCGGCAATCAGGCCGTAAACGGCGTAAGGTTCGTCCATGCTTTGCTCGGTCAGGGTGTCGAGCGTCAGCATGCTGATGCCGTATTCGTGGTTGCCTTTGAGGGTAAAGGGATTGAGCGTGTCAAAAGCACCGAGGAAAGGCGTGGTAAACGAGCCGCCTTTGGGAGCGTTGGGATTGACGTATTCGAAAGCGGTGAAGTTGGCCGGATATTTCGGTGGTTGGCCAAGGCCTACGCCGTGGGCGGCAAAGGCGGCAGATGGAATCAAACCAAGCAGAGAGAGTAGGGCTGGTGTTTTCATCTATTTTTCCTTGTAGGTCGAATGTAGTATTCAGTAGTGTGCCGATTATAGCAAAGGCCGTCTGAAACTTGATATTTTTGGTTTCAGACGGCGTCAGGTTTAAGAGGATTGTTTTTTCGTATGGGCGCCGAACTCGGCAAGCGTCATGTTCAAGGTTTCCAAGCAGGGCTGCATGATGTGGTCAACCGTTTGATTGACCTTGTCTTTGTTGAGCGTTTGCGGACGGTAGACAAAGAGTTTGAACAGCTCCGCCAAGTCGATGGACTCCGCCCCCATTTTCAAGACCCAGCCCTGGCGGCCGGAATAGACATAACCGTGTTGCGCCAGTTTTTCTAAAAGCTCGCCCAATTCGTCAAAGCCCATATTAATATGCCGTCTGAACTCCTGCACTGGCAACGCCTTGCCGTTTTGTTGGGCAGAATCGAGCAGCAGCAGGATTTTCAATACATCGTCAAAGCGGCCGCGCGCATCCAGACTGCGGCGGAACGCTTCGCCACGCCAGTAGGACAGGGACGAGGTCAAAACCGCGCCGCCTAATACCAGCGTCCATAACAGGTTGAGCCACAACAGGAAAAACGGTACCGCGGCAAATGCGCCGTAAATTGATTTGTAGCCGTCAAAGTTACCCATGTACCAAGCGAACAAAAAGCGTGCCGTTTCCAAGCAAAACGCCGTTACAGCCGCGCCGACCAAGGCATGGCTGGCAGGCACAAAACGGTTGGGCACAAAGCGGTATAAGCCCCACAGCAGTACCGTAATAAATGAAACCGCAGTGATAACCCTCAGCCATTCCGAGCCGCCCACCACTTGCACCTGACCGATTACGACCGACAGGCCCACACCCAAAGACAAAGGCCCAAACGTCAGCAACGCCCAATACACCAAAAACTGCATCATCCAAGGCCGTTGCGAATTGACGCGCCAAATCCGGTTGAACGCATTGTCTATCGTCCGAATCAGCATCAGCGAGGTTACGACCAACATCACACTACCGATGGCCGTCAGCTTGGTGGCCTTATCGCGGAACGCATTGATGTAGTCAAACACCATATCCGCGCCCTGCGGCACAATGGTGCGGTTGATAAAAGAGACAAATTCCCCCGACCATTGGTCGAAAACGGGGAAGGCCGACGCGATGACGACCATCACCGTTAACACGGGCACCAAAGCCAAAAGCGTCGTAAACGTCATGCTTGCCGCCACCTGCGGCACACGCTCATCATCAAAACGGCGCACGACAAACCAAGCAAATGCCACGCCCTTACTTTTCAAAAAATCTTGCCACCATTGCGAAAACGGCATAACCTTTTCCCACTTTTGAATAGAAATTTTTCTTTTCAGACGGCCTGAGTATTTAAAAGACCATCTGAAACCTGACAGCATTGTAACGGAAACCCCAAATGAACCCAAATCCCCTGAAAATCCTCGTCCTCTTTTATTCCCAAAACGGCAGCACGCGCAACCTTGCCCGCCAAATCGCACGCGGTATCGAAAGCGTGGACGGTTGCGAAGCCGTGTTGCGTACCGTGCCCAAAGTTTCCACCGTTTGCGAAGCCGTTGAAAAAGCCGTTCCCGACGAAGGCGCGCCCTATGCGACTGCCGACGACCTCAAAAATTGCGCCGGCCTCGCGCTCGGCAGCCCGACACGTTTCGGCAATATGGCCGCAGCGATGAAATACTTTATCGACGGCACCATTCCCCTTTGGCTCGGCGCAGAACTCGTCGGCAAACCTGCCACCGTATTCACCAGCACATCTTCGCTGCACGGCGGCCAAGAAAGCACCCTGCTGACCATGATGCTGCCCCTGTTGCACCACGGCATGGTCATCAGCGGCATTCCCTATACCGAGTCCGCACTCAGCAATACCCAAAGCGGCGGCACGCCTTACGGCGCAAGCCATGTTTCCGGCCACGACAGCAAGCCGGCATTGACCGCCGAAGAAAACGACATTGCCTTCGCACAAGGTAAACGTTTGGCAGAATTGGCACGAAAATTGGCAGACTGATTTTTGTGATAAAAAGATTGAGGCCGTCTGAAAACCTGATGATTCAGTTTTCAGACGGCCTTTTTAGTTATTTATAACTAGTAAAGGAATAAATATTTCTAATTAAACAAACTACTTAGAAAATAGGGATTAGAGCATAGTTTCATCGAACTACATCTTTTTGATAGAATCTGCCACCAAATTAAAACATCAGCTAACTGGAGAAGCTATGTCACTACCTGTATTTCCCTATGGCAAATTAAGCTTTGCCGTCAGTCTGGCTTTGTGTTCGGCGTATTCTTTCGCAACCGAAGTAGAAAATAGCCAGCCGCAAGAACGTGTCGATTTGCCGACAGTTACCGTCCAAGGTGTCGGAAAACAGACTACTTCCAACTACACCATTCCCGCATCTTCCGCCGCAACAGGCATCCGCCTGACCCAGCGCGAAACGCCGCAGTCCTTGTCTGTCGTCACCGAAAAACAAATGGACGACCAGGGTTTGGATACCTTGCAGGACGTGTTGAAACAAACGCCGGGCGTGTTCCACAGCAAAATGGGCAACAACGTCTCCGGCCACAGCCAATTTATTTCGCGCAGTCAGGCGATTGACAGCATTTCCGTGGACGGCGCGCCCAAATTCCTTTACGACGGTAAAGCCATCCGCCGCGGCACCAACAATCTGGACAGCGCATTGTACGAACAAGTCGTCGTCGTGCGCGGCGCAAGCGGCTTGTCCAACGGCGGCATGGGCGAGCCGGGCGGTACGGTTGCTTTGGAGCGTAAAAAACCGACTGTCAAGCCAGCCGTCAGCGTGGAAGCCGGTGTCGGTTCTTGGAAACACTACCGTTTCGTCCTTGATGCCAATCATCCTCTGAATGCCGACAATACCTTGCGCGGCCGCGCCATTTTGGTCAGCGACCACGGCGGCGATTACCTGCCGAACACATCGCGCCATAATCACACTTTCTACGGCATTTTGTCTTACGATCTCACGCCGCAAACCCAATGGCGCCTCGGTACGGAAATACACCGTTTCCGCAATACCGGCAGCTCGCGTTTCAGCTATCTGACAGCAGCAGGTAATCGCAAAGACGGATTCAAACCGTTTGAATCTTCGCCACGCAGCAATTCTTCCGCACGCTGGGCATACGGCAAAGACAACAGTGCCGAAGTATTCACTTCCCTTAGCCATGAGTTTGACAACGGCTGGAAACTGACTGGTGATTACAGCCATGTTTCGGGTAAAAACGACATCGTTTCAGGCATTGCCGGTACATTTGAAATCAATCCCGATTACTCTGCACTTTTCACTTCAGACCGCGACCGCAGCAAATACCGTGATCAGAATTTTGCGCTGGCCTTGGACGGCCATTATCCAGCGCTGGGCCGCTCGCACGAGTTCAATGTCGGCATCAGCTATCAGGACAACAAAGAAAACCTGTCTTTCTATGAAGAAGGCGAGTCGATGATTCCCGATTTGCGTAAATTTGACGGCAACATCGCCAAACCCGATATGCCGTATCTGCGCGATGGTTTTTCACGCATGAAAAACCTGTCGGTTTACGGCTCGACCCGTTTCAAACTGACCGACAAGCTCGCCTTTATCGGCGGCGGCCGTTTTGTGGATTGGCGTTACCGTTACAGCACCAGCCGTAACAAATTCGCACACAGCAGCCACAAACAAAACGTTTTCATTCCTTATTTGGGCGTAACCTACGACATCGGCGACAATCTGACCGCCTATGCGTCTTACACCACCATCTTCCGTCCGCAAGTGCGTTACCTGACCAAAGACGGCGCAGCGCTCAAACCGCAGCGCGGCAAAACCTACGAGACCGGTTTGAAAGCCTCATGGTTTGAAGGCCGTCTGAATGCTTCCGCCTCCGTCTTTATGAACAAACGCGACCATTTGGGCGTGGTTGCAGGCAAATTTGCGAATGGCGAGGAATACTACCGCGCAGCCGACAACACCACGACAAAAGGCGTGGAGCTCTCTGTCGGCGGCCGCCTGAGTGACAAATGGCTGCTGAATGCGTCTTATGCACGTTCCAAAATCAAAGACAGCGAAGGGGTTCAACTGCATCCGTCTTATCCCGTTCATTTGTTCAAACTCTTTACCGCGTATGACGTAACCGACCGTTTGAACCTGGGGGGCAACGTCAACTGGCAAAGCCGCAGCCATACGCTGGACGAATACCCCGCAGACATCAATCCGGCTGCCGCCGCTGCATTGACCCAACGCCCATACGCCACGCTGGACTTGACCGTACATTACAAAATCGGCAAATCCACCCGCATCGGTTTAGACTTTGAAAACGTGTTCAACAAACGCTACCGCACCATGCCGGATATTCACGTCTACGGCACGCCGCGTAGTGTGACTGCAACGGTTAAACATACGTTTTAATTGAAAAGAAAAGTAGGAGAGGTCGTCTGAAAACCTGAGTGATCGGGGTTTTCAGACGGCCTGAATTTTTTCGGACATATTGTTTTAATGTCAAACCTGACTAAAAATTGCTCGGGATCTTGAGCAAAGAAATCAAAATGACAGACACAAAAAAGACCGGAACATATCCGGTCTTTTTAATGATGTCGCACTTACGCTTTATGACCTTTCGCTTCGGCAAGCAGGGCCAGCAATTCTTCAGTCGTATCCCAACCGATGCAGGCATCCGTAATACTTTGACCGTAAACTTCAGGCTTGTCCTGACGTCCTTCAACCAAGTGGCTTTCCACCATCACGCCCATGATGTTTTCTTCACCGGCTTTCAGCTGCGCCGCAACATCGCGCGCTACATCCATTTGTTTGCGGAAGTCTTTACGGCTGTTGGCATGGCTGCAGTCCACCATCAGTTTGCTGCTCACGCCGGCTTTTTGAAGCTGCGCAACCGCGTCTTTAACGTGTTCTGCGCTGTAATTAGGCTCTTTCCCTCCACGCAAAATCGCATGGCAGTCAGGGTTGCCGCTGGTGTGGACAATCGCGGAATGACCGGCTTTGGTTACAGACAGGAAGTGGTGCGGATGATTGGCGGCGCCGATGGCGTCGATGGCGATTTTCAGATTGCCGTCCGTACCGTTTTTAAAACCGACAGGGCAGGAGAGGCCACTGGCCAATTCGCGGTGTACCTGGCTTTCAGTCGTGCGCGCACCAATCGCGCCCCAAGAAATCAGGTCGGCGTAGTATTGCGGCGTAATCATGTCCAAGAATTCAGTCGAAGCAGGCATGCCCATTTCGTTTAAAGTCAGCAACAACTGACGCGCTTGGCGCAGGCCGTAGTTGATGTCAAACGTACCGTCCAAGTGCGGATCGTTAATCAGACCTTTCCAGCCAACGGTTGTACGCGGTTTTTCAAAATACACGCGCATTACAATCAGCAGCTCTTTCTCATATTTTTTGCGCAAAGGCAGCAATTTTTGCGCATATTCTACCGCCGCCTTAGTATCGTGAATCGAGCATGGGCCGATAATGACCAGTAAACGGTTGTCGCGGCCGTGAACCAAATCCGAAATCTCATGACGCGTTTTATAAACTAAATTAGCAACCTGAGGCGTAACAGGCAGCTCATACAAATGTGCGATTGGAGGGAGTAACTCTTTGACTTCTTTGATCTTAATGTCATCGGTAGGGTGGTGTTGGGACATGATGGACTCTCTTGTTTATTTTTGATACAGATTACAGGTTTTAGCAGAATTAAACAAGGCTTAGTTTTTTGTTTTAGCAATTTTATTCTAAAATTTCTTTATTTTAATTATTTTATAGAATTTAAAATTAGTTTATTTGTAAAAATTAATATTTAATTCTATTAAAAAATTTCATTTATATAATAAAGGGCTTTGGGTTTTTATCAAAATACAGGCCGTCTGAAAATGTTCAGACGGCCTGAAGTCTTACATAGACCAAAAATTGAGAAGCGTGAAGGCTATCGGTATTGTTCCAGCAAGGGCGAAGAGAAAGGAGTCCAATACACACCTTTAAGGCCGCTTTCAACCAATTTGTCATTCAACCAAGTGTTACAAGTATTGAATAAATGATAGCGTCCTTTGGCTTCGTAAAAAGCATCGTTAGACTGATGATGGATTCCTTTTAGCAAGATGGGTTGCCCATTTTCTTGTTGAAAACCGGCCAAGAGCGATTTTGTTAAATTCCTGTATTGCTCAGCCGTGACCAAAAATTTGACGACGTGGCTATTTTCTCGTGGTTCAAAAGGATAATAAGTAACATGAATCAGCGTACGGTTCAGCCCGCTTAATGCACCTAAAGCATTGGAGAAAGTCAAATCTTTCCACTCAGGCGTGTATAAATAAAAATTGCGCTCCCCCCAGCCTAAACCGATATGCGTTATCTGAGGATCAGCAGTGAGCGTGTCTTTTGGATTGACGACATCCGACCAATCAAAAATATCATTCTTCAGCGGCATGACTACATCAGTATGCACACCGTTACTGACTAAAAATAAAGTAATTTCCCCTTTAGGCTGCTCTTCATTAAGCGGCAACGAAGCCATCATCCAAGCAGATAAAAAATACAATAGGGCAAAAATAGGGATAATCAGCGCTATTTTGCCGATTTTCTTGAGGATGTGGAGAAAGGAGCGCATTCGTTTTTTTAAAGGCAATTAAGTTTGAAGGTGTGTATTTTCCATTAAATTTGTACTTTTTTCATTAGAAATGAGTGGGTGGTAGGTATCTTGCGATTAATGATAAAAATGGTTGTTTAATTTAAATAAAAGAAAGGCCGTCTGAAAAAGTTTAGACGGCCTTTCTTTAATTAAAACGGGATACTAAATCTCATCTCAATCTATGTTGCGAACGATTATTTTGTAGAGCTGCTGACTTGCTTCATCCAGGTAAACAGGTCGTCTAAGTCATAATCACCGCCGTGGCCGACATCCCAAGGCAGGGCGTAATCGACGGTTTGGCCGTTGTTTTGCAGTTTGGCGGCTAAGACGGCGGAGACTGCCAGTGAGGTGTCGCGGTCGTTGGTGCCGACGCGGATGCGCCAGTTTTGCGGCAGGTTCACGCCCGGTTTGCCGATGTAGTTGAGCGGGTTCATGATTTTGATGGTTTCTTCATCTGCGATTTCGGCGTTGGAGGCGGTGTTGTGTTGCATGGAGAACGCGGTGAAGTGGCGTTTATCGACGGTATTGGTGCCGAAGAGTTGGTTTTCGCCTGTGCTTAAATCTACGCCGTCAAAGGCCGGCGGTGTTTTTTGGCGGCCGGCGGCTTTGGCGTAAGCATCGAAATCGACGGAGATAACTTTGCCTTTGCGGATGGTCAGCCAAGTGCGGTCGCTCAGGTCTTTGCCTGCATCAAGTTGGGCTTGTGCGGATTTGGCAAGTAAACCGGCAATATGGTTTTTAAAGCTGCCGTTGCCTTGGGCGTCCAGTGTCAGGGGTTTGCCTTCGGGGGATTTCAGGTTCAGGCTGTTGAGGTATGCGGGGTATAGGGGTTTGAGGAGGTCGGACAGTTTTTTCTCGTCATCGGTCAGCGTGCCTGCGACCAGCTCGCGTTTGACGCGGTAGTCGAGCATGGAAATGTTCATTTTTCTGTAGTCATTGATACCGTTGAACTGCCATTCGTAAGCCATATCGGCATGGTCCAAATCGGTAATCGGGCAGTATGCGGATACGGCGAAAACTTTGTCGCTGCCGTCTGCCGCGCCTAAGGCTTTGAGGTGGTTTTCGTAATCTTTTTGGTCGGCTGTTGCGCCTAAGAGGGCGGACATCGCTCCGCCTGCGCTTGTGCCGTTGGAAATGATTTTTTCGGCATCGCCGGGCATGACTTTGTTGTTGGCTTTCAGGTAACGGACGGCGGCTTTCAAATCGACAATGGCGGCAGGTGCTTTGCCGGTGGGTTCTGTTCGGCCGCGTGCGCCAGGGGATGCGACGACGTAGCCTTTGGAGAGGGCAACCAGGGCGGCGTTGGGCAATTTTTGGCCGTCTTCAGGCTCGCCGCGTTTGCCTTCTAAAGCGGGTTTGCCCGGTTCGGCAGGCATATAGCCGCCGATTTGGTTGGGCAGGAAAATCGGTGCGGTTTCGGCATTGAAACCGTCTATCTCGCCGCCGTTGTAATAGGCTTCGGGTACATAAATATTGATGATTTCGTAACGGGTATCGACAGGATTGCGGACGTAAACCACGCCTTCGTAAGCGCGGAATTTGACCGCCTGACCGTTCACTTCGATGCTTTGTTCGGTGTATTTTTGTTTGGAGAAGTCTAGGTCGTAGGTGTCTGCGGTTTTGACGGAAGCGCAGGCGCTCAATCCCAGCGCGACAGAAACGGATAAGAGGGTTTTGTTTAGGGTGTTCATTATCATACTTTCTGAAGAGGTAAGCGGATATGATAACGAATACCAAGGCCGTCTGAAACGCCAAGTCGGGTTTTAGACGGCCTGATTTTTTTGTAGCGTTATGTAGTGTTGTACGTTACGTTGTAAAGTAATATGGGCTTAAATCTCATCTATTTGATAAATATGAATTTAATAAGACATTATGCCTTAAAAGATCTATTTATCCGGTATCTGTAAAAGTTTGAATCTGTCTTGTAAATCAGTATGCAGGACAGGCATTTTTGCTTTATCCACAGATTGGTTCTACTTGTCAGAACGTTTTGCTCAATTCGACAAACATTTTGGTTTTGCCGTATTCGTAGAACTTGTCGTTGCTCCATGTTTTGTTATGGGCAATGGTCAGGCGCGGGGTGATGCCTTTGAAATGGAGGGCGCGGTGCCATACGCTCAGGGAGGCAGAGGCTTCTTTGTCGCGGCGGTTTTGTTCGTTGCTGAAGAAGCCGGGGGCTTGGTAACGGCGTTGGGCGGTGCTGAGGCGTAGGACGGTGGAGAGGCCTTTGGGCCATTCTTGTCCCCATGTGGTGCGCAGGGCGTAGCGGTTGAAGCTGTCGCTTTTGTCGTCGCGGTTGCGTTCGCGGTAGAGGTCGATACCGGCTACCCAGTATTGGCGCGCGTTGCGGTAGTAAACGATGGAATTGCTGAGCAGTTGGCTGGTGTTGTCGGAATGCTCGCGGCGGCTGTTTTTCAGACGGCCTGCTTCAAATGCGCTGAGGGTTTGCAGCTTGGGTTGCCACCAATGGTTGTAGTGGAGGCGGGCGCCGTTGGTGTAGGTGTAGGGGTCGTTGCCGTAGAAGCGGCGTTCGTGGAACAGGGTAATGCCGATATCGCTGCGCTGGTCGGCATAGCCGATGCCTGCCGAGAAGCGTGTGGTGAGGTCGTTGTAGTTGGTGTGTTTGGGATAGATTTTGCCGTAATGGTCTGCGCCTGCCGTGGCATAGAAGCCGCGGGGCAGCGACCATTTTTTTTCTGCGCCGATTTGGTAATGGACAGCGGTGGCATCGATGGGTTCGGGGAATGTCCAGCCTCGGAAGCAGTCGTCGTCGGGATAGACTAGGCGCACGGCGCGGCATTGTTCATCGCTCAGGTGGTTGCCCAGACGGCGTTGGCCGGGGGCTTGGTTGATGTTTTGTTCGCGCGTGATGTTCAAGCCGACGTTGAATTGCCATGAATCGCGTTCGCGCAGGGCTTTGCGGTAGGTTTCGATGCGTTCTTGCAAGGCAGGCGGGAGGGATTCGGTTTGCAGTTTGTCGAACTGGTCGGCCGCGGCTTCGTTTTGTTTGTCTTCAAACAAGGCGGTCGCAAGCTGCCAGCGGACGGCGGAGGCATCGGGTTGCTCGGCGATAAAGCGGCGGTAATGGCCGATGGCTTCGGCGGCGCGTCCTTCGGATTGGGCAAGCAAACCTTTGGCATAGCGTGCCATGGCGCGGTCGTGTTCTGGCCATTGTTCGTAAATGGGCAAAACGGCTTTGATGCCGGGGATGTTGTGGGCGACGACGGCGGAATACATGGCGCGTGCCAGTAATTCGGTGTTGGCAAGCAGGGTGTCGGCATCGACGTTGATGATTTTTTCAGACGGCCTGTTTGTCTGCTCGACAGGGGTGTTGTGCGTTTCGGGTTGTTGGGGTTCGGCAGTGTTGACTTGAAGCTCGGGTTTCACATCAGGCGGTACATCGGCGGCGTGAAGGGAGAGGGGAAGGATGGCAAGGAGGAGTAGACGTTTTTTCATGGCAATGTTGGGGATGTTATCGGTATAAGTGGGCAGATTGTACAATGTTTTGAGTCGGAAACTTTGTAAACCGATTGCCATTTTATCTGATAAAGACAACAAAAGGCCGTCTGAAACCCGATGGGATTTCAGACGGCCTTTATTTGCGAGTCGGATTTAGTTTTTGTCCAAGTCCAAATCGGCTTTGTATTCGATACGGCCTTGGCCTTTGTCTTCGATGGAAACGTCCAGCTCTTGTTTGCCGCGTTTGAATTTCAGATCGGCATCGTCGTGTTTGATTTCAGACTCGACCACATGGAAACCTTTGCTGCGCGCGTGGGCGATCACTTTTTTGGCCAGGGAAGGAATGGAATTGCGTTGGCCGGAGAGTTCGGCTTCGTATTCAAATTCGCCGTTGCCTTGATGATTGGCTTTGATGGTGTGCGCGCCATCCGGACGGTAGATTTCGGAAGGCAGCGGGGAGGCGAATGCCGTGGCGGAGAAAAGAGCCAAAATGCCGGTGGCCAGTAACGATTTTGCTTTGGTCATCGGTTTTTCCTTTCTGAAAAGGGTTTTGAGAACGACATCATCTTATCGGCAGGTATGAGGGGCGGCAAGCGGATAAACTCGATTTTACGCACGGCTACATGATTTGTTTGGAGGACGTTGGTTCTTTGCTTTGGGCTGGTGTTTGCTTGCAGAAAAATGCTGCCGGATAAGACTTAGCCGAGGCGGAACAATTCGCTGCCGTGCGCCTTCAGCCATTGTTCAGCTTGGTCAACATGCGGCGTGAGCGAGTGGGTCAGAGCCCAAAACGCAGGGCTGTGGTCGGGATGGCGCAGGTGGGCGAGTTCATGCAGACAGACGTAGTCGGCGACATATTCGGGCGCGCCGATGAGCCGCCAGTTGAGGCGGATACCGGTAGTGTGGCGGCAAACGCCCCAGAAAGTTTTGGCGTTGGAAAGGGAAATGGCGCTCGGAGTCAGGCGGGTGGTTCGGATATAGCCTTCGAGGCGTGGCAGCAGATATTCGTGCGCACGCTCGTGTAGGAAACGGCGCAAATGGGTAAGTTGGGCGGCGTTTTCTTTGTCGGGTAACAAGATTTCAGACGGCCTGATTTGGATGTGGTTTGCCGTGTGGACGGACAAGACCGTCTGAACGCCTTGATACCAAATCCATTCGGGAAGCGAGTCGGTGGGTGTTTGTCGGGCCGGTGTTTTGTTTAAGGTACGGCGCAGGATGGCTTCGTTGTCGTTCAGCCATTGGGTAAAGGTGTGCTGGGTAACAAACGGAGGGATATTGATGCTGACGGTATCGGCGGAAACGGGGCGCAAGATGAGGTTTTTCTTGGCGCTGCGTTTGAGCTGGATATGAATGGTGAGGCCGTCTGAAAGGGTGTGGGTATGGAGGCGGGGCATGGTGTTTGAGTGAAAAGGGCGGGTATAGCGGCCCACCCGATGGAATGATTTATTTGGTTTGGGGCGCGAACGGGCCTTGTCCGGTAATCAGGGGCTGTTGGCTTTCGATCCATTGCTCGCATTGGGCCATGAGTTTGGCTTCATTGCCGTTGTTGTGGGCAATGGGTTTGCCGATGATGACGCTGACTGTGCCGGGGTATTTGAGGAAGGAGTTGCGCGGCCAAAATTCGCCGCTGTTGAGCGCGACGGGGACGATGTCCATCTCGAACATTTTTGCCATGCGCGCGCCGCCGAGCTTGTAGCGGCCTTTTTCACCGGGCGGCAGGCGTGTGCCTTCGGGGAAAATGGTAATCCAATAGCCTTCGTTTTTACGCGCAAGGCCTTGTTCTAAAAGTTGTTTGTTGGCTTCGCGGCTGTTGCTGCGGTCGATGCCGATGGTTTTAACCAGCTTCAAGCCCCAGCCGAAGAAAGGGATTTTGAAGAGTTCGCGTTTGGCAACATACACTTGCGGCGGAAAAATCTCTTGCAGGGCGAGGGTTTCCCAGCCGCTTTGGTGTTTGGCGCAAATGATGGCAGGGTGGTCGGGAATGTTTTCCGCGCCGCTTAAGGTGTAGTTCAAACCGATGATGTGCTTGAGCGACCAGTTGAGGATGCGCACCCAAATTTGCGCCATTTTGTGCGCACCGCCTTGGAAGGGCAGGGCAAGCAGCATAAAGGGGAACAGCAAAATAATGCTAGAGGAAAGGATGAACCAGTAAATCAGGTTGCGGATAATCAGCATATCGGGGAAAAGTCTGTCGTTTGAAGGCCGTCTGAACGCCGTTGTCGGCAGTTTCAGACGGCCTTGTCGTTTATAGAATGGCTTGCGCGGCTTCTTCGATTTGTGTGTTTTCACGCATGATGTATTGCGAGAAAGCGAGCAGGTTGTCGAAGACTTGGGTGTGTTCGGGCAGTTCTTGCTCGTGTTTGGCCAGCGTTTTTTTGCCTTTGCCGGTCAGGACGAGTGCGGGCTTGCCGCCTGCGGCATCAATGGCTTGCAGGTCGCGCAGGCTGTCGCCGACCAGCCAGGTTTCGGCGGCATTGGCCTTGAAGCGTTCGATAATGTCGATAATCATGCCGGGCTTGGGTTTGCGGCATTCGCAGTTGTCGGCGGCGGTGTGCGGGCAAAACCAAATGCCGTCGATGGTGCCGCCTGCTTGAACGGCAAGGCGGTGCATTTTAGCGTGCATTTCGGTCAGGTCTTGTACGGTAAAGTATTTGCGGCCGATACCGGATTGGTTGGTGGCCACGGCGATGGTGTAGCCTGCCTGCGTTAAAAAGGCGATGGCATCCATACTGCCTTCGATGGGAATCCATTCGTCAACGGATTTGACGAAATCGTCGCGGTCTTGATTGATAACGCCGTCGCGGTCGAGGATGATGAGTTTCATGGTGTGGGCTCTTATTTTTCTGCTTTCAAACTGCTTTTCCATTTTTCAAAGGCCGTCTGAAAAACGGGTGTCAGTTTGGCGAAGGTTTCCGGGGTGTTTTTGACGTGGTAGAAGCCACCGAGCGAGGGCGTGTCGAGGGCGAGGACGTAGTCTTCCATAAATGCGCCGTAGCCGTCTTCTTCGTCGGTGTAGTAGAACTCGGTAAACCGTTGGCCGAGTTCGGTAAAGTCGTCCGCCGTCAGTGCGCCGTCCATGTGTTTGAGCAGGAAGTGCCGTCCGCTGATTTTGCCCGAGGTCATGGCGGCGAAGTCGGCTGCGGTTTCGGGGGCGGTTTGCCAGACGGGGTTGACGAGGCCTGCCTGCGCCGCCCACTGCCAGTACATGCCGATATGGGTGGCGGCATTTTCGGGCGGGAGCTGGTCGGGGTAGTCTTCGTCGAGATGGAAACGGATATTGTCGTACATGGACGGTGTTCGTTGGGGGAAAGGGGTATTGTAGCGGAAAATAATGAATTAGGCCGTCTGAAAGAGGGTGTTTCAGACGGCCTTAAGGGAATTTAACCTTTAAATACGGGAACAAGCTCCATTTGGCTCAGTATTTGGGCGGCAATGTTGATGATGCCGAAGAGGAAGACCCAAACCATCAGCCAGAATCCGCCGTAAACTTTGTAGTTTTTGCCGACACCGAATTTATGGCGTGAGCGGTAGAGCAGCATGGCGGGGATGATGCCTGTCCAGATGGTGGCGGCCAAGCCGACGTAGCCGATGGCGGTAACGAAGCCGGTAGGGAAAAGCAGGCAGGAGATCAAAGGCGGCAGGAAGGTCAGCGCGGCGGTTTTGGTACGGCCGGAGATGCTGTCGTTCCATTTGAAGATGTCGGCGATGTAGTCAAACAGGCCGAGCGTTACGCCGAGGAAGGACGTTGCAATCGCCATGTAGGAGAACAGGGTCAATACTTTGTCCATATTGCCGGTCTGGGCGAACTTGGACAGTGTTTCAATCAGGACGGAAACTTGGCCTTCTGCGGCAATAACCGGTGCGAACTCGCTGCGCGGCAGGTTGCCTTGGATGGCGATTTGCCAGAGGACGTAAATCACCAAAGCAATCAGCGTACCCGCCCACAGGGATTTGGCTACTTTGGGCGCGTCGCCTTTAAAGTATTTGAGCAGGCTGGAAACGTTGCCGTGGAAACCGAATGACGCAAGGCAGACGGGCAGGGCGGTGGCGACATAAATCCAGTAGCTGGTGCCGGCAGGGGCTTGGGTGTCGAACAGGACAGGCATTTTGGCATCGGCAATCAGGCCGCCGGTTGCCCAAATAAAGGTCAATACCATGCCGCCGATGAGGATGCTGGTGAAACGGTCAACCAAGCGTGCGGATGCCCAAACGCAAAAAGCGAGAATGCCGAAGAAGACGAGTTGGCCTACGGTGAGCGAGATTTCGCCGCCTACCGCGCTGCCGATGCCTTTGGCGGTCAGGTCGCCGCCGACGAAAATGTAGGCGTAAGTGAGCAGGTATAAAACGAAAGCGACGGCAACGCCGTTGATGACGTTCCAAACCGGGCCGAGCAGGTCTTTAACCATGGTGTCGAAGCTGGCGCCGTGCGGATAATGGGTGTTGACTTCCAAAATCATCAGGCCGCTGGAGAGCATGGAAAACCAGGTGTACAGCAACACGGCCAGCGAGCCGGTAAACCATACGCCGGAGGTGGCGGTCGGGTTGGCAAGCATGCCTGCGCCGATAACCGTACCGGCGATAATCATCGCGCCGCCGAATAGGGAAGGAGTTTTGGTTGACATTGTTTATCTTTCTTCTAGAAATGCGTGGCTGCCATTATGCCGTAAAGTGTAAGAAAAGGTAAAGCAAAGGCCGTCTGAAAACCCGATTGTCGTTTTCAGACGGCCTTTGATGTGTATAAACGCAACTGATTAAATCAATTTTCGCAGTTTCAATTCATTTTTCAGGTAGGCGTAATAAACCGGCGCGACGATGATGCCGCCGATGCCGAAAATGCGTTCAAAGACAACCATTGCCACCAGCAATTCCCATGCGCTGGATTCGATTTCCGAGCCGATGATTTTGGCGTTGAGGAAATATTCGAGCTTATGGATGACGACGAGGAAAACCAACGAGGCGAGTGCGACGTACAGCGATGCGCCGAGGCTCAAAATAATGATGATGGTGTTGGAAATCAGGTTGCCCGCCACCGGAATCAGGCCGACGATAAAGGCGACGATCAGGACGGTCATTTTAAACGGCAGGTCAACGCCGAATAGCGGCAAAACCAGGTAGAGATACAGGCCGGTCAGGAAGGTGTCGATCAGCGAGATTTTGACTTGGGCGAGGAACACGCGTTCAAAGCTGGTTTCAAAATTGACGATGCGCCGCATCAGTTCGGCTTTAAACAGCGGCATTTTGTGGCGGTTTTTGCGCATTTTCAGGCGGTGGAAGCTGAGCATGGCGCCGAAGATGATGCCGATGAGGATGTACACGAAGGATGTGATGCTGTTTTTACTGATACGGGTCAGCGCGGCGCGGTATTCTTCAATCAGCTTGATTGCCGAGGCTTTGATTTCGGCCATATTGTTGGGCAGCATGTTGAGAATGGCCGCAGGCAGGTCTTGGCTGTTTTTGGTGTCTTCCAAAATCGCCGCCAGCTTGGCCAGCATAAAGCCGACGTGTCCGCCGTGTATCAGGTGGTAAATGCCCAAAGACATCATCGTGATGATGCTGAACACGATGGCCAGCGTCAGCGTGGTGGAAATCAGGTTGATATTGTGCGCGTTGAGCGATTTATGCAGCCGCGTGTTGCGCGGCAAAACACGGCGGCGGAGTTTGAGGATGACGCCATTGGTGCGCGTAATAAAGATATAGGTCAGGATAACCGACAGCAGCAGCGGCAGAAAATGGTAGTGCAAGACAATCAGCAAGGCCAAGCCCATCAGGATATAGGAAGCGTTGCGGAAAGTCGGGTTGTCGGTGTGTGAAGAGAGTAAGGACATGTGAAGCCAATAAGGTAAAAAGCAAAAAAAACAGGTCAGGCCGTCTGAAAAACCATGTTCAGACGGCCTAACTTAATGACAGTGATTAGTCGTGTAATGAGGCCGCGTGTACCGTGTTTTCCAACAAAGTGGCAATCGTCATCGGGCCGACGCCGCCGGGAACGGGCGTAATCATGGACGCGCGTTCTTTGGCGACATCAAACTCCACGTCGCCGCACAGGCTGCCGTCGTCCAAGCGGTTGATGCCCACATCGATAACGACTGCGCCGGGTTTGACCCATTCTCCTTTAACGAAATTCGGAATGCCTACGCCGACCACCAAAATATCTGCGGCCGCAACTTCATCGGCAAGGTTTTGCGTGGCGCTGTGGCAAATGGTTACCGTCGCGCGGGACAGCAGCAATTCCAACGCCTGTGGGCGGCCGACAATATTGGACGCGCCGACGACGACCGCTTTTTTGCCTTTCGGGTCGATGCCGTAGGCTTCCAACAAAGTCATCACACCTTTGGGTGTGCAAGGGCGCATCAGCGGCATTTTGACGACCAGGCGGCCGACGTTGTAAGGGTGGAAGCCGTCCACATCTTTATGCGGCTCGATACGCTCCAAAACCGCTTGGCTGTCGATGTGTGCCGGCAGCGGCAGTTGCACCAAAATACCGTCGACGGCAGGGTCGCCGTTCAATTCGTCCACCAGTTTCAGCAAATCGTCTTGCGTGGTTTCAGACGGCAGCTCATAAGAGCGCGATTCGATGCCGCTTTTTTGGCAGGCCAGTTTTTTATTGCGTACATAAACCGCGCTAGCAGGGTCGTCGCCAACCAATACCACCGCCAAGCAAGGCGTGTGCAAACCTTTTTCCTGACGCGCTTTTACCGCCTGTGCGACCGCCTCGATGCGTTGCTGGGAGATTTTTTTTCCGTCTATAAGTTGTGCAGCCATGATTTTTCCTCCTCAATAGGGATAAATATTGCGTTTAAATTATCGCATTTTTCAGACGGCCTGACACAAAAGAGTAGCCCTGATTGTGAAACATAAAAATAAATAACGATTAAAAATAATAAGATAATCAAAAAATGAAAAAATAAAGCAAAGTAGATGTTGACCGGGTTAAAAAGGGTCTGTATAGTTCAGGTCTTCAGTCGGGGCGTAGCGCAGCCCGGTTAGCGCATCTGCTTTGGGAGCAGAGGGTCGTGAGTTCGAATCCCACCGCCCCGACCACAAAATTCTTAGCACGAATCGGCATGAGCGCCCGTAGCTCAACCGGATAGAGCACCGACCTTCTAAGTCGGGGGTTACAGGTTCGATTCCTGTCGGGCGTGCCAATTTTTACGGTGGCTGTAGCTCAGTTGGTAGAGCCCTGGATTGTGATTCCAGTTGTCGTGGGTTCGAGCCCCATCAGCCACCCCAGATGAAAGCCTGCATATTGTATGCAGGCTTTTTTCCATTTATACCCGAATTTTACTTCAGATTTAATTGGGTTTCAAAAAAGTATTTATCAAACCGTTTCATCATGGCATCGGCAAAAATAGCATTTGCTGTGTTATCAAATATCAATGAATACGCAGTCAAGCCCGAATATTGTACCGTTCGGTATCTTTTTATGGCGTTTCGCCGTTATCCTTTATAATACCCCGATTATTTTCTGTTTCATTCCCAAAGGAACCGCATCATGTCCGAATGGCCAGCTCCAGAATTTGAATCCAAAATCTGTCCGCCCGAAAAGCTGGCGGAGCGTTTGGCGGCATTGCCCCGTCCGCTGGTGTTTACCAACGGCTGTTTCGATATTCTCCATAGGGGCCATGTAACGTATCTGGCGCAGGCGCGATCGGCCGGTGCGGCTTTGGTGTTGGCATTGAATACCGATGCTTCGGTGCGCCGTCAGGGCAAAGGGGACGATCGTCCGATTAATCCTTTGGAAAACCGCGCGGCAGTGGCAGCGGCATTGGCGAGCGTGGATTTGGTCACATGGTTTGATGACGATACGCCGGCTGCGTTGATTGAAATGGTCAAACCTGATGTATTGATTAAAGGCGGCGACTGGCCTGTGGATAAGATTGTCGGTGCGGCTGAGACGTTTGCGCGTGGCGGCAAAGTATTTTCGATTCCGTTTTTACACCAGACTTCGACCACCAAAACGTTGGCGAAAATTCGCGAAGCCGGAGGAGGCGAATGACGGATTTGAACAGCCGCCATTGGGCCTTGCTCGCCGCACTTTCAGACGGCCTGCCGCAACACGTTTCTCAGTTGGCGCGCGTGGTCGGTATGAAGCCGCAACAATTAAACGGATTCTGGCAGCAGATGCCGGGCCATATCCGCGGTTTGCTGCGCCAGCACGACGGGCAATGGCGTTTGGTGCGCCCTTTGGCTGTGTTTGCCGAAGAATCTCTGCAACAAATGGCCGGAAAACAGGGTTTTCGTGCGCAGTTGAAACACGAATGTTCGTCCAGCAATGATGAAATCATGGCATTGGCGCGCCAGTCGGCAGATTTGGCGCATAAGGCCTTGTGCGTGGCGCATTTCCAAACCAAAGGACGCGGACGGCAAGGGCGAAGCTGGGTCAACCGACAGGGTGAATGTCTGATGTTCAGCTTGGGCTGGGCGTTTGACAAGCCGCAGTATGAGCTGGGTTCGCTGGCGTTGGTGGCGGCATTGGCTTGCCGACGCGCGCTTGCCGATATCGGTTTGGACGTAAATATCAAGTGGCCGAACGATTTGGTCGTGGCCAACGATAAATTGGCCGGTATTTTGATTGAAACGGCGCGGGTAGAGAATAGGACTGTCGCCGTCATCGGCATCGGTATCAATTTTGTATTGCCGAAAGAAGTTGAAAACGCCACTTCCATACAGGCATTGTTTCAGACGGCCTCTAAGCAGGGCGTAAGCGTCAAAACCTTATTGAATGCGGTATTGGCGCAACTCGATGCGCTGTTGAACGAATACGCGCAAAACGGATTCGCGTCATGTGTCGGCGAATACGATGCCGCCAACCGCGACACAGGCAGGCCGGTCTTGCTGCTTCAAGAAGGGCGCATTGTTCATGAAGGCGTAGTCAAAGGCGTGGATGCGCAAGGCGCGTTGCGTTTGTTGACCGACAATGGCGAGAAAACCATTGTCAGCGGCGAGATCAGCTTGCGTCCGGATAATCGTCCGGCGCAACCTGCCGCGACTAAGCCGGAACGCTTTTTGCTGCTGGACGGCGGCAACAGTCAGTTGAAATGGGCGTGGGTAGAGAACGGCACATTTTCCGAAGTCGGCCGCGCGCCGTATCGTGATTTGACCCAGCTGGGCGAAGAATGGCTGCAATTTGCCGATGATGATGTGAAGATTGTCGGTTGCGCCGTGTGCGGTTCGGTAAAAAAAGCGATGGTGGAAGAACAATTAACCCGTCCGGTCGAATGGCTGTCTTCCATGCCGCAGGCTTTGGGTATCCGCAACCATTACCGCCGTCCTGAAGAACATGGCTCCGACCGTTGGTTTAATGCGCTGGGCAGCCGTCGCTTTACGCAAAATGCCTGCGTCGTCGTCAGCTGCGGCACCGCCGTAACCACCGACGCGCTGACGGAAGACAATCATTATCTCGGCGGCACCATCATGCCCGGTTTTCACTTGATGAAAGAGGCGATGGCGCTCAAAACCGCCAACCTCAACCGCCCCATCGGCAAGGTATATCCGTTCCCAACCACAACGCCGAACGCCATTGCCAGCGGCATGATGGATGCCGTTTGCGGCGCGTTGATGATGATGCATGGCCGTCTGAAAGACAAAACGGGCGAAGGCAAACCGGTCGATATTATTATCACGGGCGGCGGCGCGGCCAGAGTCGTGCAGGCGCTGCCGGAGTCATTCGTTCATGACAATCAAGTGAAAATCGTCGATAATCTCGTGATTCACGGGCTCTTGCATTGGATTGCCCATCGCAACGGACAATAAAAAGGAAAACGCATCATGAAATGGCTGTTTGCGGTCTTGGTCGCACTCAACATCATTGTTTTTGGCAGCATGGTTGCCTATCGGACACAACATAAAACCGCGAAACCCGAATCTGCCTTGGAAGGCGGCACGCACGAATTATTGCGCCCGTCTTCTTTGGACGCGCCCAAAGCCGAGCCTCAGCAGGCATCGCAACCCGATTGGGTGGCGGATGAATCAGACGGCCTGATTATGGCAGAACCTGAATCCGAAGAAGCAGAAGCCTTGCGTAAAAAGCAAGAAGCGCAGCAGTTGAAAGAGAAAAAAGAAAAAATGCGCCGCGAGAAAGAAGCGCAAGAGCGTCGCGCAGCCGAAGAAGAGATGGACGCGGCCGGCGTGGAACGCTTGTGTACCAGCAGCGCCACCGTAGTGATGGATGAAGACGATTACCACCGCATCAAAGGCTTGTTGGGCAAATGGCCTCATGCGGCCAGCCGCAGTATCGAAAAACGTAACGGCGCATCCGGTGGCGAAACTTCTTCCAAAACCTTCCGCGTGGTCTTGCCTGCCGACGGCGACACTTCCGCCCAGCTTGATGCCTTGGGCAGCCGCGGCTTTAGCGGCAGTATTCACAACGGCGAAATCAGCATTGACGTAACACGCAGCCGCTCTTCCGCCCAAGTTTTGATTTCACGCTTGTCCAGCGCAGGTTTTGGCGGTGCGCGCATTGTCGAACAGGAAGACAGAAGCGCACCCGATACCGGTTTGAGCGTAGCACGCATGACCGTGGTCTTTATGGCGGTCGACGAGCGCGATGCCCAAGACATCAGAAACATTGTCGGCCGTTATGGCAAGTTGAACATGAAAACCTGCCGATAATCAGGCCTATTCGGTTTCAGACGGCCTGATAAGCAGCCGGCCAAGCCTGATAAACCGAACGCCAAAAAACACGAAATCCACTGTATCGGCAGTGGGTTTCATGTTTTTCGGTTTTGAGTATCTGATATAAAGGGGAACAGGTATGTTTCGTATATGCGCACTCCGAGTATCAAGAGATAATGGGAAAGAGGGGGATAAAATCTGTCGTTTAATGGCTCGGATTAGGACGTCTTCCGAGTGGTTTTGATTATACGCTAATAATAACTATTATCAATAGCAAAATTGAAAAAATAATGGTTTTTGTTGTAATGCTTTGTTTTGTATGGAAATTAAATTGTGGCATTGGCTTTGCCGTGATTGAAAAGGCCGTCTGAACGTCAAACGAACAGGCCGGTTGAAATAGGGTAAGGCAAACATTTCAACCCTATATTTCAGACGGCCTTTTGATTTGTTTCAATCACTCATAAATCCAAGCAATCAACATATCCAAAGCCATATAAAATACCGTATAATCAAGGCCAAATTAACTTTGCCTGCTCGTCGGGCCGTCTGAAAAATTATGCAACAAACCTACGCCGCGGTACAGCGAGATTTGCTCGAAGCCAACCACCTTTCCCCCGATTTGCTCGCCCAAAGCCTGAGTATTATCGGCGCCAACCATGTCGATTATGCCGACATCTATTGCCAGCGTACTGCCTATGAAAGTTGGCATTTGGAAGAAGGCATCGTCAAATCGGGCAGCTTCCAAATCGATCAGGGTGTGGGCGTGCGTGCCGTTTCGGGCGATAAGACTGCTTTTGCCTACGCCGACAGCCTGTGTATCGATTCGATCAACCGCTCTGCCAAAGCCGTGCGCGTGATTGGTGCGGCTGGCGGCGAAGCCAGCGTCAAAGTGCCGACACCTGCCTACGGCAAGCCTGTCCATATGGCGATTGACCCTATTGCCAGTCTTGATTCTGCTGCCAAAGTCGCGCTGTTGAACAAAGTTGAAACGCTGGCCAAAGCCGCCGATCCGCGTATCGTGCAAGTGATGGCCGGTTTGACCTGCGAATACGACATGGTGTACATCGCCCGTCTGGACGGCAAACACGCTGCCGATATCCGTCCGATGGTGCGCATGAACGTAACCGTCATTGCCAAGCAGGGCGAGCGTCGCGAGCAGGGCAGCGCAGGCGGTGGCGGGCGTTATGATTTGGCGTATTTCGATGAAAACTTGGTGCATCGGTTTGTCGATTCCGCCGTCAAACAAGCCCTGACCAATCTTGAATCCCGTCCTGCGCCTGCCGGCGAGATGACCGTTGTTTTGGGCAACGGCTGGCCGGGCGTGTTGTTGCACGAAGCGGTTGGACATGGTTTGGAAGGCGATTTCAACCGTAAAGAAACCAGCGTTTTCTCCGGCCGAATCGGCGAGCGCGTGGCTGCCAAAGGCGTTACCGTTGTGGATCAAGGCGATATTGCCGACAGACGCGGCTCGCTCAATATCGACGACGAAGGCAACGAAACCCGCCGTACTGTATTGATTGAAGACGGTATTTTGGTCGGCTATATGCAGGACGAAACCAACGCCCGCCTGATGGGTATGCAATCGACCGGCAACGGCCGCCGCGAAAGTTACGCTTCCGCTCCTATGCCGCGCATGACCAATACCTTTATGGAAAACGGCGGCTATGAGCCGGAAGAAATCATCGCGTCCATCGACAAGGGCATTTACGCCGTCAACTTTGGCGGCGGACAAGTGGACATTACCAGCGGCAAGTTCGTGTTCAGCGCATCCGAAGCGTGGTGGGTGGAAGGCGGCAAACTGCAATATCCTGTCAAAGGCGCGACCATCATCGGCAACGGTCCCGAAGTGCTGAAACACGTTTCCATGATAGGCAACGACACTGCGCTCGACAGCGGCATCGGTGTCTGCGGCAAAGAAGGGCAGAGCGTTCCTGTCGGCGTCGGACAACCGACACTGAGGATTGATGCCGGACTGACCGTCGGCGGTAGCGAAATTTAAACGGCAGGCCGTCTGAAAGGTTTTCAGACGGCCTTTTGCATTAGGATAAAACCATGCAGGAACAGAATCGGAAATCAAGTTTTCCCATAGTGATGTTGCTGGTGTCGGTTGCACTGTGGATAGCATCTTTGTCCAATGTTGCATTTTATTTGGGCAATCATGAAAGCATGAAGGGTTTGACCGTTTTGATTTTGGGGTCGATATTTGCTTCTTTGGATATCAGATATTGTGCGGCCTATGCGAATTATGTTTGGTTGGCGGCCATTGTGTTGCTGGTGTTGCGGAAGAAGGTTGTGCCTGTCCATACGGCACTTTGGGGCTTGGCGCTGGTGGCTTTCAGTGTGAAAGCCGTACACGTCGATGAAGCAGGGAATACATCGGATATTGTGCGCTACGGCGCGGGATTTTATTTGTGGTATGCCGCATTTGCGGTTGCCACCATCGGCACGTTTGCCGGAAAGATTAAGGAAAGAAAAGCCACAACGCTGGCAGATGGGACGAGAAATGACGCTTGATGAATGGTTGCGCCAATCGGCACTGCCCAAAAATGAAGCGCGGATGTTGTTGCAATATGCGCTGGGTTACACGCGTGCGCAGTTGGTTACACGCGGTACGGACGATTTGGCGGAATCTGACCTGCAAATCTTGGAGGCTTTGGCGCAACGCCGTCTGAAAGGCGAGCCGATGGCCTATCTGTTGGGCGAGCGCGAGTTCTACGGACGACGCTTTACCGTCAATCCCCATGTGCTGATTCCACGCCATGAAACTGAGCATTTGGTGGAAGCCGTGCTCAAACGCTTGCCGTCGCAAGGCCGTGTGTGGGACTTGGGGACGGGAAGCGGCGCCATTGCCGTAACCATCGCGCTTGAACGCGGTGATGCCGATGTTCGTGCATCCGACATCAGCGTCGGTGCTTTGGATACTGCCCGTCAAAATGCGGCCGAATTGGGCGCAAAAGTGGAGTTTGCGCAGGGTTCGTGGTTTGATACCGACAAGCCGTCTGAAGGCCGATACGATGTGATTGTTTCCAATCCGCCGTATATCGAGGATGGCGATGAACATTTATCGCAAGGTGATTTGAGGTTTGAACCGCAAAATGCGCTGACCGACTTTTCAGATGGCCTCAGCCATATCCGCCACATTACCCAAGAAGCCCCTAAATACCTGAAAGCCAACGGCTGGCTGCTGTTTGAACACGGCTATGACCAAGGCAAAGCAGTGCGGAACATTATGCTGGAGAACGGTTTTGCAGAAGTGGCAACCGAACAGGATTTGGCTGGATTGGATAGGGTAACGCTGGGGCGTTTGCCTGCTTAATGGGCATGGTTTGTCGAAATATAAAAAAGGGCGTGTCGATCACGCCCTTTTGGTTTTTTGGTTTAGCTGTTCAGACGGCCTGATTTAACGCCAAGCAGCGACGAACTCCGCCCAGTGTTGTTTTTCTTCGGCTTGTGCGGCCAGATAATGTTTGATGCGTTTGATTTCGACTTCGTATTCGTCGGCATCGAGCGCGCCGCTCATCATGCGAAAGCGCATATACATCAGGTAGGTATTGGCGGCATCGGTTTCACAATAATCGCGGATGTCTTTCAGACGGCCTGCATGATAAGCGTCCCAGACCTTGCTACCGTCCATGCCCAGTTTGCCGGGGAAGCCGCAGAGTTTGGCCATATCGTCCAAAGGCACGCTGGCACGCGGTTGGTAGAGGGCGAGCAAATCCATCAGGTCGCAATGGCGGGAGTGGTAGCGGCTGATGTAGTTGTTCCACTTAAAGTCGCGGCTGTCGCCAAAGTCGCCGTCGCCCATGTCCCAATAACGGGCGGCGCTGATGCCGTGTATCAGGGCGCGGTAGTGGAGGACGGGCAGGTCGAAACCGCCGCCGTTCCAGCTGACGAGTTGCGGCGTATAGTTTTCGATGACCTCGAAGAATTTGGCAATCATGACTTCTTCGCTGTCTTCGGGATCGCCGATGGTACTGACGCGGATTTTGTCCTGACCCCAGCGCATACAGCAGGAGATGGCGACGACTTGGTGCAGATGGTGTTGCATAAAGTCGCTGCCGGTTTTGGTGCGGCGTTGCTGCTGGGCAAACAGGACGACTTCGTTGTCGGGCAAATCGGCAGGCAAATCGTAAAGCTGGCGGATGCCGTTTACGTCGGGAATGGTTTCGATGTCGAAGGCAAGTATCGGAGTCATGGCGTGATCGGGTTGGATAAGGGATGATGTCATTGTGGCATGACGGCGCAGATAAAAAAAGAGGCAATCCCCCACAGGATTGCCCCAATACCTCAAATCAGAGATTTACGCTTCACAAACAATACAGGCTTTCACCTGCGGCTTTACAGATGCAGCTCAACTCTGCATCGGTAAACTTTCATTTCGGGCATTGCACCGAAATCCTCTAAAATACCGCAATTTCTTGCAATATCAGAAAATTGCTTACAAAAGTATCTAAAACCAGCGAGGCCGTCTGAACGTTTTGTAATTTGATGTAGTGAAATTTACGCGAATTTTTACAGTTTGCCAAGTATTTTTTTCTGAAGGCTAGTTTCGGTATAAATTTCAGGTATTGTCATATTTTTGCAATTATATTTCATAATTGTTTTAAATTTAGATATTTATTTTGTTTTTTTAAATTTTAATTTAATTTTATTTCATATTTTGAATGATTAAAATGTATTTTTTCAGATGGACTGTTTTTTAATATATTGTTTTTAAAAGAAATTAAATTTAATATGTAAATGAAAAAAGTGTATTGGCCTGATGTTTTTCATTTGAGAAAAAATATAGGGTTGTTTGAAAGTTTCAATCACGATGAAAAAAGTTGTTTTTAAAGCATTTAAAGCAGAATATTATTTGATTGTTTAAAACCAAACATGAGTTTCGGTTTGATTCAATTAAAATGAAAAAGCGGCGAAAGAAGGATTTCGTCGCTTTTTGCATATTCAAATTGTAATTCAATGTAGTCAATAAAAGCTGCTTTCGCCTTCGGGACGGGTTTTGAAGCGTTTATGCAGCCAGAAATATTGTTCGGGATGCTCGCGTACCCGCTCTTCGATGAAGTCGTTCATGCGCTGGGTATCGGCTTCGACATCTTCGGTCGGGAAATTGTCCCAAGCCGGATAGAAGCGCAGGGTTACGGTATTGTCGGCTTCGCGCGTGGGAATGGCGGGAATGATTTTGGCTTTGGTCATGCCGGCGATACGGCTGAGGCCGGTAATCGTGGCCGTCTGAATGCCGAAGAAATTGACGAAAATGGAATCGTTGCGGCCGAAGTCTTGGTCGGGCAGATAAAGAAAGGGCGCATCGCTTTTGCGCAGGTGTTTGATGATGGCGCGCAGGCCTTCTGTGCGGCCGATCAGGAAAACATTGTTGTAGCGGTGGCGGCCTTTCAGGATCTGCTCGTCCAGGGCTTTGTTTTTTTGGTGCGAATACATGCTGGTCAGCGGCACATCCTGATTGAGCGTGTAAACCGCCATTTCAAATGCGGTAAAGTGCGGATAGAGGATGATGACTTTTTCGCCGGCGGCGAGGGCTTCGTCAAGATGGTGTTTGTCTTGATAGCGTACCAACGAGCGCAGCTTATCCGCAGGCGCGTACCAGTAGAGGCCGTATTCGAGCATCAGCTTCGCCATGTGTTGGAAATGGCGTTTGAGCAGGGCAGTGCGCTGGCTGTCGTTTAGCTCGGGAAAGCATTTTTTGAGGTTTACCTCGCCGACTTTGCGGCGTGGTTTGACTGCGTAATAGGCGAGAATACCGATCGCGTCGGCAATCTTGTGCAACACGCAAAAAGGCAGCAGGCGGATGAGATAGAGAAAAAGGAAGGCGGCTTTCATGAAGGCTCGCTGTATGTGGGCAAAGGGCTATTATAACCGAAAGGCCGTCTGAAAACGGGCTGGAACATATTTCAGACGGCCTGAATGTCGGCCTACCATTGAAAACGGCCGCGCTTGACCTGCAAGCCGTCGGGGTTGAGTTGCGAAGCCAATCCGTGATTGCGCAGGGCGTGGGTGAGGGCGACGGCGAGTCCGTCGGCGGCATCGGCTTGCGGTGTACCTGAAAGTGCAAGCATTTGGACCACCATATGCTGCACCTGCTCTTTGGCGGCCTTACCCTTGCCAACCACCGCCTGCTTGACCTGAAGCGCGGTGTATTCAAACACGGGCAAATCGTGCATGACCAAAGCGGCAATCGCGGCACCGCGCACCTGACCGAGCATCAAAGTCGCGGCCGGGTTGACGTTGACGAACACTTGCTCGATGGCCGCCTGATGCGGCTGATAGTGGCGGATGATTTCATCGATATGGCGGACAATCACGGCGATGCGTTCGGAAAGCGACGCGCCGGTCGGCGTTTTGATACAGCCGGAAGCAACATAATGATGCTCGCGGCCGTGGACATCAATCACGCCGAAGCCGGTCACGCGGCTGCCGGGGTCGATGCCGAGAATGCGTGTGGGTTGGAACTGGGACATAGTGCGTGTTTAAAGTAATCGGTGTTTCAGGGCAGGCAGGCGCGTGCGCACGCTTTGCAGTCGCGCGGTATCCAAATCGGCACAAATCACGCCTTCGCCTTCCGGCAACGTCGCCAACACATCGCCCCAAGGATCGATAATCATACTGTGGCCGAATGTGCGGCGGCCGCTTTCATGTAGTCCGCCTTGTGCCGACGCGATGACGTAGCATTGGTTTTCCACCGCACGGGCGCGCAGCAGCAATTCCCAATGCGCCTTGCCGGTCGTGTAGGTAAACGCGGCAGGCAACAGCAAAACATCAAACGGCTGCTGGGCGCGGAAAAACTCAGGAAAGCGCAAATCGTAGCAGACGCCGGCCGCCAGCGGAACATCGTCCACGCTTAAATTCGGCACATCGCTTCCCGCCAGTATCGTATCGGCTTCAGCGTAGCGTTCGCCCAAACCGGAAAAGCCGAAAAGGTGCATTTTGTGGTAAAGCCCGATTCGGCTGCCGTCGCGGTCATACACCAGCATCGTGTTCATCACCTTGCCAGCGTTTGGGCTTTGCAATGGAACCGTGCCGCCAAACAACACCACGCCGCATTCCCTTGCCGTTTCGCTTAAGGCCGTCTGAAAACGGGTGTGGCAGGTTTCGCCAACGCTTCCATCGTCCAAAGGCTCGGCAAATGCCAGCTTGTCCGTATCATTTTTGCCCATCAGCGGCCAATATTCGGGCAGCAACACCCAATCCGCCTCTTGTTCGGCCGCCTCGCGGACAAGGCGCTTCATGGTGGCAATATTGGTTTCGGGGTTGGTGGACGACACCATTTGCACAGCGGCGGCGCGTAAAGAGCGCATCATCAAAACTCCTGTCAGATTTTGCAAGAATTGTAACTTGTTTACGCACAAGGCCGATACAATCGTCACACAATTCCTCTCCAAAAAAGGATAAACCATGAACTTGAAACTTCTCCTCACTGCCGCACTTTCCACCGCCGCGCTCGCCGCACATGCCGACGTACAGCTTTACGGCAGCATCAAAAGCGGCATCGAAACCTCGCAAACCCGTTTCGGTGGTCAAACATACAGCCGAACCGCCGTTGCTGACCAAGGCAGCCACATCGGTTTGCGCGGCTCACATCCGATTGGCGGCGGAACGAATTTTATTTGGGAAGTCGAACAAGATACTCCGGTCGGTAAAAGCGGATCCATCCGCCAAGACTGGCGCGAACGTCGAGATAATTTTGGCCGTTAAGGAAAGATTGAATAGTAAAAGGCCGTCTGAAAAATCAGGATAACTGGTTTTCAGACGGCCTGTTTTTTATAGTGAGGTTGATTGATTTAAAGAATACACTTAAAAGGCGGTAATCAATAATATCTTAATATTTTCAAAATTTAACGGTTTTGTATAACTTATTGATTAATTGAGAGATTAATAAGATATTGGTTGATTGATTAAAAAATCAGTATTATCTTTGCTTGAAAATTAATAAATTATCAAGTAAGGTTAAATGCAAGCGGTTTTATCCGTGAGTTAAATATTAATCAATAAGATAGGATGGTATAACCATGAATGAAGATATTATCAAAGGAAAATGGGAGCAACTTAAAGGTAAAGCCAAAGAAAAATGGGGCGAATTGACAAACGACGATTTGGACATTATCGAAGGCAAGCGCGATCAGTTGGCTGGTAAGCTCCAAGAGCGTTACGGTCGCACTAAAGATGAAGCTGAAAAAGAAATTGATGATTGGTTGAACAGCTAAGACCGTTGAATTTCATAATAAACGGTCGTATCCCCCTCGACCGTTTTTATGTTAAACCGAAAGGAAAAAATCATGCTTCATTATTCGATCGTTTTCTTTATAATCGCTATTATTGCAGCTGTATTAGGTTTCGGTGGTATTGCAGGTAGTGCGGCAGGCATAGCCAAAATTTTATTTGCTGGTTTCTTGATCTTGTCGGTGATATCACTGATTTTTGGCAGGAAGAAATAATACCTGTAGACCAATAAGGTTGTATCAAGCCACTATTCCGTCAAATAGGCCGTCTGAAAAATCAGGATAACTGGTTTTCAGGCGGTCTTTGTTCTTATAATAGCGGTTTATTGTTTTTACACACCCAGCAACGGAGTTTCCATGCAGTTTTCAGCATTCGGCGAAAAATTCACACAACACAGCGGTATTTTGCAGTTGATGGACGATTTGGGCGACGCGCTCAAAAGTGACAAGCCCGTCAATATGCTTGGCGGCGGCAATCCGGCGAAGATTGCTGAAGTCAATGCGGTGTTCGCCGATGTGTTTTCTAAACTGGCAGCGGAACACGCTGTTGAGAATATCGGCAATTATTCCAATCCGCAGGGAGATGCGGCGCTGATTGCGGCTTTGACTGAGTTTCTCAACCGTGAATACGGCTGGAACCTGACGGCGGACAATATCGCGCTGACCAACGGTTCGCAGAACGCGTTTTTCTATTTGTTTAACCTGTTTGGCGGCAAATTCAATCTTTCAGACGGCCAAACGGCTGAGAAAGCCATTTTGCTGCCGCTGGCGCCTGAATATATAGGTTATGCCGACGTGCATGTCGAGGGGCAGCATTTTATTTCGGTAAAACCGAAAATCGAAAATGTCGAACACGAAGGCGAAGCGGGCTTTTTCAAATACCGCGTGGACTTTGACGCGCTGGAGAGCCTGTCTGAATTGAAAGAGGGCAAAATCGGTGCGATTTGCTGTTCGCGCCCGACCAACCCGACCGGCAATGTGTTGACCGACGGCGAGATGGCGCGTTTGGACGCTTTGGCGCAGGAACACGGGATTCCGCTGATTATCGACAACGCTTACGGAATGCCGTTTCCGAATATTATTTACAGCTATGTGACGCTCAACTGGCACGAAAACATCATCCTCTGCTTCAGCCTTTCTAAAATCGGCCTGCCCGGCGTGCGCACCGGCATTATTGTCGCCGCACCGGAAGTGGTCAAAGCCGTCAGCAGTTTGAATGCGATTGTGAACCTGTCGCCAACCCGTTTCGGCGCGGCGATTGCGGCTCCGCTGTTGAACGACGGCCGTCTGAAACAGCTGGCCGACCAAGTGATTCAGCCGTTTTACCGTCAGCAGGCGCAAACGGCGGTTTCCCTGCTCAAACGCGAATTGGGCGCGTATCCGTTGAAAATCCACAAGCCTGAAGGTGCGATTTTCTTGTGGCTTTGGTTTGAAAACCTGCCTGTTTCGTCGCAAGCCTTGTACGAAATGCTCAAGGCCGAAGGCACGCTGATTATTCCGGGCGAGCATTTCTTTGTCGGCATCGATAGGCAAGACTATCCGCACGCGCACGAGTGCATCCGCATGAGCATTGCGCAGGACGCGGAAACGCTGGAAAAAGGCATCGCCGCCATCGGCAGGGTGGTGCGCGGTTTGTACGATAAAAAATAAACGCTTTGAATAGGCAAAGGCCGTCTGAAACCTGAACAATTGGGTTTCAGACGGCCTTTTTGTCGGATTTAGATATGGTGGATAACCAGTTTTTTGCCTTCGTAATCGAGGACGTTGACGTCCATATCGAATAGGGTTTTGATGTTTTCGGCGGTGAAAATATCGTTGGGCTTGCCCTGCATGGCGACTTGGCCGTTTTTCATGGCGACGACGTAATCGGCGTAGGCGGCGGCCTGGTTGATGTCGTGCAGGACGACGACGGTGGTGCGTTTGTGTTCGTCGGTCAGCCGGCGCAGGATTTGCATGAGGGAGCGGGCATGATACATGTCGAGGTTGTTCAGCGGCTCGTCCAGCAAAACGTAGTCGGTGCGCTGGCAGAATACCATGGCAATCATGGCGCGTTGGCGTTGGCCGCCGGAAAGCTCGGTCAGGTAGCGGTCGGCGAAGTCTTGCAGGTGGAACTCGGCAAGCGCTTCTTCGACAATGGTTTTGTCGTTTTCAGACGGCCTGCCTTGGTGGTAGGGATAGCGGCCGAACATGAGCAGGTCACGCACAGTAATGCGGCTCATGATGCTGTTTTCTTGGGTGAGGATGGAAAGCGTGCGGGCGAGTTCGGCGGTGGGGGTGGTTTTGATGTCTTTGCCTGCGTAGCTGATGTCGCCGTGTACCAAGGGCTGCAGGCGCGCCATAAAAGAGAGGAGGGTGGACTTGCCTGCGCCGTTCGGGCCGATTAGCGCGGTAATGCCGCCTTCGGGGATGTCGAGGCTGACGTCGTTGAGGATGGGGTTGCTGCCGATGGTGTGGCTGACGTTGCGGATGGTAATCATAGGCGGGTCCGAAAATGGGAAGTTAGGGTTTCAGACGGCCTTTCAGCATGAGGCCGTCTGAATTTTATTCCTGTATGGTGTTTTTAGATTTCGCTGACGGTAACAAATTCGGGATTGTCGGCTTGGTCAATCAGGAAGGCGCGAACGCGTTCTTGCCAAAGCTCGCCGAATTGTTTGAGTTCGTCAGCACTTGCGCTGCCGCTGACGGCTTTGGGCATGATGTCGCGCATTTGCGGTGCAAAGGGTTGGAGCGCGGCATTGAGGCTGACGGCAACGGTTTTGCCGGTATCGCGGCGGCGGAGTGCGAGTGTGCCGTTGATTTCGCCTGCACCAAAGGACAAGAGGTGGCGGCGGGCAAAGCGTCCGGCTGGACCTACGCCGCCAAAGCCGGTTTCGGGTGCTGCGCCGGTAAGGAGTTGGACGACGGAAGCAGTAACACCGGTTGTGCCTTCGTCACGCTCGCCCTGCATAAAGGCTTCGATGTCGCCGCGTTGCGGCAGCTCTGCACCGTAAAGGGTTTTCAGGCCTTTGACCACCATCAGGTAGGCACCGGCGACGGTCGGGCAGGAGTGGCCGCACAGGCGCACGGCATCGGCGTAGTGGTAAGTGAGGATACCGTTTTCGGCCGCGCCGAGGAAGTCGGCCAATGCGTCTTGGACGGTAATGGTCGGGGCATTATCGAAGAATGAAGGGAGGCGTTCTTGTGTCATGAGGGTTGTCCTTTATGGGTTTGCTAAGGCCGTCTGAAGGTTTCAGATGACCTGAAACCTTTGCGGCATACTGTTTGCTGCGCTTTGAGCGGCATTTGCATTCAGTAGTGCGGCAAAGGTTTCGGACTGAAACTGCGGTGTTATTTTAGGAGTATTTTTTTGTCCTGTATAAATTTTTCCGCCAGTTTTGTCACACCGTGGGTATTGAGGTGGTTGGTGTCAAAATATATTGGCAGGCCGTCTATGGTTTTGTCTGCCGGAATTGGCCCCATGATGTTGACCCAATGTACGGCAGGCCGCTGTTTGACGATATTTTCTATGGTTTTGTCCGCTTCGGCGGAGCGGGCAATTTCCGCTTTTTTATGCTCGGAAACGTATTGCATATCGATGCCGAGACGCTGTTTCAGGTAGTAATGGCGCAGGGGCAGTTGCGCGTTCATCGGCGTGTCGGCAAAGACGTAAACCTGTTTGCCCTGTTGAATTAGGGTGTCGAGCATTTTGCTGAAATGCTCCGTAAAACCGGGCTTGTCGGTATGCAGGAACCAACGTTGCGAGATAAAAACCACCGGATAGTTTTCGACTTTTTGTGCGATAAAGCGGTTGTAAGGGTTGCAGCGGTTGGCACGGCGGTCGCTTTGCGGCAGAAGGAAGCCGAAGGCAACGCCGCAGCTGTTGGACGAGATAATGTCGGCGGCAAAGCCTTCCTGTTTGCCCACTATATTGATAAAGGGCGTCAGGTGGGCGGCGTGGGAGTCACCCATCAGCAGGACTTTGCTGCTTTGATTTTCCGCGCCGACAGAGCAGTCGGTTTTGGTCAAGGTATCCGCGCAGATTTTACTTTCGTCAACCGTATATAGGTTTGCCTCGTATTCGGCTGGTTTGGTAGTCAGCAGGTAGCCGGCGGCAGGAATCAGCAGGGCGAAATAAGCGGCGATTACCCCGATGAATTTTTTGGTGGTGAAATTCTTTATCTGTCGCGCTGGTGTTTCGACAAAGTAATAGGACAAAACGGACAAGCCGGACATCAGCACCACTGCCAATACAATCGCGGACATTGGCAAAGCGTTGTCCATGTAAACATAGCGCATGACGGCTAAGACCGCCCAATGCCACAGATACAGTGAATAGGAAATCAAACCGATAAACACAACAGGCTTGAGGCTCAACAGTTTGGCGGTATTGAAGCCGTTTTGTGTTTGCAGGGTTTTGCCCGAGTAAATCAAGCCGCCAACCGCCGTACAGCACAGCAGCCGTTCGATATTGCCTTCGCCGGGCAATACGCCGTAAGGAAGCAGCAACATGGCGGCAATCACCGTCATCATCGCCCAGCCGACCACAGGTGTGCTGAAACGGTCGTTGTTTTGGGAGGGCGGAATAAAGGCAAAAAGTGCGCCGATCAGCAGCTCATATGCGCGCACATAAGGCAGGAAATAAGGATCCATGCCGAAGGTGGGCAAAAAGACGGACAACAGGCTCAATACAATCAGCAAAAGGATGAATTGGCGGATGTTGCGCCCTTTGCTGAATCGGAAAAAGGCAATCAGCAAAACCGGAAAAACAAAGTAAAACTGCTCTTCCAACGATAAAGACCAAATGTGCTGCAAAGGTTTTTCTGCCGCGTCGGCATCGAAATAGCCGCCGCGCCGTGCAAAAAACAGGTTGGCCGAAAACAGCAATGCAAACGCTGCCGATTTGACGTATTGGCGCAGGTCAAACGACAAGAAAAAGATTGCGGCGGCCAAGCTCGTACACAGCAATACGCAGGAAAAAACAGGCAAAATGCGCTTCGCGCGGCGTTTGTAGAATTCTAAAAACGAAAAACTGCCGTTTTGCATTTCGCGGCTGATGATGGTGGTGATCAGGTAGCCGGACAAAACGAAAAACATATCCACACCGAGAAAACCGCCGGGCAGCCAAGCGGCATCAATGTGGAAAATAATGACAGCCAAGACTGCTAAAGCCCGGATGCCGTCCAAGTCGGGACGGTATTTTAATGTCGTGCTCATTTTTTGTAATTTTAGTAAATCCAGTAATGTTTACTATGAGTACATGTCAGAAATTTAGTTTCATTTCAAGGATTAAATATTTTGAAAACATGGATTTCAGACGGCCTGAATTTATTTTTGCGAACGTTTGGGCACGTTTAATTTATTTCTTTTTCAACACCAAATATAAAAATACCAATCCGCCTGCAAATTCGACGACTACGCTCAATACGGCCTGCATGCCGAGGAAATGTTCGAAGATGGTTTGCCCACCGACCAATAGGATGCCGCCGACACAAAAAGTCATGGGCAGGCGGACGGAATGTTTGACCGACGGGGAAAAATGGTTGGCCAGCGCGGCAACCAGCAGGCCGAAAAAGCTTACCGGGCCGACAACGGCGGTCGCAGTTGCAACCAGTGCGGCGATCCACAACAGCAGCCATAAGGTATTGCGCGTGTAGTTGATGCCCAAATTGATGGCCTGATTGCGGCCGAGCAGGTAAACATCGAGGCGGTGGCGTTCTCGCCAAATCACGGCGGCGCTGATGAGCAACACGACTGCGCCGATACCCAACAATTCCGAGTGGACGGTATTGAAAGTGGCAAACATATTCGCCTGTGCGGCGGTAAATTCTTCGGGGTCAATCATGCGCGAAAGCAGCGATGACAGGCTGCGGAACAAAATCCCGAAAATCACGCCGATTAAAATCATGCGCGACAAATCGCGTCCGCCCTGTTTGATGAGCGTGTAGAACAGCAGCAGCGAGCCGCCCATCATGACGACCAGTTCAAAGCCAAATTTGCCCGTCAACGGCAGGGAAGCATAGCCCACGCCGCCGAGCGTAAACACCAGCAAGGTCTGCAAAAACACATACAGCGAATCGAAACCCAAAATCGAAGGGGTCAGAATCGGATTGTTGGTCAGCGTTTGGAAGAGTTGCGTGGACACGCCGACCGCATAGGCAACCATCAGCAGCGCGGCAAGTTTGGTCAGACGCAGGTGTAAGACAAAGTCCCAATCGCCTTTGACGTTGAGCGTCATAAACAGGACGCAGGAAACCAGCAACAGCGCAAAGGCGACCCACAACGGACGGCTGCTTCCTGCCATAAAACCGATATTTTTTTCAGACGGCATGAGCAGGTTTCCTTAATAAAAGCCATAAAAACAAAGCCGTCCCCATTACGCCAAAAACCGTAGAGACCGGAATTTCAAACGGAAACACAATCACGCGTCCGACAATATCGCACAGCAACACCAAAGATGCGCCCAGCAAGGCCACCGCCGGCAGGCTTTGACGCAGTTTGTCGCCCATCAGGCGGCTGATGATGTTCGGCACGACCAAGCCGATAAACGGAATATTGCCGACTGTCACGACCACCAAAGACGTAATCAGCGCCACAATAATCAGCCCCGACCACAGAATCGCCGTCCGGTTCAGCCCCAAATTCACGCTTACTGTTTCGCCCAAACCCAAAATCGTCAGCTGGTCGGCAATCAAATAGGCAAACAAAGCCAAAATCCCCGTTGCCCACAGCAGCTCATACCGCCCGAGCAACACGCCGGAAAAATCACCCTGTTGCCACACGCCGAGCATTTGCAACATTTCGTTTTCATACGCAATAAAGGTGGCCACCGCCTCAATCACACCGCCAAAAATAATCCCGACCAAAGGCACCATCAGTTGCGCGGTCGGCGGCAGGCGGCGGATCAGCAGCATAAAGACCAACATCCCGATCAGCGCGGCAACGGCGGCAACCGACATTTTTGCCAGCAGCGGCGCGGCCGGAAGTAGCAGGGTCATCAACAGCAAACCCAAAGCCGCGCTTTGGCTTGCGCCCACCATCGACGGTTCGACAAAACGGTTGCGCATCAAAATCTGCATAATCATGCCGGCCACTGCCATCGACGCACCCGTCAGCACAATCGCAAACGTGCGCGGCAGGCGGCTGATGAACATGACCTGCTGGCTGTCGGATAGCGAAAACAGGGCGGACCATTTGAATTCGGCCACGCCGACCGACAGGCTGACGGCAAACAATATCAAAAGCGCGATGCCGTTGATAAGGTTTAAAGAAAAGGGCTTGTGAAACATAAACGATAAAGTCGTAAAAGAAACAAAGGCATTATTTTATAGTTGTATCGTTTTAAAATATAACGAAGCAAACGGGCAAGAATGCCCGTTTCAGACGACCTGATGACCAAAATACAGCTTGGGCAAAGGCCGTCTGGATGCCGTAAAACGGAAGGGTGGACATTGCCGCCCGCCGAAACAATTATTTCGCCGCGTTGAATGCGTCGGCAACCTGTTTGGAAGCATTCAGCAATTCTTGTGCGCCGCCGGCCGCCAGATAAGTTTCAGGAACAAGGTAAACCACCTGTCCTTTTTTCCAAGCGGTCGTTTCGGCAACCAGCGGATTGTTCAACACATCTTTCGCAGCCTGACCTTCTTCACCGATGGCCGCGCCGCGGTCCAAAACAAACAGCCAATCAGGGTTTTTCTCTTTCAGGTATTCAAAGCTGATAGGCTGGCCGTGGCTGCCTTCCTTAATCGATTCATCAACAGCGGGAACGCCAATATCTTTATGCAACCAACCGCCCAAACGTGAGGAAGGGCCGAAAGCCGACATCTTACCGCCGTTGACCAATACCACCAAACCCTTGCCTTTGCCTTGCGCAGCAGTTTTCGCTGCTTCAAACGAAGCATCGATTTCCGCTTTCAGCTTGTCCGCTTCGGCCTGTTTGCCGAAGATTTGACCCAGTGCGTCGATGCGCTCTTTTGAGCTTTCTTTCAGATTGGCGGTTTCGGCGGTCATCTCGATGGTCGGCGCAATCTCGTTCAACTTGTCAAATGCTTTAGCTGCACGGCTGCCAATAATGATGAGCTGCGGTTTGTAAGCGTTTAAGGCTTCGTAGTCAGGCTCAAACAGCGTGCCGGCAGGTTTCGTGGTTTTGAAATATTCGTCCAAGTAGGGCAGGCGGTTTTTGTCGACGGACAAACCGGTTTTCACGCCCAGTTTGTTTAAAGTGTCGAGCATGCCCAAATCGTAAACGGCGATACGCTCCGGATTTTGCGGCACTTTTGCTTCACCGCGCGCCGTTTTAACGGTCAGGCTTGCACCTTCGGTTTGGGCGGCAGAAGCGGAAGCAGTTTGGGCTTGGTTGGACGCAGAATCTTTCGGTGAACACGCACCCAAAGCGAGGGTGCAGCATACGGCTAAAGCGGTCAAACGTAACATAGGGTTTCTCCGTGGTCGGAAATAAAGTAAATAGAAATGATAACTTGTATCGGATTATAAAGCTAGATGCCGTCTGAAAACTTTTGTTTTCAGACGGCTTTTTCAAGCTGATTGCTTAGAAGCGGTAGTTCACGCTTAGGCGGACATCGCGGCCTGGTTCAGGCAGGGAATTGGCACCTGCGCGTTGGCTGTGCGGCTTGTAGTTTTTATCAAAGACATTGTTGACGGAGAAGTTGACGTTCAAGTCGTCTTTGCCTGTCGGTTTCCAGTTGGCGAAGATATCGTTGACGCCGTAGCCTGCACGGACGACATTCAGAGCCACATCAGAGCCGCGCGAGGTCGGGGCATAGCCTGCATTTTGGACATAACGTCCGCGCCAGCCGATTTCCAGATTCGGATTGTCGAATTGGTAAGAGAGACCGGTTGTCCATGTGCGTCCCATCGGGATGGCGGTCGTTACTTTGTCAGCGGTATCGCCATTCAGCTTCGGTTTGCTGTAGGCTACGCCTGCACGTGCGGTCAGACCTTTCCAGCGGTAGGCTGCATTCAGTTCGTAACCTGTGTTTTTCAGCTTGCCGCCGTTATACCAGACGTTGTTTCGTCCTTCTTGACGGATGGCCTGTACATCTTTGATTTGCTGATGGAAATAGCTGCCGGAGAGCGTCAGGGCAGAATTCCAGTGGTAGTTAAAGCCGATTTCTGCATTTCGCGAGCGTTCTGCTTTCAAGTCAGGTGATGAAATAATCGGCCTGTTGTTTGCTAAAGCTGCTTCGTACAGGCGGGGGCTGCGGGTTGCATAGTTCAGGCTGGTGTTGATGGAAAAATCAGGGGTAATGTCATAAACCAACCCGATGCTTGGATTGAGGTTGCCGTCTGAATTTTCTGTATTACTGCTGGTTTTCATTTTCCAGCGGTCATAGCGCAAACCTGTGGTCAGCGTAACCGGTGAGAAATCCCAAATGCCTTCTACATATACGCCGGCATCGCTTTTCTTCTCGCTGTTTTCTCCTTTTGAGCTGCTTTTTTGAGTGCGCCAGTTTACTCCGTATTTCAAGGTATGGCGGTCAAATAGACGGCTGTCGAGATTGAGGTTGGCTCCGTATGTCCGTACTTCGCCGTCCAATTCATAATCTGGACTGGGGGCTTCATCACGTTTGGTATTCAAACGGTAAACATTGGCTTTGATTTTGTCAATAAAGCCCAAGTTTCCGCCTTTGAATTCCAAGTTGGTGGTGTCTTGGGTCAGTGTGCGGTAACGCGGCGAGTTGGTGGCGACATTCGGAATACGGTTGCCGTTGGCATCCAAAACGTATTGACCCGTACGGCGGTCGGTTTGGAATACTTGCGAGAAATCGAACTCTTCGCGCAGGGCGCGTTCCCCATATTGCTTCTCTTGGCGGTGGCTTAATTCAATACGGTTGTCCTCGTTGAAACGATAGCCGATTTTGCCCAGCAAACCGCGTGAACCCAATCCACTGTTTAAAACCTTATCGCTTCCGAGCAGATTACGGTAGCCTTTGCCTGCCGTGTATTCTTTGTCGCGTACGAAATTGCCTGAAACCAAAGCGTCAAAACCGCCTGCCTGACCATAAACGCTTGCGCCGCGTGAATAGCCTTTATTGCTGCTGATGCCGGCATTGACTTTGAAACCGACGTTTTGACCCTCTCTCAGCAAATCTTTGGCTTCAACCGTTTCGGCAACAATCGCGCCGCTGGTTGCACCGATACCTGCGGAGGCCGAACCCGTACCTTTTTGCACGGCAACGACTTTTACCAATGCGGGGTCAAGCATAAAGCGGCCGTTGTGGTGGAAAATCTGGCTGTCGGTGTAAGTATCGTCAACTTTATAGTCTATTTGGTCTTGTCCCATACCGCGGATGGTTACCCACTGCGACTGACCGTTGCCGCCGCCGAAACTGATAGAGGGTTCGTTGAACAATACGTCTTTTAAATCAGTGGAAGTCGTTTCTTCCATACGTTTTGTCGTTACGCGATGTGTGGCGCTTGTGGCCTGACCTTTGACGGTAACGGTATCAAGCACAACATTGTCTTTGGCTTCATTTTCTGCATGGGCAAAACCGGCTGCCAGTGTCAGTGACAGCAGGCTCAGTCGGAACAGGGGCGTATTCATTGAGAAATGTCCTTAATAAAATGACAGTAATAAAAAAATAAAAGCAAATAAAGAGAAATTATCTTTAAAAATATGCAATTAAGAATAATCATCATTTATAATAATGCATATAAAAGAAACAGTTGTAAAGAGTTGTATTGAATTTGTTAAGGAAATGGGTTGTTTTTAAACGAACTTTGCAGTTGGTATATCAGGCCGTCTGAAAAATAAGTGATCGGGCATTTTTGCGTATGAAAATATTTGGAAAGACTGCATAGAATTTTTTACTTTTTCCCTTGAATTTGTCGCAAACAACCCAAATCTACCCGCCATTACGGCAGGCTTTCTACTAAGTGTGCCGCTATTTTCAAGCAAACCGTGTCTGTCATGTCCGACAGACAATTGTTTTCAATCTATTTATTTATCGGAGCATTAAGACATGACCATCCGCCCTTTACACGACCGCGTAGTCGTCAAACGCTTAGAAGCTGAAGAAAAAACCGCCTCCGGCATCGTTTTGCCGGGTGCGGCTGCTGAAAAACCCGACATGGGCGAAGTAATCGCCGTGGGTGCGGGCAAAATCGGTAAAGACGGCGCGCGCCGTCCGCTGGATGTCAAAGTCGGCGACAAAGTGATCTTCGGCAAATACAGTGGCCAAACTGTAAAAGCCGACGGCGAAGAGCTGTTGGTAATGCGTGAAGAAGACATCTTCGGTATCGTTGAATAATTGTTGAATTAAGTTTCAGAACCAAAGGCCGTCTAAATCAAACATGAAGTTTTCAGACGGCCTCGAACAGATTTTTAATATTGATTTGGAGAATTTAAATGGCAGCAAAAGACGTACAATTCGGCAATGAAGTTCGCCAAAAAATGGTAAACGGCGTCAATGTATTGGCAAACGCCGTACGCGTAACTTTGGGCCCTAAAGGCCGCAACGTGGTACTCGACCGCGCTTTCGGCGGCCCGCACATCACTAAAGACGGTGTGTCTGTTGCAAAAGAAATCGAATTGAAAGACAAATTCGAAAACATGGGCGCGCAAATGGTGAAAGAAGTTGCGTCCAAAACCAACGACGTAGCCGGCGACGGTACCACTACTGCAACCGTATTGGCACAATCCATCGTTGCCGAAGGCATGAAATATGTGACCGCCGGCATGAATCCGACCGACCTGAAACGCGGTATCGACAAAGCCGTTGCCGCTTTGGTTGACGAGCTGAAAAACATCGCCAAACCTTGCGATACTTCTAAAGAAATCGCCCAAGTCGGCTCTATTTCTGCCAACTCTGACGAACAAGTCGGCGCGATTATCGCCGAAGCGATGGAAAAAGTCGGCAAAGAGGGCGTGATTACCGTTGAAGACGGCAAATCTTTGGAAAACGAGCTGGACGTAGTTGAAGGTATGCAGTTCGACCGCGGTTACCTGTCTCCTTACTTCATCAATGACGCTGAAAAACAAATCGCAGCTTTGGACAATCCGTTTGTATTGTTATTCGACAAAAAAATCAGCAACATCCGCGACTTGTTGCCTGTTTTGGAACAAGTGGCCAAAGCCAGCCGTCCGCTCTTGATTATCGCTGAAGACGTAGAAGGCGAAGCCTTGGCGACTTTGGTGGTGAACAACATCCGCGGCATCCTGAAAACCGTTGCCGTTAAAGCCCCTGGCTTCGGCGACCGCCGCAAAGCCATGTTGCAAGACATCGCCATCCTGACCGGCGGCGTAGTGATTTCCGAAGAAGTCGGCCTGTCTCTGGAAAAAGCGACTTTGGACGACTTGGGTCAAGCCAAACGCATCGAAATCGGTAAAGAAAACACCACCATCATCGACGGCTTTGGCGACGCAGACCAAATCGAAGCGCGTGTTGCCGAAATCCGCCAACAAATCGAAACCGCAACCAGCGAATACGACAAAGAAAAACTGCAAGAGCGCGTGGCTAAATTGGCCGGCGGTGTGGCAGTAATCAAAGTCGGTGCCGCTACTGAAGTGGAAATGAAAGAGAAAAAAGACCGCGTGGAAGACGCGCTGCACGCTACCCGCGCCGCCGTTGAAGAAGGCGTGGTTGCAGGCGGTGGCGTAGCCCTGTTGCGCGCACGTGCTGCTTTGGAAAACCTGCACACCGGCAATGCTGACCAAGACGCAGGCGTACAAATCGTCTTGCGCGCCGTTGAGTCTCCACTGCGTCAAATCGTTGCCAACGCAGGCGGCGAACCTAGCGTGGTTGTAAACAAAGTGTTGGAAGGCAAAGGCAACTACGGTTACAACGCAGGCTCCGGCGAATACGGCGACATGATCGAAATGGGCGTACTCGACCCTGCTAAAGTAACCCGTTCTGCGCTGCAACACGCCGCATCCATCGCCGGCCTGATGCTGACCACAGACTGCATGATCGCTGAAATCCCTGAAGAAAAACCAGCTATGCCTGATATGGGTGGCATGGGTGGTATGGGCGGCATGATGTAAGGCCGTCTGAAACCTTCAGACAAAAAGCAAAACCGCACGGCAAGCAGCCGTGCGGTTTTTTATTTGCAGTAGAGGCATGAGATGGTGAGGAGAATGCCATGATTTACAGAGAAATAAGGGTAGCCAGTTCCATTGAATTAGAAGCAATCAAATAAACTTCATTATCAAAAAAAGGCCGTCTGAAACTTTATTTTGCGTTTCAGACGGCCTGCTTAATGATTTAAACCGTTACTTTTTGTCCGAACGGCTGTATCGGACAGCTTGAGACAAGATTTCTTCAATTTCTATCCACATAATGCCTCCTTACAGTAAACCAGGTTGACCTAAAGCCGGGTCGTTGGCTCGTGCTGCTTGGGCATCTTCGACATTCAGTCCAAGGGCTTTGGCTACGCCTTCACCGTATGCCGGATCGCAACGGTAGCAGTTGCGGATGTGGCGGTATTTGATGAAGTCTGGTGCATTGCCCATGGCTGCGGCGGTGTTGTCGAACAAAGCCTGTTTCTGTGCGTCGCTCATCAGATTGAACAAGGCGCGCGGTTGGCTGAAATAGTCGTCATCGTCTTGGCGGTAGTCCCAGTGCGCCGCATCGCCGCTGATTTTCAAAGGCGGTTCGGCGAAGTCGGGCTGTTGCTGCCATTGGCCGAAGCTGTTGGGTTCGTAGTGCGGCAGGCTGCCGTAGTTGCCGTCGGCGCGGCCTTGTCCGTCGCGCTGGTTGCTGTGAACAGGGCAACGTGGGCGGTTGACGGGGATTTGGCGGAAGTTTACGCCCAGACGGTAGCGTTGCGCATCGGCGTAATTGAACAAACGGGCTTGCAGCATTTTGTCGGGGCTGGCGCCGATACCGGGAACCAGGTTACTCGGTGCGAAGGCGGATTGTTCCACATCGGCGAAGAAGTTTTCGGGATTGCGGTTTAACTCAAATTCGCCCACTTCAATCAGCGGATAGTCTTTTTTCGGCCAAACTTTGGTCAGGTCGAAAGGATGGTACGGCACTTTTTCCGCATCGGCTTCAGGCATGACTTGGATGTACATCGTCCATTTCGGAAACTCGCCGCGCTCGATGGCTTCGTACAGGTCGCGCTGATGACTTTCGCGGTCGTCGGCGATGATTTTTGCGGCTTCTTCGTTGGTCAGGTTTTTAATCCCTTGCTGGCTGCGGAAATGGAATTTCACCCAAAAACGCTCGCCCACTTCGTTCCAGAAGCTGTAAGTATGCGAACCGAAGCCGTGCATATGGCGGTAGCTGGCTGGGATGCCGCGGTCGCTCATGACGATGGTGACTTGGTGCAGGGCTTCGGGCAGCAGCGTCCAGAAGTCCCAGTTGTTCGTAGCGGAGCGCATATTGGTGCGCGGGTCGCGTTTGACCGCCTTGTTCAGGTCGGGGAATTTGCGCGGGTCGCGCAGGAAGAATACGGGCGTGTTGTTGCCGACCATATCCCAGTTGCCTTCTTCGGTATAGAACTTCAACGCAAAGCCGCGGATGTCGCGTTCCGCATCGGCTGCGCCGCGCTCGCCTGCCACGGTGGTGAAACGGGCGAACATCTCGGTTTGCTTGCCGACTTCGCTGAAGATCTTGGCTCGGGTGTATTTCGTGATGTCGTGCGTTACGGTAAACGTACCGAATGCACCCGAACCTTTGGCGTGCATACGGCGTTCAGGGATGACTTCGCGCACGAAGTCGGCGAGTTTTTCATTCAACCACAAATCTTGCGCCAGCAACGGGCCGCGTGGGCCGGCAGTCAGGCTGTTTTGATTGTCGGCAACAGGCGCGCCGTTGTTCATGGTCAGGTGGATTACGGGGCATTTAGAGGCAGTCATGATGATTTCCTTTGTGAAATGGTCAGTGGTTTATAAAACAATTTGCCGGAAGGCATATTCGTAGCCGGTTTCTTGGCATTCATAAATTTCTTGTATCGACATTTTATTTCCTTTTGCTGTTAACTATTAAAAGAACTATACAGAAAGGTTTTAACTATTGGAACTATGAAACCGATTTAGAATAGATATAATAAATCAATTATTAAATATCATTAGTTTTAATAAATAATTTAATTGTGAAAAAAGGGCGTCTGAAACTTTATTTTGCGTTTCAGACGGCCTTATTTTTAGTCAAAACAAGGGATTATTTATCCAGTTTGGCTTTGCGTTCTTCCAACCAATGTTCCAAGTAGTGGATGCTGACACCGCCTTTTTGGAAGCCTGGGTCGCTGAACAAGTCGCGGTGCAGCGGCGTATTGGTTTTGATGCCGGTAATCGCCAGCTCGGCAAGGGCAACGCGCATTTTTGCCATGGCTTGGTCGCGGTCTTTACCGACGACGCAGATTTTGCCGATCAGGCTGTCGTAGTAAGGAGGGATGCGATAGCCTTGGTAGATGTGGCTGTCGACGCGGATGCCGAAGCCGCCAGGCAGGTGGCAGCTTTCAATCAGGCCCGGGCTTGGAATGAAGTTGTACGGGTCTTCGGCATTGATACGGCACTCAAACGCGTGGCCTTCGACTTGAATGTCTTCCTGTTTGTATTGCAAAGGCAGGCCGGATGCGATGCGTAATTGCTCTTGGACGATGTCCACGCCGGTGATGAGCTCGGTAACCGGATGCTCAACCTGAACGCGAGTGTTCATCTCGATAAAGAAGAATTCGCCGTCTTCGTACAGGAATTCAAACGTACCTGCGCCACGATAGCCGATGCGTTTGCAAGCGTCTGCACAGGCTTTGCCGATTTTGGCGCGCTCTTCTTCAGTGATGAACGGAGCCGGTGCTTCTTCGATGACTTTTTGGTGGCGGCGCTGCATGGAGCAGTCGCGCTCGGCGAGGTAGATGGCGTTGCCGTGTTCGTCGGCAATCACTTGGATTTCGACGTGGCGCGGACGTTGCAGGTAGCGCTCCATGTAAACCATCGGGTTGCCGAATGCCGCGCCTGCTTCGGCTTTGGTCATTTCGACAGACTGGAGGAGGTCTTCTTTTTTCTCGACGACGCGCATACCGCGACCGCCGCCACCGCCGGAGGCTTTGATAATGACGGGATAACCGACTTTATCGGCGATTTTAAGGATTTCTTCGCCGTCGTCTGGCAATGCGCCGTCAGAACCGGGAACGCAAGGCACGCCGGCTTCGATCATGGCGTGTTTGGCGGATACTTTGTCGCCCATCAGACGGATGGTGTCGGCTTTAGGGCCGATGAAGACAAAGCCGGATTGTTCGACTTGTTCGGCAAAATTGGCGTTTTCGGCGAGGAAACCGTAGCCCGGGTGGATGCCGTCGGCTTCGGTTACTTCGGCAGCAGCAATGAGGGCAGGAATGTTGAGGTAGCTTTGTGCGGATGCGGCAGGGCCGATGCACACGGATTCGTCGGCGAGTTTGACGTGCAGGCTGTCTTTGTCGGCTTCGGAATGGACGGCGACGGTGGCGATGCCCATTTCACGGCAGGCTCGCAGGACGCGCAGGGCGATTTCGCCCCGGTTGGCGATCAATACTTTTTTCAGCATGATAATCTTTCCGGATGGTTCAGACGGCCTCAGCGGCCGCCTAATGCGTTGCGGATTTTTTGGTCGGTTTTGTATTGGCTCAAGGCGTAAACCGACCACATGGCTGCCGGTATCCAGCCAACCAGCGTACATTGCAGAATCAGACAGATGATGCCTGCAATCGGACGGCCGATGGTGAAAAACTGCAACCAAGGCAAGAAAATAGCCAAAATCAGACGCATGGTTTGTCCTTAATGAACAGAAAAAGGAATTTCAGACGGCCTCGAAACTGAAGGCCGTCTGAAAAAACGGATTATTCAATGATGAAAAGCGGCTCGCCGTATTCGACCGGAGTACCGTTTTCAACCAGAATTTCTTTAACGACACCGGATTTCTCGGCTTCGATTTCATTCATCAGCTTCATGGCTTCGATGATGCACAAAGTATCGCCGACTTTAACCTGTTGGCCGACTTCGACGAAAGCGGCTGCGTTCGGGCCGGGGGCGCGGTAGAACGTACCGACCATAGGCGATTTTTGTGCGTTGGACAAATCGCGAGCGGCAGGGGCGGCGGCTGGAGCGGCTGCGGCCGGAGTAGCGGCAGGTGCGGCAACCGGAGCGGCTGCGGCAGGTGCCGGAGCAGCATAAACAGGAGCTGCGGCGGCAGTGGTACGCGTAATGCGGACTTTTTCTTCGCCTTCGGTAACTTCAATTTCTGCAATGCCTGATTCTTCGACCAAATCAATCAGTTTTTTTAATTTACGCAAATCCATTGCTTTTCCTTTTTAGCGCGGCATAAAGTGCATATTGGGTATGCGCCGCTGTGGTTTTAGATGATTTCCTGAGACGTCGGAAGGCAGGTTTGCCATCCGGCGTTTAAATAATGTCGGAACAGGGCGGAGCCTGAGAAATGAATCTGGTTATTTTCCCGAACTTGTCGGTAAATGTCCAGTAAAAGATAGAAAAAAGGCGTTTTTCGGCGAAAAAAGAAAGGAACGCTGATTGTCGTTAAAAGGTGATTTTCCCGAGAGCGTTTATTCTAATTTATTGGTTTTTCGACAAAACATGCCGTCTGAAAACCAACTTTGCGCGTATAATGGCGCCTGTTTTTTTTAAGTATGCACGACAATGGATATTTCCGATTTTGATTTTGAATTGCCCGAAAAACTGATTGCCCAGCATCCTCCGGAAGTGCGCGGCAGCAGCAGGCTTCTGGTTGCCTTGCCGACATTGCCGATTGAAGACAAATATTTCGGCGATTTACCCGATTATGTCGCACCGGGTGATGTGCTGGTGTTTAACAATACCAAAGTGATGAAGGCGCGCCTGTTCGGTCAGAAAGCCAGCGGTGGCAAAATCGAATCCCTGATTGAGCGGGTATTGGACGCGCATACCGCATTGGCGCATATCCGCTCGTCCAAATCGCCGAAACCGGGTACAGAATTGATTTTTGAAGGCGATATCCGTGCCGTCATGATGGAGCGTGCGGAAGAATTGTTTTGCCTGAAATTTGAAGGCGAGCAAACCGTTTACGAACTTTTAGAGCAAAACGGCCATCTGCCCTTGCCACCTTATATCGAACGCGTGGCCGATGATGAAGACGACAGCCGCTATCAGACCGTGTACGCCAAGTACCAAGGCGCAGTGGCCGCACCGACGGCAGGCTTGCACTTTACCGATGAATTATTGGGCCGTCTGAAAGCCAAAGGTGTAGAAACCGCGGAAGTAACCCTGCACGTCGGTGCCGGCACATTCCAACCCGTGCGCGTCGATAAAATTGAGGAACACAAAATGCACAGCGAGTGGTTTGACGTACCGGCCGAGACTGTTGCCGCCATTGAAGCCGCCAAAGCGCGCGGCAATAAAGTGTGGGCGGTGGGCACAACCTCCATGCGCGCCTTGGAATCTGCCGCACGCGAGACAGGCCGTCTGAAAGCCGGTCGCGGCGATACCGATATTTTCATTACGCCGGGCTACCGCTTCAATGTTGCCGATCGATTGATTACCAACTTCCACCTGCCCAAATCAACCTTGCTGATGCTCGTCAGCGCGTTTTCGGGCATGGAGCATATCCGCAGCGTTTACCGTCATGCGGTGGAACAGGAATACCGCTTTTTCAGCTATGGCGATGCGATGATTTTGGGGAAAGCGGAATAAATTTGAAGCGGATTGGAGCATTTCAAACTGGTTATTTGGGTTGTCCCGAATCCGAATCAGTTGGAACGCTCTAAAATACGCGAATTAAAATAAATTATTGAAGTAAACACGCGAAGTTATTGGAATTTGAGTTGTAAGAAATAAAGCACAAAACAAAAAGGCCGTCTGAAAATCGTTTTTCAGACGGCCTTTTATCTTTCCATGCTTAGGCGTCGATGTTTTGCGCCAGCAGGGCGTTGTTTTCGATGAAGGCGCGGCGCGGTTCAACTTCGTCGCCCATCAGGGTAACGAACACTTCGTCGGCGGCGATGGCGTCTTCGATGCGGACTTTCAGGAGGCGGCGGACGGTAGGATCCATCGTGGTTTCCCAAAGTTGTTCCGGGTTCATCTCGCCCAAGCCTTTGTATCGTTGGATGGACATGCCTTTTTGAGCAACGCTCATCAAGATGTCCAAAGCGCCTTCAAAGCTGTCGATATCGTATTCGTTGTCGCCTTTGTAGAGCTTCGCCTCTTTTCCGACTATGCCTTTGAGTGCGGCGGCGGTTTGGGTAAGGGTTTGGTAGGCTTTGCTGTTGAGGAACTTAGGCTCAAGGTAGCTCACCATCACATTGCCGTGCAACTTGCGTGTGATTTTGATGAACTGGTGTCCTTCGTGGCCTTCGATACGTTCGAGCGCGACTTCTTTTTCGTCCAAGAGGCCGCTCAATTCGGCAACGGCCCGGTCTGCGCTTTCTGCGGTGCTGAGATCGACTGGCGAAGCGTGCAGCATGGCATGCAGGACGAGTTCGTCAATGATGCGGCTTTCTTGCTCGATGACGGTTTTTGCCAACAGGAATTGTTTGGCGGTATTGGCAAGCTCTTCGCCTTCGATGGTGCGGCCGTCTGAAACGATTTTGGCTTTTTCCAAGGCCAAGCCGAGCAGCCATTGGTCTTTTTCCAATTCGTCTTTGAGATAGCGCTCTTGTTTGCCGTATTTGGCTTTGTACAAAGGCGGCTGGGCAATGTAGATGTAGCCGCGTTCGACCAGCTCGGGCATTTGGCGGTAGAAGAAGGTCAGGAGCAGGGTGCGGATGTGCGCGCCGTCCACGTCGGCATCGGTCATGATGATGATGCGGTGGTAGCGCAGTTTTTCGGCATTGAATTCTTCTTTGCCGATGCCTGCGCCCAAAGCGGTAATCAGCGTGGCGACTTCTTGGCTGGCCAGCATTTTTTCAAAACGTGCTTTTTCGACGTTCAAAATCTTACCTTTGAGCGGCAAAATTGCTTGGAATTTGCGGTCGCGGCCCTGCATGGCGGAACCGCCTGCGGAGTCGCCCTCGACGAGGTAGAGTTCGGACAGGGCAGGGTCTTTTTCTTGGCAGTCGGCCAGTTTGCCCGGCAGACCCAAGCCGTCCATCACGCCTTTGCGGCGGGTAATTTCGCGGGCTTTGCGGGCGGCTTCGCGCGCGCGCGCGGCATCGACGATTTTGCTGGTGATAATTTTGGCTTCGGTCGGGTTTTCTTCAAGGAAGTCGGTCAAGGCTTGGTTGATGACTTCGTTAACGACGGGGCCGATTTCGCTGGAAACCAGTTTGTCTTTGGTTTGCGATGAGAATTTCGGGTCGGGCAGTTTGACGGACAAAACGCAGGTCAGGCCTTCGCGCATATCGTCGCCGGCGGTTTCCACTTTGGCTTTTTTGGCGACTTCGTTGGCTTCGATATAGTTGTTGATGGTGCGGGTCATCACTTGGCGCAATGCGGTCAGGTGCGTACCGCCGTCGCGTTGCGGAATGTTGTTGGTAAAACATTGCACGCTTTCTTGGTAGCTGTCGTTCCATTGCATCGCGCATTCGACGCTCATGCCGTCTTTTTCGCCGAACGCGTAGAAGATTTTTTCGTGCAACGGTGTTTTTTTGCGGTTCATGTATTGTACGAAGCCGGCCACGCCGCCGGAGAGGGCGAAGCTTTCGTGTTTGCCGTCGCGTTCGTCGATCAGCTCGATATCTACGCCGTTATTGAGGAAGGAAAGTTCGCGGATACGTTTGGCAAGGGTGTCGAAGCTGTATTCGACATTGCCGAAGGTTTCGCTGCTGGCGAGGAAGCGTACGGTTGTACCTTTTTTGTCGGAATCGCCGACGACCTTCAACGGCTCTTCGGTTTCGCCGCGTACGAAGCGGACGAAGTGTTCTTTGCCGTCACGGTAGATGGTCAGCGTTACCCAGTCGGACAGCGCGTTGACGACGGATACGCCCACGCCGTGCAGACCGCCGGAGATTTTGTAGCTGTTGTTGTCGAATTTGCCGCCTGCGTGCAAGACGGTCATGATGACTTCGGCGGCGGAGCGGCCTTCTTTCGGGTGGATGCCGGTCGGCATGCCGCGGCCGTTGTCGGCCACGCTGACGGAATTGTCGGCATGGATGGTTACGGTGATTTTGTCGCAATGTCCGGCGAGCGCTTCATCAATAGCGTTGTCGAGCACCTCGAACACCATGTGGTGCAGGCCGCTGCCGTCCTGCGTGTCGCCGATATACATACCGGGGCGTTTGCGTACCGCTTCCAAGCCTTCCAGCACTTGTATGCTGTCGGCGCCGTATTCTTCGTGTTTTTGGTCAGTCATGGTCTTTTCTTGCTGAATTTCAAGGAATTTTTCCGTGCGCGCGATGAAATGTCAAACGGGCGCGGCGGATGTGTTCCGAAAGGTCAAAATAATAGGCAATTATACCTGATTTTGCTGGAATATTCAGCGTTTTAAGTACAAAAAGGCCGTCTGAAAGATTAAATTTCAGACGGCCTTTGTATCGGAAAACAGGTTTAGCGTTTGACGCCGCTCAATCGCGCCCAGCCTTCTTCGATTTCGGCAGGCTCAATGTCAAACCATTGGCTGTAAATGCCGCTGAGTTCTTCGACTTGTTCGTCCAAAAGGCCGGACAAGACAATGCGGCCGCCTTGTTTGGTACGCGCGGCAAGCATTTCGCCGAGCATACGCAGCGGGTTGGCCAGAATGTTGGCGACAACGACATCAAATTGGCCTTGCGGCAGGCCGTCCGGCAGGTAGAACTGCGCGTCAACGTTGTTTTGCGCGGCATTGTCTTTGCTGGCGCGGATGGCTTGTTCGTCAATATCTACGCCGATGGCGGAGCCTGCGCCGAGTTTGAGGGCGGCAATGGCCAAAATGCCTGAGCCGCAGCCGTAGTCCAATACGCTTTCGCCGCCTTTGAGCTGTGTGTCGAGCCATTTGAGGCAGAGGCGGGTGGTCGGATGGCTGCCTGTGCCGAAGGCAAGACCCGGGTCAAGTTGCAGGTTGACGGCGTTGCCGTCGGGCGCTTCGTGCCAAGACGGGGTAATCCATAGGCGGTCGGAAATTTGAATCGGGTCGAATTGCGCTTGGGTCAGGCGTACCCAGTCTTGATCTTCAAGAATTTCGCCGGTGTATTTCAAATCGTTCAAACCGCATTCCTGCGCGGCGGATTCGATAATGGAAGCGGCGTCGTCGCTTTCGCCGAAAAGGGCGATGACTTTGCTTTGTTGCCAGATTTGCTCGGTCGGCATGCCCGGCTCGCCGAAAATGGCCTGCTCGTTTTCTGTGCCGGCGTAGGCATCTTCAATGGCGGCGGACAATGCGCCGTGTTCCATCAACGCGTCGGCAAGGCGTTCGGCGACGGCATCGTTGACGTTGATGGTGATTTGTTGATAGGACATGGTGGGGCTTTCTTTTTAATAAGGCCGTCTGAAAATCGACGTTGTGCTTTCAGACGGCCTTGTAAGGTATGAAACCTGATGATGCGGGTTTATCGGTTTTTCAAACCCAGTACGTCTTGCATATCGTACAGGCCTTTTTTGCCGTTTGCCCAAACTGCGGCGCGTACAGCACCGGCGGCAAAGGTCATGCGGCTGCTGGCCTTGTGGGTGATTTCCACGCGCTCGCCGTCGGTGGCGAAGAGGGCGGTGTGGTCGCCGACAATATCGCCTGCGCGGACGGTGGCAAAACCGATGGTGGACGGATCACGCGGGCCGGTGTGGCCTTCGCGGCCGTAAACGGCGCATTCTTTGAGGTTGCGGCCGAGTGCGTCGGCAATGACTTCACCCATGCGCAACGCGGTGCCGCTTGGGGCATCGACTTTGTGGCGGTGGTGGCCTTCGATGATTTCGATGTCGTAGCCTTCGTTTAACACGCGGGCGACGGTGTCGAGGATGTGGAAGGTCAGGTTGACGCCGACGCTGAAGTTGGCGGCGAAGACAACGCCTATTTTTTCGCCTGCGGCTTGGATGGCGGCTTTGCCTGCGTCGTCGAAGCCGGTGGTGCCGATGATGATGTTGACGCCTTTTTCCACGCATTTTTGCAGGTGTTTCAGGGTTGGCTCGGGACGGGTAAAGTCGATGAGGACATCGCTTTGAGCCAGTACGGCATCTGCGTCGTCTGAAATGGTAACGCCGGTTTTGAGGCCGGAGGCGAAGCCTGCATCCAAACCCAATACTTCCGAACCGGAATGCTCGAGTGCGCCGGAAAGGACGGCATCGGGATGGTTGTTGACCGCTTCAACCAAAACGCGACCCATGCGGCCGTTGACGCCGGCAATGGCGATTTTCAATGCGCTCATGGGGCTTCCTTATTGCGGCTTGGTTTCGGTGGTCGGAACGATGTTTTGTCCGGCTTGAACCGCTTCGATGGATTTCTGAATGGCATCACCTTCGGCGCGTGTGAGGACATCGTTTTCAAAGTACAGGGTCAGGTTGCTTTGTTCTTTGATGATGCCGTTGCGGCTGGTGTTGAAAGTGTAATCCCAGCGGTCGGCATGGAAGGCGTCGCGCAGGAGTGGCGTACCGAGCAGCAGTTGGACTTGGTCGCGGGTCATACCTTGGCGCAGGGAAACCACGGCGCGCGGATTGAGCTCGTTACCTTGAATGATTTTAAGTTTGTAGGATGGAAAGTTGGATACGCGCTCGGCACTGCATGAGGCCAGACCTAAAATAGCGGCGATGGCAAGGCATAAGGCTTTATTCACGGGCTTACCTTTCTTTGTCATTTCGGGAAAGATGTTTATCATCGCTTGAATATTTTTAAAAAGCAAACGATAATCATCTTCTTAATTTTTCTTTTCGCCGATTTTCAATTGCAAGACCGGCGGCAGATTGCCGCCCTTTAACGGCCCAATAGTGGGCAAACGGGCGGAAAGTGCGTATTATAACGGTTATTACCTTACAGGGATATTGAATATTATGGAAAAATTCAGCAACATTGCGCAATTGAAAGACAGCGGTTTGAAAGTTACGGGTCCACGTTTGAAAATTTTGGACTTATTCGAGACTCATGCCGAGGAGCATTTGAGTGCGGAAGATGTGTACCGTATCCTGTTGGAAGAGGGCGTGGAAATCGGCGTGGCTACGATTTACCGTGTGTTGACCCAGTTTGAACAGGCCGGCATTTTGCAACGCCACCACTTTGAAACCGGCAAAGCGGTTTACGAATTGGACAAAGGCGATCACCACGACCACATCGTTTGCGTGAAATGCGGCGAAGTAACCGAATTCCACAATCCGGAAATCGAAGCGCTGCAAGACAAAATTGCCGAAGAAAACGGCTACCGCATCGTCGATCACGCGCTGTATATGTACGGCGTATGCGGCGAATGCCAAACCAAAACCAAACGTTAAGCAGTTTGTATGTTGATTTTTCAGACGGCCTTGGGCATTTTCAGCCTGAGGCCGTCTGAAACTTTATGGGCTTTGCGATGAAGATTCCTTTTCTTGCACCACGGGATTATCGTTTCCCCGACCCGTCTTACGCTTTGGCCGAATGCGACGGCTTGGTCGGCGTCAGCGGCGATTTGGATACGGGGCGGCTGTTGTCGGCGTATGGGCAGGGGATTTTTCCGTGGTTTAGCCGCGACGGTTGGTTTTTCTGGTATGCGGTTGCGCCGCGAGCTGTGATTGTGCCGGAAAGCCTGCATATAGGCCGTTCGCTCGCCAAAACTTTGCGTCACAAGCCGTATCGGGTAACGGTCAACCGCTGTTTTGAAAAAGTGATTGCCCATTGCGCCAATGTGCCGCGTCCGGAACAGGACGGAACGTGGATAGAACCTGCGTTTCAGACGGCCTATTTGAAGCTGCACCATCAGGGGCATGCGCATTCGTTTGAATGTTGGCTGCCGGATGAACAAGGCGAAATGCAGTTGGCGGGCGGGTTTTACGGCGTGCAAATCGGCTGCGTGTTTTATGGCGAGTCGATGTTTGCCTTGCGTCCCGATGCGTCAAAGATTGCGTTTGCCTGCGCTGTCCCGTTTCTGGAGGATTTGGGCGTTGCGCTGATAGACTGTCAGCAGGATACCGAACATATGCGCCGTTTCGGTTCGCAGTTGATGGATTTTGCCGACTTTCAGACGACCTTGAAGGATTTGAACGCGAAACCGTTAAAGCGGAATATCGAATGCGGCGTGGTGGCTGAAAATCTTCTGCAAAAGATTGGCGGCGAAGATTGATTTATCGGCACGGCGTGTCGGCAGAAGCAATAGTCTGTATATCGTAGCTGGAAAATTAGTTAGAAAATAAATGTCATTCCATTTACTCGAACAGGCCGTCTGAAAATCTTGGCTTAACCGAAATCCGGCCGTGTAACGCTTGGCGCTAATCATGTTAATAGCTGACGAAATCGCTTTTACATGGCAAAATAACGAGTTAAATATTTGTAATAGGGTGGCCTGAATAGGTTTCAGACGGCCCTGATCTCTTGAAGGAATCAACATGTCTTTGCAAAACATCATTGAAACGGCTTTTGAAAACCGTGCCGAAATCAATCCGAATACCGTTACCCCCGAAGTGCGTGAAGCGGTTTTGGAAACCATCCGCCAACTCGACTCCGGCAAACTGCGCGTTGCTGAGCGTTTGGGCGTGGGCGAATGGAAAGTCAACGAATGGGCGAAAAAAGCCGTATTGCTGTCTTTCCGCATTCAGGACAATGAAATCCTCAACGACGGTGTGAACAAATACTTCGACAAAGTGCCGACTAAATTTGCCGATTGGTCTGAAGACGAATTCCGCAGCGCAGGTTTCCGCGCAGTTCCGGGTGCGGTTGCCCGCCGCGGCAGCTTTGTGGCGAAAAATGTCGTATTGATGCCTTCTTATGTCAATATCGGCGCATACGTTGACGAAGGTGCGATGGTCGATACTTGGGCGACTGTCGGCTCTTGCGCGCAAATCGGTAAAAATGTGCACTTGAGCGGCGGCGTCGGCATCGGCGGCGTACTCGAGCCTCTGCAAGCCAGCCCGACCATTATTGAAGACAACTGCTTCATCGGTGCGCGTTCTGAAATCGTTGAGGGCGTGATTGTCGAAGAAGGCAGCGTGATTTCCATGGGCGTGTTCATCGGTCAATCCACCAAAATCTTTGACCGTACTACCGGCGAAATCTATCAAGGCCGCGTACCGGCTGGTTCGGTTGTCGTATCCGGTAGCATGCCTTCCAAAGACGGCAGCCACAGCCTCTACTGCGCGGTTATCGTTAAACGCGTGGACGCACAAACCCGTGCGAAAACCAGCGTGAACGAATTGTTGCGCGGTATCTAATCGGATAACGATTGCGCTGACTGAGGGTAGGTAGCAAAGCCTGCTTTACGGTCGGGTTTAAACAAAAACAGGCAGAATATTCTGCCTGTTTTTTTATGGCTTAAAGGCCGTCTGAAACGATTTCAGACGGCCTTTTATTTTTGTTTAAGAGTAATCGAAGGAGAGGGGTTCCCTGCCTGAAATTACGCTTTCGGCCAGTCGGCGCAATAGTATTGCCAATAGGTTTCGATAAAAGGAATTTCGCCGTAATCGCACAACCAAGGTTTGGCGCGTGTGGTGTAGTGGATAACGGGCGGGACAGTGTCGGGTTTGGGGAATACTTCTCCGAGGTTTCGTTTTTGGAAGTATTCGACTGCGCCGGTTTGGAAGTTCCAAGATTCTTCTAGTTGCAGCCAGTTTTTTTGAAATACGGTGTTTAGAAAGCATTGGTCGCCGTAGGGAACGGATTTGTCAATGGTGGTAGCAGTTTGCAGCAGTTGCGCTGCGATATTGTGTTCCCGCCATTGCGCCAGGTCGACCAACAACATACCGGAATTGAAATAGGGCGTAGTGTGCAGGCCGGTCGGGTGATTCCATTCGGTACGGGCAAGAAAGGAGTCTTGTACCGCTGCAACGGGATAACCGCGCATATCGAGGTTGAACAAATCATGCAGGGATTGGGTAACCACCATATCGCTGTCGAGATACAGGGCGCGATCGACAGGCAGATGTTGCATCATCAGACGGAAAAATGCGGCATCCGAAATATGGGGTAGGCGGCGATATTGGCTGAAGTCCATCTCGATTTTGACATCATTCAGACGGCTGCCGCTGGCTGCGAGCTTTTGGTTGGTATAGTCGATCCATTCCCGCCTGAAGGTATTGTGCATGAGGTAGAAATTGACATTTGTGTTGTGAGTACAGATGGATTTCATCAGGGTATGAACTTGCTCGGCATAGCCGGTATCGGCGGCAAGGACGATGGTGATGTTGCTCATTGGTTAAATTCCCTTTATTTGCAATGTCTTAAGTTTTATCAGTCATTTTCTTGGTCTTGCGCGGTCGGCAAGGTGGCGTGGTCTTCGTTTTCCGACATGGCTTTTTCTAATAAATCGCGTTGCAGCTGTTTGCCGGCTTTGATGCCCAATTTGCGCAGTTTTTCGGTGCTGCTGATGAGATTGCCCCTGCCGGAAACCAAGCGGCCATAGGCCGTCTGAAACTGGGATTGAGCCTGACCGAGCGCTTTATTGATGCCGTCCATGCTTTCGACAAAGCCGACAAATTTGTCATAAAGTTTGCTGCCTGCCTCGGCAATGGCCAGTGCGTTTTGGTTTTGCTGCTCGTTGCGCCAGATGTTGGCAACGGTGCGCAGGGTGGCGAGCAGGGTGCTGGGGCCGGTCAGCATGATGCGTTTGTCGAAACACTCTTGGAAGAGGTTTGGATCATGTTGCAGGGCGAGGAGATAGGCCGGTTCGACAGGGACGAACATAAAGACGAAGTCCAACGTTTTGACGCCCTCAAGGTCAGTGTAATCTTTTGCTGCCAAGCTTTTGATGTGGGCGCGGATGCTGGCGACGTGGTTGGCAAGCTCGCGCTCTGCTTCTGCGCCGGTGCTTTGCGTATAGCGGACGTAGGCGGTCAGCGATACTTTGGAGTCGATGACGATTTGTTTGTTGTCGGGCAGATTGATGAGGACGTCGGGCTGGAGGCGGCGTTGGGTGCCATCTGCTTCGTGGCGGACGCTAGAGGCTTGAACGATGTATTCGCGGCCTTTCTGTAGGCCGGAATTTTCCAATACGCTTTCCAAAATCATCTCGCCCCAGTTGCCTTGGGTTTTGTTTTGCGTGCCGGTCAGCGCGGTGGTCAGCGCTTTGGCATCGTGGTGGAGCTGGGTGTTGAGGGTTTGCAGGCGTTTGAGCTCGTTTTCGATGGTCAAGCGTTCTTTGGCTTCTTTTTCATAAGTCTGCTGAACCAGCTCGCTGAAGCCGTGGATGCGTTCGTTGAGCGGATTGAGCAGTTGTTGGAGATGGTCGTGGTTTTGTTCGGTAAAGCGGCGGCTTTTCTCTTCCAAAATAGTGTTGGCGAGGTTTTGGAACTGGTCGCTCAGGTTTTTACGCGCATCTGCCAGCAGGGTCAGTTTTTCTTCGGCAGCCTGACGGTCTTTTTCCGATTGGGTGTTGAGGCGCTCGTTTTGGACTTGAAGCGCGTGATTTTGCTCCAAAAGAGCGGCGTATTCTTGTTTCAGACGGCCTTGTTCGGCTTCCTGTTGCTGTAAAAGGCTGTTTTTATCGTCGATATTGGCTTTTTCTTGCGTCAGTTGTGTGGAGAGGCGTTCGTTTTGGACTTGCAGCGCATGGTTTTGCTCTAACAGCGTATCGTAGTCTTGTTTTAGACGGCTTTTTTCCGTTTCCTGCTGTTGTAAAAGCGTATTTTTATCCGCACTCAATGCCTGCTCTTGAACCAGCTGCGTGTTTAATCGCTCATTGTTGATTTGCAGGTTTTGCGCGCTTTGCTGCCATTTTGCACATTCGTGTTTTAAAGCTTCGGCTTCGGCCTCGCAATCTTGCAGATAGGCAATCTGTTTTTCGGCCGCGGCAAAGCGGTTGCCCGTCTCCTGCAATTCGTCTTGCAATTCCTGCACGGTATGGCGGCTTTGCGCCAAATCCGCCGCAGTTTGAGCCTGCACCTGTTCGGCAAACTCATGCAGGCGGCGGCTTTCGGCCAATTCTTGCAAAACAATAAAGTGTCGGCTTTGGGCTTGGTAGCGTGTTATCAGCCAAGCAAACAGCGCGCCGATAAAAAATGCGGCCGCGCCGGTCAGGATTAGGGTGTTGTTCATGCTGGAAATAGTCAATATGCAGAATGTTTCACTATATCATATATTTGCAGCGCATTTTATGGTCGGATATGCGCTAGAAACGTGTGTTTTCTTTAAAAGAAGCTATCAAAGGTATTGGTTTTGACTAAATGAATATTTGGTTTGCAAAAAAATATAATTTTGTAACATTTTGAATTTAAAAATATATTTAATTTAGAGTGCAATTTTGCAACAAAAAAGGAGGGATTTTATGGGCGCAACAAGATACGTTTGTAGTGTGTATGTAATTAAGACATCGGTGTCATTGAGAAAGACATCGGTGTCATTTTCAAAACAAAATATAAATTAACTAAAATCTAAATTATGTATATTTTTAGTATTTTATCTTTACGAAAAAGTTGTATTAATTAACGATTAACACGGTATGATTCGTCCTGTCAGCAGCGCAGATGCCGGCGAGAAAATGTGTATGTTGTTAAATAACATTTTGTATCTATGAAAAAGGACTACTTAAAATGGGATATTTAATAACGCTTGCTGCCGCTTCTTTAATCGGCATGTCGGGATACCGGCCTCCGCCCTCGGCGTCGCCTACAATATCGAAACGGTAGTACACAAATAATTCAATCATAAACGAATTAATTACAATACTTCAGAAAACGCAACTTAGGCCGTTTTTCGGCCGACAGACAAGAAAGTGAGATAAACAATGAAAACTTTAATCAAACTGGCAGCAGCCTCTTTAATCGGTATGTCCGGCCTGACCGTCGGTGCAACCAATATCGCCCACAATATGGCTGATGCCGATAAATAAAAAATACACAACACACCCTTAAATACACAGAAAAGAGTTAAAATGAAAACATTAATCAAATTGGCTGCGGCTTCTTTGATCGGTATGTCCGGTTTGACAGTTGGTGCGACCAAAATCGCAAAAAATATGGCAGAAGCTGCCAATAAATAAACGCAAGTGAAATTAAGCTTGTTTTGGTGATAAAAAAGGCCGTCTGAATATTCAGACGGCCTTTGTATTTGATGGCAAACCGTTTTATTTGCCGATACAGAAGCGCGAGAAAATCACGCCCAGCAAATCGTCGGCGGTAAATTCGCCGGTGATTTCGCTGCAGGCGTTTTGGGCGAGGCGCAGGTGTTCGGCGAAAAGCTCGATTTGGTTGTTGTTGCAGAGTGCGGCGTTTTCCAGCTCGGCTTCGGCTTCGTGCAAGGCGTTGAGGTGGCGGCTGCGGGCGAGGAACAGGCTTTCGCTTTCGCCCTGCCAGCCGACTTCCTGCAATAGGGCGTGTTTGAGCAAGTCGAGACCCGCGCCGGTTTTGGCGGACAGGCTGATGACACTTTCCACACCGGTTTGCGCGAGGCCGTCTGAACGGACGGCGACAGGTTCGCCGGTCAGGTCGGCTTTGTTGTGGATTTCGATTTTTTTCAAACCTTCGGGCAGGCTGTTTAAAATCGCTTGGGTTTTGGCGTTCACACCTTCGCGCGGGTCAATCAGAATCAGGGCGACATCGGCTTCGGAGACGGCTTTGCGGCTGCGTTCGATGCCGATTTGCTCGACCACGTCGTCGGTTTCGCGCAGGCCAGCGGTGTCGATGATGTGAACGGGCACGCCGTCGAGGGTGATTTGTTCGCGCACGGTGTCTCGGGTGGTGCCGGCGATGTCGGTTACGATGGCGATGTCGTCGCCAGCTAAGGCGTTGAGCAGGCTGGATTTGCCGACGTTGGGCGCGCCGACGAGGACGACGTTCATGCCTTCGCGCAAAATCGCACCTTGTTCCGCACTGGCAAGCACGGTTTTCAGACGGCCTTGCAGCGCTTGGAGCTTGCCGCGCGCGTCGGCGGCTTCGAGAAAGTCGATGTCTTCTTCGGGGAAGTCCAGCGTGGCTTCAACCAGCATCCGCAAAGTAATAAGGTCGTCCACCAGCTCGTGTATGTGTTGGGAAAACGCGCCTTTGAGCGAACGCAATGCCATGCGGGCGGCGGACTTGCTGGAGGCGTCGATGAGGTCGGCGACGCTTTCGGCTTGGGCAAGGTCGAGTTTGTTATTGAGGAAGGCGCGTTTGGTAAATTCGCCCGGCTCCGCCATGCGTGCGCCCAGTTCGAGGCAGCGCGAGAGCAACATGTCCATCACGACGGGGCCGCCGTGTCCCTGCAATTCAATCACATCTTCGCCGGTAAAGCTGGCGGGGGCGGCGAAGTAGAGCAGGATGCCGTTGTCTATCGGCTGTCCGTCGCCGCCGAGAAAGTCGGTGTAAAGTGCGGTACGCGGTTTGGGCGTTTTGCCGCCGCTGAGGGTTTGTGCCAAAGGCAGCAGGTTTTTGCCGGAAAGACGGATCACGCCGACGCCGCCGCGTCCGGGGGCGGTAGCGATGGCGGCGATGGTGGGTTGGGATGCGGACATGAGAACTCGCGTATAGGTAAATTTAATGGGCGTATTATAGCAAAAGGCCGTCTGAAACTTTGGGTTTTGGGGTTTCAGACGACCTTTTTAGCAGATTGGCAATGTGGGCGTACTACTTGAACGGTTCAAGTATTTTTAATTTCCAAATCATCCGGTAGTAAGTCGTGTACGGAACAGTTTAAAGCAGAAGACAGTTGATATAGTTTATCAACCGTTATGTTGACCTCCCCCCTTTCTATTCTACCCATATAGCTTCTGTCTATATCGGCAAGTAAGGCTAAGCTTTCTTGGTTGATATTGGACTGTTTGCGGATTTCTCGGATTTTTATACCTATCAAAACACTGATTTTACTCATGAGATTTGTCTTCACAAATCTCAAAATATCCAATTTTGACGCTTATTTATCCACGGATTATAATCCGTATTTTTGGAAAATATCTAATGTGGAGAACGTTAAATGGCAAGTTATATTGAAAGCTCTTTAGGGCGAGGTGAACGTATTGTTTATAAAGCACAAGTATCGTGGTTTTCCCAATTCTGGAGGATTTTTTTCGGTATCCTGCTGTTGATGTGGGTAATCGGTATCGTATTTATAGTGTTCGCGGTATTGAATGTAATGACAACCGAGCTTGCTTTAACTAACAAAAGGGTTATCGCTAAGTTTGGCTTTATCCGCCGGCAAACAATTGAGATAAATATCAACCGTATCGAAAGTATTTCGGTAAATCAAGGTTTTTGGGGCAGGATTTTCAATTATGGCTCCGTAGTGGTCAGAGGGACGGGCGGCAGTCATGCTCCGATTCCTTATATCGCCCGACCAATGGAGTTCCGTCAACAATTCAATGATTTTATAGATAACGAAATTGGTGGTGGCTCGAAAAATCAAATTGAATTAAAACCGCCTGCCGTTTGAGGCGGGTGGAAACGGTGGTTTTTGTTTTATATAGCCCAATTACTTTATTTTCGATACGCAATACCTATTGCCGTCATTTCCGCGCAGGTGGGACTGACGAGGTTGGAAGCCTTGAAATATCGAAAGTTAGTTATGTTTGCTATAGCAAAATTGTAATTAAATATTTATTTCTATCGATCCGAATATGAAAAGGCCGTCTGAAACTTTGGGTTTCAGACGGCCTTTAAATTAAGATGATTAAACGGCGGCGACGGTAAAGCGTTCAAACAAATGCGCTTTGTTTTCCGCATCGTCGGCGATGGCGACTGCCAAATCGGCCACGCTGATGCCTGCCGGAATTTCACCGTCCATCAGCAAATCGTCTTTGCCCAAGCGGTATTTGCCGGTTTTGTCTTCGCTGAAACCGCCGTCCGCGCCCAGTCGTGCCGGAGGGGAAACGAAAGACCAGTTCACGTCGCGGCGTGGCAGGAATTCTGCCAAAAGATGGCGTGCGGCATTGGCGCCGTCGAAAATTTCTTTCGGGAAGTCGGGCGTATCGATAACTTGCAAACCGGGTGCCACATACAGGCTGCCCGCGCCGCCGACGACCAACAAATAAGGCACTTGCGCTGCTTTTGCCGCTTCGACGATGCTGTTTGCGCCGCGTGTGAAATCCGCGCCGATATTGGGATTGGTCCAGCCCGGGTTAAAGGCGCTGACCACGGCATCAAAACCGGCCAGTTTGTCGGCAAAATCTGCCGCGTTGACATCTGCGGAGACTGCGGCAACATTTTGCGCTTGGAACACTTTGTCTGTGTTGCGGGCGAAAGCGGTCACTTCATGACCGTGGCCTGCCAATTCTTGAACGACTGCGTTGCCGACATAACCAGTTGCACCGATAACTGCGATTTTCATATTTGACTCCTTGTGGGGATGTGATTGATTAGATGAGTGCATTGTAAGGTCGTCTGAAACGCTTGATAATCCCTGATTTGCTGTTATGATTGTGAAGTTGAACTAAATAATAGATAGAAAAAGGCCGTCTGAAATGGAGGTTAAGTTTCAGACGGCCTGTTGTTAGTGTCAGGAAGTGATACCGGTAATGTTACCCTTTGTATCAAATGAAACATAAAAATAGTATTCATCGTCGGGTATCAATGCATCGTCATCATTGTGAAACACGATATAGAGATTCTGATCGACAAAATTCAATGCTTTCGGCTTTAAATCTTGAAGGAAGCTTTCCGCTGTCGGATGCGGATTGGCAAAAAATTCGTTTTTGGTGCGGATGCCGTTGTGTTTACGGATATGTTCGAGCAGGTATGCGTTTAGGGTGGAATAGAGTTGCGCCTGTTGTGCAAATGCTTCCGTTAAGCGTTTGGCAGCCCTGCTTGCCGGTTTTTTGCCGTCTGCGTTCAAAGATAATTTCACAGGCAGCCCTGCCCATTTTGAAGATGCCTCGAAAGTGCCCATGAATGTGTCTAATCTGAATGTTGCTTCAGATATTCTCGGCGTAAGTTCTCCAATTTTTGATTGTGTGCGTCAGTTTCAAGTACTTCAATTAAAAGTATATTGCTTAACCAATCACTACCGAATGGCTCCCAATCCATGCCTAACTTGCTACGGGTACGGTATATAGTCAGTGGTTTGAGTGTCTGAAATAAGCAGTTTTTAAAGGGGTTGTTTGCATCATCTTCTGCCCAGGTCAGATTGTATAAGGGTTGATCCATGAGCATACCGCTTCCAACATGGATATAGCCCAAAATTGGGCAGCTTTTGCCTTGGAATTGTTTTTTGCCGCCGCCTATGGCTGCGTTAATCCTGATTGTTCCCATTTCAAGGCCGAAATCTGAAGTCAAAACCAGTATTTCATCGGATTCGTCACCAAATAAGTCTGCATAAACCGCCGTATCCAAATCTAAGGCAGCCAAACGCGCACGCTCTTGTTCATCTTCAGCACAATAACCAATGCCTAAGAAGCGCAGCAGGCGCGACAGTAGCCCTTTGAGTTTGTCAGGGGTGGATGTGTCTAAATCAGCCATTCAATCATCCTTTTAAAATATAAACATCAGTAGGCGGTATATCTTAAAAAGGGTAAATATGCAAATGGCGATAAATAAATATTACTCAACCGCCCAATCAGTTCCGCGCCGATTTTTCATCCGCGCTATATAATCCGCAGTATTCATAACAGGCTGTCTGAAAACACCAATTTCAGTAAAGTAAACATCATGCAAGACATCAAACCCCTGCTTGTTTTTGCTACCGTCCTCGAACACGGCAGCATGAACGCTGCTGCTGCCGCGTTGGGCATGACGCCGTCTGCCGTCAGCCAGCACATCAACCGCCTCGAAACCTTACACGGCATCAAGCTGTTAAACCGCAGCACGCGCAGCCTTGCGCCTACCGATGCCGGCCGTGCCTTGGGCGAATACTGCCGCCGCCTCGCCGCCACGCTTGCCGATACGCGTACCGTTATCGACAATCTGAAAACCGAACCCGTCGGCGAATTGCGTATTTCCCTGACTTCCACCGTCATCGGTTCCCGCGCTTTTCAGACGGCCTTTTCGCGATTGCAAACCGAGTTCCCAAAAATCCGCCCCGTCCTCAATTTCAGCGATACTTTGGACGACCTGCAACACAATCAGACCGACATCGCCATACGCGGCGGCGACCGGGCTTTGGATGATCCCAACTTGGTTGCGCGCCATCTCGTGACTTGGCCGTACATCATTTGCGCCGCGCCCGATTATCTCGACCGGCATCCGCCCATTACCCATCCATCGCAGCTTCATGCACACCGCTGGCTGCATTTTTTACCTGTCCGCACGACCTTGCAAAATGGTGAAGAAAGCTATTTCCTTGACGTCGCCGACAGCATTGCCTGTACGCATCTTGCCGCCGTGTGTAGCCTGACCGAAAGTGGTTTCGGTTTGTCTTTACAAGTGGGCGGCGAAGTGAAGGAGAAAATTGCACAAGGCCGTCTGAAAGCGGTTTTGCCTGAATGGACATTACCACCGGTCAGCCTTTATTTGGTAACGCCTTATCGTGTGCAGTCTGCCAAAACCGAGGCTGCCGTGCGCATTTTTACCGAGAGTTTTGCCAAGGAAGGGGATTTATGAACGCGGAAAATTGGAGCGTTTACCTGATTTTGTGCGAAAACGGCGCGTTTTATTGCGGCATCAGCAACCGTCCGCAAGAGCGATTTGCGGCGCACTTGTCAGGAAAAGGCGCGAAATACACGCGTTTGAACAAGCCTGTCGAGATGCGCATCGTTTCAGACGGCCTGAACAAGAGTGAAGCGCTGAAACAGGAAATCGGCATTAAGAAATTGACGGCAGAGCAGAAGCGGGGATTGTGGGCTGAAGCTGAAACATTGGCAAAAGACTAATGGCGGGACTGAATTAAATTGTAGTCGGGATATGAAAAACTCTATAAACAAGTAGGCCTGCCGGTGTCTTTTGCATGGCCAAGCGGCAAATGTTTATTAACATGATTCAAACAGGCCGTCTGAAACCTGATTGGGATTCAGACGGCCTGTTTGGGATGGGGATGGCTTTCAGGTTGACACTACTCATGGAGAAATCGGTAAAAAGTTGAATTCTAAAAGAAACTTTGAAAATAAAATAAGTAACTGCTTGAACAATAAAATGAAAGTTATCGCGATTCATGACAAATGGGGTGAATTTCTATCCGAGTAGAGAGGTGGTGTCAATATGTTTTTCAGTTTTTGAGACAAAATCTGATTTATACCAATATTTATTATAGTGTAGGTCGAAAGTATTAGTTTCTATGCTAGAATTTTTAAGCTGTTTATATAAAACAGTGATTTAAACTAAAACTAAGGAAAGACCGAACATGAACAAATTACTGATTGCCGTAATGATGATGGCTGGTTTGACAGCTTGTTCCCAAGAGGCTAAACAGGAGACACAAGAGACTGCTCAAGCCGTTGCATCTGAAGTGAAAAACGAAGCCGCTTCTGCTGCCGAGGCGACTGCATCTGCCGCTCAAGAAGCCGCCGATAAGGTTGAAGCTGCCGCCAGCAAAGCAGAGGAAGCCGCGAAACCTGAAGAAGCCGCCAAGCCCGAAGAGAAAGCTGAAGCGCCTGCCGCTGAAGCCAAGCCTGCCGAATCCGCTAAAGTGGACGGCAAAGCTGTTTTTGAAGCGAACTGTAAAGCATGCCACAGCGGCTTGATTCCCGGCGCTCCGGCCGTAGGCAAAAAAGAAGACTGGGCGCCTCGCATTAAACAAGGCAAAGACACCTTGCACAAACACGCCCTCGAAGGCTTCAATTCCATGCCTGCCAAAGGCGGCAACGGCAGCTTAAGCGACGACGAAGTGAAAGCCGCAGTTGACTACATGGCCAACGAATCCGGCGCTAAATTCTAAATCATGCAGATTGAAACGCACCTTGCCACAAGGTGCGTTTTTTATGGGCAGGAGGATGAAAGTTGAAATAGTGCCGATAAACAGGCAAAGGCCGTCTGAAACATTTTATTTTGAAGCGCAATCGGCTAAAATCAGGCGAATTATTTTATGCAGGAGTAAACCATGAGCAATCAACACGACAACGTAGATGCCGGCGAAATCGCCAAGTTCAGCCAAATCGCCGACAAATGGTGGGATAAAAACGGCGAATTTAAGCCCCTGCATGACATCAACCCCTTGCGCCTCGACTATATCGACGGCTATGCCGGATTGGCAGGCAAACGCGTGCTGGATGTAGGCTGCGGCGGCGGGATTTTGTCGGAAAGCATGGCCAAACGCGGCGCAGAACACGTGACCGGCATCGATATGGCGGAAAAATCCCTGCAAACCGCCGCTGCCCATGCGGCCGCTCAACACGTTGCCAATATCGATTACCGCTGTATCCGCGTCGAAGACCTCGCCGCCGAGCAGCCGCACAGCTTCGACGTGGTAACGTGTATGGAAATGATGGAACACGTTCCTGATCCGTCTGCCATCGTTCAAGCCTGTGCGAAACTGGTCAAACCTGACGGCATGGTGTTTTTCTCCACCATCAACCGCAATCCCAAATCTTATCTGCATCTGATTGTCGGCGCGGAATATCTGTTGAAATTCGTCCCCAAAGGCACGCACGACTGGAAAAAATTCATCACGCCGGCAGAACTCGCTCGCATGTGCCGCCAAGCCGGATTGGATATCGTCGGCAGCAAGGGCATGACCTACAATTTGTTGAGCGGCCGTTATTCTTTGTGCGACTCGACCGAGGTCAACTATATGGTTGCCTGCCGTCCGGCATAAGGTTCCACGGATAAGACACACGGGCTTGCCCGATATTTGAAACAGTATGCCGAAAGCAGCTCGATACAAATATCGGTAAGGCAAATCAGGCCGTCTGAAAAGAAAAAAGGCATGTGCGATACATGCCTTTTTTGTATGTGGGTTGTACTCGTTATTCCGTCCAAGACGAATACGGATGTTTGCTCAGATACGCATTGGTGAATTTACCGTCTGCCGTGATTTCCTTGCCCAGCCAAGACGGTTTGGGGAACTCGGTATCTTCAGACGGTAATTCGATTTCCGCCACAATCAATGGCGCGTTGTCGCCGAAATATTCGTCGATTTCATATACAAAGCCTTCAAATTCGACACGATAGCGGTATTTTTCCATTTTAAACGGGCACATGTCCGCCATCATCGCCTGCGCGTGAGCCAGCGGAATTTCGTATTCAAACTCGCTGCGCGTCATGTCGGAAATATAGCCTTTCAGGGTCAGCCATGCTTGCGAACCGATAATCCGCACGCGGATGGTGCGCTCTTTTTCCACGCTCAAATAGCCCTGTTGCAACACCAGCGGCTCGCTTGCCGCTTTGCGCCAACTGTCATCCGCCAGTAAAAAGCGGCGTTCGATTTCGACCGTCATGAATTCTTTCCTTATTTACCAAACAGGCCGTCTGAAGATCAAAACGGCTTGAAAACCACCATATAAAGCGCGGCCACCATCATCAATACGGGGAGTTCGTTGAATACCCGATACCAGCGGTGCGAATACACATTGCTGCCGTTTTGAAAACGGCGCAGCAGCAGGCCGCAATAAAGCTGGTAAGCCAAGAGCAGCAGGCCGCACAATAATTTAACCGCCAGCCAGCCGTTGCCCCACCAATTATTTACAAACCCGATGGCCGCGCCAAATATCAGCGTTCCCCAGCCCAAAGGCGACATAAAGCGGTACAGCCTGCGCGACATATCCGTCAGCCGTACATATTCCACGCTACCAGGCTCTAATTGCGCCAGATTCACATAAATCCGCGGCAGATAAAACAGTCCGGCAAACCAAGAAATCACAAAAAATATGTGTAACAGCTTAAACCACAAATACATTTCAGACGGCCCCAAAACCTAAAACCATTATTTTATCCGCAATACGGCCCGAGCCAAAACAAAATAGTCAAAACAATCCGATTTAGTGCGCCGCAACAATGTGTTGCAGGCGCGATTTTACCCAAAAACCAAATTGTAAATTTCGCAACAATATGCAAGTTAATATATGCACAATGCAAAAAACTTGTTAAAATCCTATACTATTTAATTATAAAAACATTATGGACGGAAAACATGAAACAATTTGAAATCAGCAACAGCGTCAGGAAAGAGCTTAGCAACTACCTGAATACGCACAATCTAAACCTCAAAGCCGCCATGGACAACGAAACAACCAATGGCGAAGTCGCGGCCATCGTTCACGCAGGATTGCCGGCGATGATTCGGAAAATCTATTCTTTGGAAAAAATGAAAACCTTTTTCTGGACGAAAAAAGATTTGATGATGGAATTTATCAATATGCGTTTGGCTGCCGGCGATAAAAAAGGCAAAAACTAATTTTAGCGATGGGCAGGGGGAGATAGGGGTTTGAAATGCGGACTTCTGTTTTTCTCGAAGTCTTGTTAGGGATAGGTGTACTCATTGTTCCTAATAAATTTTGACAACCGAAAGGTCGTCTGAAATTCAAATGATAGGGCATGGGAACATGCCCTGTTTTTATGGGCGGTTGGTCTGCATTGGGAAAATATTGAGCTTGGCAATCATTGCGGCGTTCCGCGCCGGGTAGTTTTATCGGTTGAATGGTTTTATTTGTTTTGCTGAACATATTGAATGGATTATAAAAAGGCCGTCTGAAATATTTCAGACGGCCTTTAGCGTTGAATCAGCAATTAAAACGGCGGATTTTCAAATCAAGCTGCGTTGTCGAAACCGCTGTGGCGGAGCAGGGCATCCAGGCTTGGTTCGCGGCCGCGGAAGGCTTTGAAGGATTCGGCTGCGTTGCGCGAACCGCCGACGGCCAGTATTTCTTTCCAGAAGCGGCGGCCTGTTTCGGCAACATCGTCGCTTTCTTCAAAAGCGGCGTAAGCGTCCGCGCTCAAAACTTCCGCCCATGCGTAGCTGTAATAGCCTGCGGAGTAGCCGCCGGCGAAGATGTGGCTGAAGCTCAAGGCAAAGCGGTTGTATGCCGGCGGTTGGGTTACGGCGACTTCTTGGCGCACTTTGTCCAAGATTTGCGGCCATTCTTTCAGACGGCCTTCATCTTCCTGATGGTAGATTTCCATGTCGAAGAGGGCAAATTCCATTTGACGGACGAGGAACATACCGCGTTGGAAGTTTTTAGCCGCGTGCATTTTGTCGAACAGCTCTTTCGGCAATACCGCGCCGGTTTCTTCGTGCGAGGACATTTGCGCCAATACGTCGTATTCCCAAACGAAGTTTTCCATGAATTGGCTGGGCAGCTCGACCGCGTCCCATTCGACGCCGTTGATGCCGGATACGCCCACTTCGTCAACTTGGGTCAACAAGTGGTGCAGGCCGTGGCCGGTTTCATGGAAGAGGGTGATGATTTCGTCGTGGCTCAAACGCGCTTCTTTGTCGCCGACCGGCGGGGTGAAGTTGCAGACGAGGTAAGCAGTCGGCAGTTGCAGCGTACCGTCGGCGAAACGGCGGCGGCTTTTGTAGCCGTCCATCCATGCGCCGCCGCGTTTGCCTTCGCGTGCGTACAAGTCCATGTAAACGCCGCCGATGGTTTGGCCGTCTTGTTTCAGCTCGAAATAGCGCACGTCTTTGTGCCAAACGGGGACGGTTTTTTCAGCCAGCTCGATGCCGTAGAGTTTTTTGATTTGGGCAAACAGGCCTGCCAATACTTTGCTGATAGGGAAGTATTTTTTCACTTCGGTTTCGCTGAAGGCGTATTTGGCTTGACGCAGTTTTTCGGCGGCGTAGCTCAAATCCCAAGATTGCGGATCTTCGATATTCAGGCTCTCGCGTGCAAAGGCTTTGATTTCGGCAAAGTCTTTTTCGGCAAACGGTTTGGCGCGGCGGGCAAGGTCGTGCAGGAAGTTTAAAACCTGTTCGGGCGTGTCGGCCATTTTGGTTGCCAGCGACAGCTCGGCGTAGTTTTTGAAACCGAGCAGTTTGGCGGTTTTCAATGCGTTTTCGAGAGTGCGGTCGATGTTGGCCGTATTGTCGAATTTGCCGTCGTCAGACAATTCGCTGGCGCGGGTAACGTAGGCACGGTAGATTTGTTCGCGCAGTTCGCGGTTGTCGGCGTATTGGATGACGGCGAGGTAGTGCGGAATTTGCAGGCCGATTTTGTAGCCTGTTTTACCTTCGCTTTGCGCGGCGGCGGCAAACATGGCGAGGGAGTCTTCGGGAATGCCGGCAAGCGGCGCGGCATCGTCAAAGTGAATGCCGAAAGCGTCGGTTGCGTCTTGGATGTTTTGTGCGAATTTGGCACCCAGTTGCGCGCCTTCGGTTTGCAGTTGCGCCAGTTCTGCCTGCTGTTCGGGCGGCAATTCGGCACCGCTGAGGACGAAATCGCGCAAGTCGTGGTTGAGCTTGGTTTGCTGCGCCGGGGAGAGGGTGTCGAATTCGGCAGAGTTTTTGATGATTTTAAAGCGGTTGTACAACTCGATGTCTTGACCGATTTCGGTGAAGAAGATGGTGATTTCTGGCATCAATTCGTTGTATACGGCACGCAATTCGGGCGTGTCGACTACGGAGTTGAGATGGGAAACCACGCTCCAAATGCGGCCGACGCGTTCGGTAATGTCGGTCAGTTTTTCGACGGTGTTGGCCCAGTCGGTGTGCGTTTGCGCTTTGATGGCGGCGATTTGTTCGCGCGCTTCGGCAATGGCGGTTTGCAGGGCGGGTTTGATGTCTTCGGTTTTGATTTGGTCGAAACGGGGTTCTTCGCCCAAGTGGAGCAGGACGTTGTCGCTCATATGGTTTCTCCTGAATAAGATGGATTCAGACGGCCTTGTGGCCGTCTGAAAAGAAAACGATAGGCGTTATATGGTGGCAGACAGGCAGAATTAAAGTGTCCTGCCTTCCTGTCGGCCAATCTTATTCTGCGCCGCGCGGATTGGCGTGCAATGGCGCAGCCAGCTCGAGGCGCATGGTGGTGCCTTCTGGGGCATAAACCGCATTGGCAACATTGGTTTGCAGGGATTCGGCAAACGAGCCGCGATACACTTTTGCGCCTTGGTGGGTCAGGTTGGATTGCACGTCGACGTACACTTCTCCGCCGATTTGACGCCAGAGGTAGCAGAAGGTGTAGTCTTCAGACAGGTAGCGTTTGCTTTCGGGATCGACCATGCAGTCGAAGAAGCGGTAGTGCAGGCCTTTGTTTTCCGGGCTGTAGTCGCTGTCGGAGACGTAGTTCAACTCGGGGTAGGCCTCTATCATTTTTTCAAATACGCTGCGTTTGATAACCATGAAGCCGGTTGGCGCGTCATGGACTTTCATAAAACCGTCTTCATCGACTTTCAATACGATTTCACCGTTTTCATCTTTGTCGTTGGTGTTGACGGTGTAAGAAGTGTACATACGCTCAAAATCGGCTTGGGTCATGCCGGCCGGAAGGCCTGCTTTCGGCCAGTTTTCGCGTTTGAGCGGATAAACGCCGGCTACAACGTCTTTATCGGCCAAGAGCAGGCGGTAGAATGAGTCGGGAGAGAAGCCGATGTCGGAGTCAATCCAGAATAAATGCGTCCATTCTTTGTTTTCCAAAAATTTGGCCACGCAGTTGTTGCGCGCGCGCGTAATCAGGCTTTCGCCGCGCTGCATCATTACTTGCAGCGGCAGGCCGAGGGAGGCGTTGGTGTGGACGATGTTCAGAAGCGAGAGGGTGTAGTTGTGGAAATATTTGCCGTCATGGCTGGGGGTCATAATGACGGGATACATTTCGGCAAGGGCTGATTCGGGCAACATGACTTTTCCTTATTGTTGATTGTGAACTTCATTATTGTAAGGGATTTAATTGTATCAATAAACAAACCGTACTATTTTGTTTGGTTGATCAGTCGGTATTGCGTGCGCAAAAATTCGTCTAAGACGGCCTGTTGTATTTCCAGCCGTTTGGAAACGGGGGAGGCGAAGCGTACGATGATGTGGTACACCTTGTCATCATGCGGCACGCGGGACACGCGCGGCTGGGCGGCGGGGGTAATAAAGAGTTTTTGCGCTTGAACGTTTTCCAAATATTGTTGGATAACGGGAACATAGGCTGCGCACAAGGGCTCAAGAACGGCTTTCAGACGGCCTATGATTTCGTCCGAATCCAAATGAATCGGCACGGGGATTTCCACCGTATGAATCACATAATTGCCCAAAATATTGTCGCGGCGCACGGTGTGGCTCAGAAGCAGGCTGTTGGGAAACGAGAGCGTTTTGCCGGAAAGTTGGCCGATCAATGGATTAGGGCCGATTTGCATCATCAGCGTGTTCAGCATATTGATATCGACCACCCGTCCGCGCAGGCCGTTGATTTCGATGTAGTCTCCGATGGAGTATTGTTTGGTTACCGAGCGCAGGATGCTGCCGGACAAACACATAATCAGCTCTTTGGTTGCCACCACAATCGCCGCGGCCACTGCAAACATCGACAAGGCCAAAGTTTGAATCTGCGCCGCCCAAATCATCGCCAGCCCGAGCAGGATCAGCAACATGGTCACGTTGCGGCTGAACACCAGCGAGCGGCGTTTGTTTTCAATGCTCAAATCCGGATGGCTGCGAAAATGCGCCGAGAGCAAAATGCTGCGCCCGGCAATGACGGCCACAATCATCAATACCGACATCAATGCCGATTTAATGATTTCTTCACTGACAGGCAAAGCGTTCAGCCATTCATGCATGGTGTTCCACATAATCCTGTTTCCTTTCCCTTCTTAGGCCGTCTGAAAACCCACGCGTTCAAAAATTTCTGCCGCACACGCTTCCGATACCGCAAACAAAGTTGCCACGCTGCCCAAAGCCCGTTGCGTAGCCGCACTCAAATCATCACGGCACACTTCGCCCAGCCACTCAACCGGCCGCACCAGCGACATTTTTTCATCGTCCCATTGCGGACAATGTACCGCGCCGCCCGTAATCCTGCCGACCCGATAACGGCGCAAAGCAGGCGAGTAGGTCAGTACGGCATCTCCATCAGCCAATTCGTTGACAAACCGCCACACCTGAGCCGCGCCCGATTGCGCCGTTCTCAACTTCACATCCGGTACGGCCGAACGGTAAATATCGGTCAGCTCCTCACGGCCAAAACCCTTGGCCGCCGCTTCGGCCAGCATAGGCCAGGCCAATGCCGCAACACCGCGTTCAAAAAATACATCATAAAGCGCACCTTGCGTGCTGCGAACCATATAAAGTTTGGCTTGTTTTCCCATTACAGTACCTGTTTGTTTGAAGGATTCATCCCTTTGTTTCCATGTTACCTGTTACGGCTGAAAAATTCGATATTTTACATTGCCGGAAGGGTTTGAAGTTCTCGCTGAAAATAAATGAATTATAGATGAAAGGCCGTCTGAAAAATAAAATAGGCTTATATATCAACAGATGATATAGCGTAACAATATATTAATAACTGTAAAATTATTTACGTTTGCATCAAAAAAAGATAAGATGGAATAATCAATCGAGAAAGATTGCTATTCACTGAACATTAGGAGAGAAAAATGACCTGTAAAACCCACGAACATCATGACCACGTTCACAGCGCAAACTGCGGCCACACTGCCATCAAACACGAAGGCCACGTCGATTATCTGCACGACGGCCACCTGCACCATGAGCACAACGGCCACTACGACGAGCATGCTCTGAGCGTCAATGAAACCAACCCTGACGGCTGCCATCCGGTTGACACCTGCCACGGCCACGTTCACGGCGAAGGTTGCGGCCACGAAGCCGTACCGCACGGCGATCACGTTGACTACATCGTCAACGGCCGTCTGCATCACCAACATGGCGACCACTGCGACGACCACGGCCCGGTTGAAATCGTTAAATAAAACTGTTTTTCAGACGGCCTTTAATATGGAGCATCTGTAGGGAAAGGGGGGGTATTTTCACCCCCTTTTCATATATATTGTCGTACCCTACACTAAAACAGCCATTATTATGTTTGACATCATATTTGTATTGGTATTCGGCAGGCTCCAAGCCTCCGGAACACTGAATTTTCCCGATAGGCTTTATCCCATCTGGAAATGGGCGCTAGGCGCAGGCATGCTTTATGCCACGATAGGGACAATGCTGGGATACGCTTTCTCCGGTTCCTTCTCCCTAGTCAGCTTTTTGCTGATTATTGCTTTGTCATCAACCTGGTTCTCTCTGTATTTCAAACTGTTGCGGCTTACCGCCTCAAAAACTGTACTGAACCAATGTATTTACTGGGTGCTGGGTATTGTTTCGGCATTGTCGTTCCCCTTTATTGTGGGCTACTTTTCCCTATTGGCCAAAGGCTTTGTACAATAAACTTTTCAGATAATCTCCCTATACAATAAGGTCGTCTGAAAGCCTGAATCTTTATCTGATTTATGTTTTTAAAGCGCTTTTTAAATTAAAGGCCGTCTGAACGTATAGTTTCAGATGGCCTTTAGTTTTACCAATTCACGCGGACGGCCCTGCTGCCGAGCAATGTTTCCAGTTCGTCAAACAAGGCGGTGCTTGGCGTTACCATCCATTTTGGCGCAATTTTCAATTTGCCTGATGCTTTGCCGTTGCTGTACGACAGTTGCAGCGGAATGTGCGACGTGTCGGGCAGGCGGTGGGCGGTGAGGATGGCGGCGAGGCGTGCGATATCGTGGCCGGGGGCGAGGACGAGGCTGAGGCTGCGGGCGTAGCGTTCGCGCGCCATTTGCAGGGTCATGACTTGGTTTGCCATAATGCGCAGACCGTCGCCGCCGCCGTAGTCGTCGCGGCTGACTTTGGATTCGATAATCAGCACTTGGTCGGATTTGAGGTAGTCGGCGCAGTTTTCCAGCGTGTGGCCGCTGACCATGATTTCCACCAGACCGCTCAAATCTTCAAGGCTGACGAAGGCGATTTTGCCGCGTTTGCCCATCATGGTGCGCACAGCGGTAACGAATCCGGCGAGGCGTACGCTGTCTTGCGGTTTCAGACGGCCCAATTTGGTCGGGGCGATTTGGCGGACTTCTTGGGCATACGGGCCGAACGGGTGGCCGGACAGGTAAAAGCCGATGACGGTTTTTTCTTCGGCGAGTTTTTCCGATTCGCTCCACATGGGCGCGTCGATGAGCTGCACCGGTTCAATGGCGTCTTCCATCATGTCGAAAAGTCCGCCCTGATTGACGTTGGCGGCTTTTTGGTCGGCGTTGCTCATGGCAAGGTCGATGTTCGCCAAGAGCATGGCGCGGTTGGGCTCGATGCTGTCGAACGCGCCGCCGCGTATTAGGGCTTCGAGGGTGCGGCGGTTCATGTGTTCTTTGCCGACGCGCTCGCAGAAGTCCAAGAGGCCGGTAAACTTGCCGCCACTTTGCCGCGCGGCGATGATGGATTCGACGGCGGCTTCGCCCGTGCCTTTAATCGCGCCGAGTGCGTAGCGGATTTTCATGTTCGGATACGGCGTGAAGCGGTAGTCGGATTCGTTGATGTCGGGCGGCAGGAACTCGATGCCGTTGGCGCGGCAGTCGTCGTAGAAATGCTTGAGCTGGTCGGTGTTGTCCAATTCAGACGACATGGTTGCCGCCATAAATTCGGCAGGATAATGGGCTTTGAGCCATGCGGTCTGATAGGAAATCAGGGCGTAGGCTGCGGCGTGGGATTTGTTGAAACCGTAGCCGGCGAATTTTTCCATGTAGTTGAAGATTTCGTCGGATTTTTCGCGCGAAATGCCTTGTTTTGCCGCGCCTTCGGCGAAAATTTCGCGGTGTTTCACCATTTCTTCGGGCTTTTTCTTACCCATGGCGCGGCGCAACAAGTCTGCGCCGCCGAGCGAGTAGCCGCCGATAATCTGCGCCGCCTGCATTACTTGTTCCTGATACACCATAATGCCGTAGGTCGGCGCGAGGATGCCTTCGATCAGCGGGTGGATGTATTGGAATTCCTGTCCCTTCATGCGCGCGACGAAGTCGGGGATGTTGTCCATCGGGCCTGGGCGGTAGAGCGACACGAAGGCGATGAGTTCTTCAAACTTGGTCGTGTGCGCCGTTTTCAGCATTTTTTTCATGCCGGTCGACTCGAACTGGAAGACGGCGGTGGTGTTCGCATCGCGGAAGATTTGGTAGGCAGCTTGGTCGTCAAGCGGAATCTTGCCGACATCGACAATATCGCCGGTGGTGTTTTTGATGTTGTTCTGCGCCATTTCGATAATGGTCAGGTTGCGCAGACCCAAAAAGTCGAACTTCACCAAACCCACGTCTTCCACGTCGCCCTTGTCGTACATGGATACGGGCGAGGCGGATTCGTCCGCCTGATACACGGGGCTGTAATCGGAAATCTTGCCCGGCGCAATCAACACGCCGCCCGCGTGCATACCCAAACCGCGCGTCAGGTCTTCCAGCTTTTTCGCCAGCGTAATCAGTTCGTCCGCTTCTTCCGCTTCAATCAATTCCTGAATCTGCGGCTCGGCCTCCATGGCTTTTTCCAAACTCAGGGGTTTGTTGGCTTCCAACGGAATCAGTTTGGACAGTTTGTCGCACAGCATAAACGGCAGTTCCAGCACGCGTCCGACGTCGCGAATCACCGCTTTGGACGACATCGTGCCGAAGGTAACAATCTGGCTTACCGCATCCGCGCCGTATTTTTCGCGCACATATTCAATCACGCGGCCACGGTTTGCCTGACAGAAGTCGACGTCAAAGTCAGGCATGGAGACGCGTTCAGGGTTCAAGAAACGCTCGAACAGCAGCGCGTATTTCAGCGGGTCAAGGTCGGTAATCTTCAGCGAATACGCCACCAGCGAGCCAGCGCCCGAACCGCGTCCCGGCCCTACCGGACAGCCGTGCGTTTTCGCCCAGTTGATAAAGTCTTGTACGATAAGGAAATAGCCGGGGAATTTCATCTGGATGATGATGTTCAACTCAAAATCCAGCCGTTCCTGATATTCCGGCATTTTTGCCGCACGCTCTGCCTCGTCGGGATAAAGCTGAACCATACGTTCATGCAAGCCCTCGTTGGACAGCTTCACCAAATAATCGTCCAGCGACAGGCCGTCCGGAGTAGGGAAGAGCGGCAGGAAGTTTTTGCCCAATGTGATGTGTAGATTACAGCGTTTGGCAATTTCCACCGTGTTTTCCAAGGCCTCGGGTAAATCGGCGAAACGTTCGGCCATGGTTTCCGGCGGAATGAAAAACTGGCTTGGCGTGAAATCGCGCGGACGTTTCTTGTCCGTCAGCACCCAGCCGCCCGCGATGCACACCCGCGCCTCGTGCGCGTTGAAATCGTCGCGGCTCATAAACTGCGTCGGATGCGTCGCTACCACCGGCAAACCCAGTTCCTCCGCCAGCTTCACGCTGCCGGAAACACAAGCCTCCCATTCAGGGCGTTCGGGCAGGCGTTGCAGCTCTAAATAAAACGCATCGGGAAACCACGCCGCGTATTTCAACGCCGCCGCACGCGCCGCGTCTTCATTGCCGTTTAAGAGATTCACGCCCACTTCGCCGTAATGCGCGCCGCTCAAACAAATCAAGCCGCTGTTGTCGCCGTTTTCCAGCCATTCGGGATTGAGTTCCGCATGATGGATATTGCGGTCTTTGCCGACATAGGCCTCCGTCAAAAGCTCGCTCAAGCGCAGATAACCCGCATCGTTGCGGATAATCAGCATGGCGCGAAACGGCTTGTCAGGCGCATTCGGATTACCTATCCACACATCCGCCGCGCCGATGGGCTTAATCCCTGCGCCGCGGCAGGCTTTATAGAATTTCACCAAACCGAATTCGTTCATCAAATCGCTGATGCCCAAAGCAGGCAAACCGTATTCCTGCGCTTTGGCAATCAGTTTTTTAATCCGCACCATACCGTCAGTAATCGAGAATTCGGTATGCAGGCGCAGGGGGATATAGGTCGGCTCGGTCATGGCAAAATCGGCGTGAACAATAAAAGGCGTATTGTAGCAGGGTTGGCAGCGAAAGGCCGTCTGAAAACCAAATGTAATGAGGTTGAATAAAGCAAATAAAACAGAAGGGGGCTTTCTTTCAGACGGCCATGTTAAAATATCGCCATTATTGAAAAGGATTAAATGATGGAAGCAACTGTCTATCTTGAAGACAACGAATACATCGCTTTATGCGACTTGTTGAAACTGGCCGGCCTAGCCGAAAGCGGCGGACAGGCAAAAGCGTTTATCGCCGAAGGGCTGGTGTTGCGCAACGGCGAAACCGAAACCCGTAAAACCGCCAAAATACGCGGCGGCGAAGTGATTGAATTTGACGGCGCACGCTTGGAAATTGCCGATGGATACGACCCTGAAGAATAAAGCCGAAGCCATCTTGGGCGAACCGTTGTTAGACGAACCTATCCGCCCCGAGTCGTGGGAATGTTGCGGCAGCGAGTGCGGCGATGCCTGTATCCAGACAATGTATTGGGCGGAAAAAGCCCGCTATGATGCACAACGGCGGAAATTGAAAGAAGCAGGTTGGGTAGGCGGCGAAGATGAGACAAAGGCCGTCTGAAAACGATTGGCTTGATGTAAATCGTGTTTTAAATAATGCTGCATTAAAGCCAATGCCGTCTGAAAGTTTCAGACAGCATTGGCTTTTTTAAAGTTTAAATTAAGATTTTGTTACCTCGGAAGTGGTTGCATTTTCAGGTGTGCCAGGTGCAGCATCGGCAGGAGCCTGATAATCTGTATTTTGCGATGAAGAGGGCTCAGCATTGTCATGTTTATGATGCTTATCATGTTTACCAAAGTGTCGTTTGTCTTGATCGTCATCTTGTGCTACTGCCAATACTTTGCCGTTTTGAGCATCAACCAAAGCTTCGTATTCAACGCCGTCTTTCAAGATTTCTACTTTGTAACGGCCGCCCAAATGTTGTTTGTATTTGTAATCGACATCTTTAACGACGCCGCCCACTTCTGCTACCGCTGCTGCGGCTGCTTGCTGGCCGGAAACCTTTGCAAACATACCTTCTTTGAAAGCCATGGTACCTGCCGCACCGGCAACGCCCAAACTTGAAGCAATAATACCGGCAATGATGAGTTTTTTTGAAATAAAAGCGTTAATGCGTTTCATGATTTTCTTTCCTACTGTGTTGTTGAACGATGAATGCATTCTATGCCTCAACAATTAGCTGAACATGAGCAAAACGCTAAGATGTGTAATGGGTTGCAATACTAAAATTAACACTTTAATAATGGAGATCGAAGCCGCGTTTTCAGACGGCCTTGCTGATATGTTGTGATGGCATATTTGGCGCAGATTGTGGTTTGCGTGTGAAAACAAAAAAAGCGTGATGAAAAAAAGGGCATGTGTGAGACATGCCCCCGGATTAAATGGTAAATGCGATGGTGAGAAACCAAATGACAGAATAAGATTTGCGGTTGGTCAACTTATCTCATTCCGCCTTGTTTTACAATCACTCAGGCGATGTTTCGCCTGCAAGATTTTCGATTTCTTCGCGATGCGCGTCAAACCATGAGCCGACCACTTGATTGACTTCGTCCATACCTTGCTTTTTCAGGCTGGAGAACAGTTGAACGCTGATTTTTTGGCGTTCGGTGTAGGGTTTCAGTGATTTTTTTACCGCCGCCAAAGTTTTAATCTGGTCGTTTTTAGACAGCTTGTCTGCTTTTGACAGCAGGATATGCACAGGGCGGCCGGTGATGTGGAAAAAGTCCAGCATCTGAATGTCTAAAGCCTTGAGCGGATGGCGCGAGTCCATAATCAAAATCAGGCCGATCAGTTGGCGGCGTTGTTGCAGGTAGTCGCCCAAGAGTTTGACCCAGTGCGCACGAATAGCCTCCGGTACTTGCGCGTAGCCGTAGCCGGGCAAATCGACCATGAAATTGCCGTTTTCCAGTTCAAAGAAATTGATGTGTTGGGTGCGGCCCGGTGTTTTGGAAACGTAGGCAAGGCGCACATGATTGGTTAAAGTATTGATGGCGCTGGATTTTCCGGCATTGCTTCGGCCGACAAAGGCAATCTCGGCCGGCGTGTCGGGCAGGTCTTTCAGATGGTTGACCGTTGTAAAGAATTTAGCATTTTGAAAAAGGTTCATCAGTATTTCCTTGCATGGAAACAAAACTGCAACATCATAATTTGTATCGGGCATTTATGTTGCAGCAGTTTGGTAATTTGAGTAGTAATTTAATGTAAACTTGGTATAGAATAGCACGTTTATAGAATTATCGGTTTTAATCGGGAAAATTCCCCGGTATTTGAGTATAAAAAAGGCATTGACGCGGTACGCAATGCTGTAATCAGGAGCACTCCATGAAACGATTGACTTTATTGGCCTTGGTATTGGCTGCCGGTGCGGTTTCCGCTGCCCCTAAAGCAGATGCTGAAAAAGGCAAACAGGTAGCGACTACTATCTGTGCGGCGTGTCACGCAGCCGATGGTAACAGCGGTATCGCAACTTATCCTAAACTGGCAGGTCAGGCTGCGGCCTACACCTACGGTCAAACCATGGCCATCAAAGACGGTACCCGTACCCACGGTGCTGCCGGCGTGATGAAACCGATGGTGATGAACTTGTCCGAACAAGACATCCGCGACGCTGCCGCCTACTACGCCAAACAACAAGGCAAACCGGGCGAAGCCAATCCTAAAGAAAACCCAGAGCTGGGCGCGAAAATCTATCGCGGCGGCCTGAGCGCTAAAAAACTGCCGGCATGTATGTCTTGCCACGGCCCTAGCGGCGCAGGTATCCCGGGCGGCGGTACTGAAATCCAAGCCTATCCTCGTTTGGGCGGCCAACACAAAGCTTACGTTGTCGAGCAAATGAAAGCTTACCAATCCGGCCAACGTAAAAACGCTATCATGGCCGATATTGCCAACCGCCTGAGCGAAGAAGAGTTGAACGCAGTAGCCAACTTCATTCAAGGTTTGCACTAAATTTCGTTCTGAAACGAGTTTATTGATACAGGCCGTCTGAAAACCCTTCAGACGGCCTTAGCCAATATAAACCGATAAGCCTGATTGGTTTTTTCAAATAGCGACGGCAAGATTTTTACTGCAATATGCAATATTCTTCCTTTCGCATCACACGTCATAGCAGTCCGTTCTACCGATCGGGTTGCCCCAAGCCGACATTTGAGATATGAGTAAATCTTCATCATCCGTCCCACTTATCCGTAGACCATGGTTTGCCTTTTTCAGCTCCATGCGTTTTGCCGTTGCCCTGCTCAGCCTGTTGGGCGTGGCTTCGATTATCGGTACGGTCTTGCAGCAAAACCAGCCGCAAGTCGATTATTTGGTGAAATTCGGCCCGTTTTGGTCGCAGATTTTCGGCTTTTTGGGCCTGTACGACGTGTATGCCTCGGCGTGGTTCGTTGTCATCATGATGTTTTTGGTGATTTCCACCGGATTGTGCCTGATTCGCAATGTTCCGCCGTTTTTGCGCGAGATTCGTTCGTTCCGTGAAAACGCGAAGGAAAAATCGCTGGCGGCAATGCGCCATTCCATCGTTTTAGACGGACAGGTGACGCCCGAAGTCGCACAACGGTATTTGGAAGTACAAGGTTATGGCTGCAAAACCGTTACGCGTGAAGACGGTTCGGTTTTGGTGGCGGCGAAAAAAGGCGCGATGAACAAATGGGGCTATATCTTTGCCCATGCCGCGCTGATTGTGATTTGTTTGGGCGGTTTGATAGACAGCAATATTCTGCTGAAAATCGGTATGCTCACCGGCCGGGTCGTGCCGGACAATACGGCGGTTTACGCCAAAGACTTTAAGCCCGAAAGCGTGTTGGGTACGTCCAATTTGTCGTTTAGGGGCAATGTCAATATTTCGGAAGGTCAGAGCGCGGACGTGGTATTTCTGAATGCGGATAACGGCATGCTCGTGCAAGACTTGCCGTTTTCCGTCAAATTGAAGAAATTCCATATTGATTTTTACGATACCGGTATGCCGCGCGATTTCGCCAGCGACTTGGAAGTCACGGACAAGGCAACCGGCAAAGTCAGCGAACACACCATCCGCGTCAACTATCCTTTGACGCTGCACGGTATTACGGTTTATCAGGCAAGTTTTGCCGACGGCGGCTCAGACTTGACGTTTAAAGCGTGGAATCTGGCTGATGCCGACCGTACTCCGGTCAAACTCAAAGCAACTTCAATGCGCGAGTTTCCGCTGGATTTGGGCAAGGCTTCTTATAAATTGGAATTCGACCAGTTTACTTCGATGAACGTCGAAGACATGAGCGAGCCGTCTGAAAAAGAGCAAAACCTGAAATCCGCCATCAATGATGTTCGTTCTGTCCGTCAGGAAGGCAAAAAATACACCAATATTGGCCCATCTATCGTTTACCGCATCCGCGACAAAGCAGGGCAGGCGGTCGAATATAAAAACTATATGTTGCCGGTAAAACAAGATGAAGACTATTTCTTCATTACCGGCACGCGCAGCGGCTTGGCGCAGCAATACCGCTGGTTGCGCATTCCAATGGATAAAAACGGTAAAATCGATACCTTTATGGCTTTGCGCCAATATTTGAAAGACGATGCGGCACGCCGTAAAACCGTTGCCAACGCCGTCAAAGGCGCACCCGCCGAAATCCGCGAGCAATTCATGGCGGCGGCGGAAAATACTTTGTCGATTTTTGCCAAAGGCGGCTATTTGGCTTTGGACGAATTTGTTACCACCAACATTCCCAAAGATCAGCAGGAAAAAATGCAGGGCTATTTCTATGAGATGCTCTATGGCGTGATGAATGCCGCTTTGGAAGACACGATCAGTACATACAACCTGCCGGCTTGGCCGCAAGATGAAAAACGCAACCGCTTCCTGCTGCATGCAATGGATGCGTACACCGGTTTAACCGAGTATCCTGCGCCGATGTTGCTGCAATTGGACGGCTATTCCGAAGTGCGCTCTTCCGGATTGCAGATGACCCGTTCTCCGGGGGAATTCTTGGTGTATTTGGGTTCGGTATTGCTGGTGTTGGGCACGGTGTTTATGTTCTATATCCGTGAAAAACGTGCTTGGCTGCTGTTTTCAGACGGCCGTATCCGTTTTGCCATGTCTTCCAGCCGCAACGAACGCGACTTGCAGAAAGAATTTCCGCAACACACACGGCAATTGCAGCAGCTTGCCAAGGATTTGAACCATGAATAACAAACATCAGGCCTTGCCCGAGCATGAGCTTCTGACACACAAATCATTTATCCGAAACCTCAACCTCTTCGACTGGGCATTCGCACTGCTGATTGCCATCAGTGCGTTTATTGCCCAAACCCAAGCCGGTCTGCACATGGACATCTACGAAATGGTGATTTTGTGGGCGAGTGCCGGTATTGCCGTTTTTCTGGGTTGGTTTTTCAAACCGATGCGCTGGTTTATCCCTTTGGGCGTGTGCTTGGCGTATTTGGCCGTTGATTTGTATGGCGGTGACATCAAACACGCAGACGGTTTCCTGCTCAAATATCTGTTAAGCAGCCAGTCGGCGATTATGTGGCAATGCGCGTTTGTGTTCTTTGCCTTGTTTGCCTATATCGTCGGCGCGATAGCGGCGGTGCGCAAAAATGTGTCGTCCAATACGCTTTTGGGCATGGGTACCGTGTTTGCGTGGGTTTCCGCGATGGCGGGCTTTGTCGGTTTGCTGGTACGCTGGCATGAAAGCTATCTGCTGCGTCCCGATGCCGGCCATATTCCGGTTTCCAACCTTTACGAAGTATTTATCTTGTTCTTGGTCATTACGGCACTGATGTACCTCTATTACGAAGGCCGTTTTGCCGTACAAAAACTGGGTGGCTTTGTCTTCAGCTTTATGGCAATTGTGGTCGGATTTGTCTTATGGTACAGCGTTTCACGCGAGGCTCATGCCATTCAGCCGCTGATTCCGGCTTTGCAGTCTTGGTGGATGAAAATCCACGTTCCGGCCAACTTTATCGGCTACGGCGCATTCTGTATCGCTGCCATGCTGGGTATTGCCGAACTGCTGGTGCTCAGAAAAGAAGATGCGGGCAAAAAATCATGGCTGCCGCACTCGCAAGTCATTGAAGAAGTTATGTACAAAGCGATTGCTGTCGGTTTCTTATTCTTCACGATTGCCACCATTCTCGGCGCATTGTGGGCAGCCTCTGCGTGGGGTCGCTATTGGAGCTGGGACCCGAAAGAAACTTGGGCATTCATCGTTTGGCTGAATTACGCTGTTTGGTTGCATTTGCGGCTGGTGGCAGGCTGGCGCGGCAGGGTGTTGGCTTGGTGGGCAGTCATCGGCCTGGTCATTACCGCCTTTGCCTTTATCGGCGTGAATATGTTCTTGAGCGGCCTGCATTCTTACGGCACTTTGTAAACCGCTTATTCCGCACTTTATTTCAGACGGCCTTTTTCCGTTTTCGGAGAAAACGCCGTCTGAATCGTTTTTAATCATTTTTTCAGACGGCCTCAAACCATGTTGGTATTAGGAATTGAATCATCTTGCGACGAAACCGGCGTTGCGCTCTACGATACCGAGCGCGGCCTGTTGGCGCATCATTTGCACACACAAATGGCGATGCACGCCGAATACGGCGGCGTTGTCCCCGAATTGGCCAGTCGCGACCATATCCGCCGTGTCGTGCCGTTGACGCAAGGTTGCTTGAAGGAAGCAGGCGTAGGCTATGCCGACATCGACGCGGTTGCCTTTACGCAAGGTCCGGGCTTGGGCGGCGCATTGCTGGCCGGTTCAGGCTTCGCCAACGCCTTGGCATTTGCCATCGGTAAGCCCGTTATCCCTGTCCACCATCTTGAAGGCCATTTGCTCTCGCCTTTGTTGGCAGACGACAAGCCTGAATTTCCATTTGTCGCTTTGCTGGTGTCGGGCGGGCATACACAATTTATGGCTGTACGCGGTATCGGCGATTACACCTTGCTGGGTGAAAGCGTGGATGATGCGGCAGGCGAGGCGTTCGACAAAACGGCCAAGCTTTTAGGTTTGCCTTATCCCGGCGGTGCCAAATTATCCGAGCTGGCCAAACTCGGCACGCCTGATGCCTTCACATTCCCACGTCCTATGCTCCATTCGCACGATTTGCAGATGAGCTTTTCCGGTTTGAAAACAGCCGTTTTGACCGCTGTCGAAAAAGTCCGCGCCGAAACCGGCAACGATGAAATTCCCGAGCAGACACGTAACGACATTTGCCGCGCTTTCCAAGATGCGGTGGTTGACGTGTTGGCGGCCAAAGCCAAAAAAGCGTTGTTGGATACCGGCTTCAGAACTTTGGTGGTTGCCGGCGGTGTGGGTGCAAACTGGAAGCTGCGTGATGAATTTTCGCGCTTAACCGTCAAAATGCCATCTGAAAAAGGCAAACCAAAGCCGCAGGAAGAAAAAATCAATGTTTATTTCCCGCCGATGGCATATTGTACCGACAACGGAGCAATGATTGCCTTTGCCGGCGCGATGCGTCTTGCCGAGCGTCAGGCTGTCGGCGCATTCAATGTCAAGCCGCGCTGGCCGCTGTCGGATATTGTGAAGCAGGGTTGATGCATTAGACTGCTTTGATGCAATGAAAGGCCGTCTGAAAACCTGAAAACATGGTTTTCAGACGGCCTTTAATGAAACGGATGTTTACGGTAAAACTTCATTCAAAAAGATGAGTAATTTTTTCATCCGTTTTTTCTACAATATTAACTTTGATTGATTGCAAAAGGCCGTCTGAAATGACGAATTTATCCAAAGGTTTGCTGGCTGCGATAGCGTCCAATTTGTTGTTTTCCATGCTGTTTCTGTACGGTATGTGGATGAGGCCGATGACGGGGACGGAGGTGTTTGCCTGGCGCATGGTCGCCATGCTGTCGGCTTTGTGCGTGCTGATGACGATGGTCAGCGGTTGGCTGGCGGCAATGCGTTTTGCTTATGGAGTCGGCCGGGATTGGAAACGGTGGCTGCTGATTGTATTGCCGACGCCGATATTTGCCAGCCAGTTGTGGCTGTTTGTCTGGGGGCCGGTCAATGGGGAAGGAGTAAACATTGCCATGGGTTATTTCCTGTTTCCTTTGGTGATGATGCTGGGTGGACGGATTTGGTTTAAAGAGCGTTTGAACCGGTTGCAGAGGGTGGCGGTAATCTTGGCGTGTGCAGGCGTGGCATGTGAATTGGTGCGGTCGGGCGCGTTTTCGTGGACGACTGTATGGGTGTTCGGTACTTATCCGTTTTATTATCTGCTGCGCCGCAAGCTGGGCGTGCCTTCCTTAATCGGGCTGACCTTTGATTTATTGATGATTACGCCGTTTGCGTTGGCGTATATTTTGCTGGCAACGGATACGCCGGCGATGATTGCGGCCAAACCGGTTTTAATCTTTTTTATTGTGTTGCTGGGTTTTAATAGTGCAATATCCATGCAGTTGAATTTGAAGGCGAATCAGTTGCTGCCGGTGGCAGTGTTCGGCATGTTGAGCTATTTGGAGCCTGTATTGCTTTTTATTGTGTCGATTGTATGGCTGGGCGAGCCGGTGCAAAAAGGCGCATTGATCGGCTATGGCCTGATTTGGTCGGGATTGTGCGTGATGATTGTTAATGGCTTGTTAGGAATGAATAAAGAAAAGAAATTGGCTAAAGCTTGATGATAGATTGAGGCCGTCTGAAAAATGGGTTGACCAATATTTTCAGACGGCCTTTGATATTGAAAGGGATGTATCGGATACGTTCCTTTTGTTTTACCAGCATTGGGCGATACGGTCAGCTTCTTGCAGGCGTTCGACTGTACCGACGTCCAGCCAAAGGCCGTTATGGTGTTCGCCGCTGATTTGGCTTTGGCTCATAGCTTGACGCAACAGAGGGGCAAGCTTGGCAGCCTGGTGCGCCGGGGTATCTTTGAAAAGCGCGGGATGATAAACGCCCACGCCGCTGAAAGTCAGGGCCTGGCCGTCTGAGGATGATGCGGATACCAGGCCGTCTGAAAGCAGGCCGAAGTCGCCTTCGGGATGATGGGGTGGATTGTCCACCAGCCACAAATGGGCGAGAAGGTTGTGTTCCTGCATGCGCTGGGCAGCCAGTCGTGCAGCTTGGAAATCAATGTCGGTCAACACGTCGCCATTGACGACCAAAAACGGCTCGTTGCCCAAAAGCGGCAGGGCGGTGGCAATGCCTCCGGCAGTTTCCAGGCCTCCGGCGCGCTCGGGAGAATAGGCAATGTGTACGCCGTAGGCTGAACCGTCTTTCAAGGTGTCTTCGATTTGCTGGCCAAGCCAGGCATGGTTGATGACGATTTCAGTAAAGCCGGCCTTCCGCAGGCGGCGTAAGTGCCAGCCGATAAGCGGCGTGCCTGCTACTTCGAGTAAGGGTTTGGGCGTGTGGTCGGTCAGGGGGCGCATGCGTTCGCCGCGACCGGCGGCCAGTATCATTGCTTTCATGGGTGTGCCTATAATGTGTGAAACAGAAAAGGTCTCAGGCCGTCTGAAAAAATGAAACCGATGTTTCAGACGGCATGAGACCTTTATTTATGCCAAAGATTTGAATTGCCTACGGAAATACAGCAATGCCGGCGCTTGCGTATCGGTATTGCGGATTTCATTGATCTGAACGAAAAAGACGTAATGCGTGCCGATTTCGCGTTGATCGACAATGCTGCCGTGCAGGTGCGCCAGCGCGCCTTCGACTTCTAGCTGTCCGGTTTGTCCTCTATGCCAAATATGGTATTCAAAGCGTTCTTCGGGCGAGAGGTCGGTCAATCCGGCAAAGTGTTCAGCAACATCCTGTTGGCCGTCGTTGAGTGTGTTGATACACAAATCACGGTTGCCTTGCAGGATGGGAATGATGGCGGATTGGCGGTTGATGCACAGCATGACCGTCGGCGGCTCGTCGGTAACGGCAGTTACGGCAGTCATAGTAATGCCATAGCGCCCTGCTTCACCGTCTGTCGTGATAACGTGTACACCGGCGGCACAGGAGGCCATGGCATCTCGGAAAGATCTCTTGAGTGTGTGTGTTGAATCTGTCATCCGGCTCGCTTTATTTTAATGCCTGTTCGATTTTTGCCAGCTCTGCCAAGAGTTCTTTGAGTTGTGCCATTTTTTCTTTGGTGAGGACTTTTTCAATTGCGTCATAGCGCTCGTCAACCAATGCGCCGGTGGATTCATAGAGTTTCTCGCCTTCGGGCGTCAGTTTCAGATAAACGCGGCGTTGGTCGTTGGAAGGCTTCAAGCGCACGGCCAAACCTGCTTTTTCCAAGCGGGTCAGAATGCCGGTCAGGCTGGGACGGAGGATGCAGGCCTGATTGGCCAAATCTTGAAAGTCGAGTGTGCCGTTTTCCGCTAAGAGCCGGATGATACGCCATTGCTGGTCAGTAATATTGGCTTGGTTCAGAATAGGGCGGAATTGGGTCATCAATGCTTCCCGTGCCTGAATCAGACCGATATTGATAGATGCATGTTTAGATTGGTTGGGCATTACTAAGTCTCCGGTGTTATCAAAAATCAAACCGTTGAAGCGTGAGGTAGATTGATAAAGGCGAATATTGCTGTTTTAAGGCTGCCGTCGGCAGCCGGGTCATGGGAACAAAAGCATCACTGCCACAATATTAGATGAAGATCTCTAACAGTTTGTTTTGATAATAATGTTTCCAATTGTTCTTATGGTTATATCTTAGTCTATTTTCTTTATAATCTCAACAAAATCATATGTTATCGGGAAAGAGATAGTTTATTTATTTATGAAGTGGAATAGGATAAAAATATTCGGCGAAGATGATTCTTTGGATTTTCTATTTTTGGTGGATTTTCAATGAATTTAGCCGAAGATGTCTGCTAAGTAAATTCTGATTTTTAAGCCGATGTAGCTAGAAAGCCCGGATGTGTGATGAATCATTTTGCCATCTTTTAATATGATAATGGTCGGTGTGACGGCTATATTCCATTTTTGAGCCATCAGGCCGTCTGAATCATTGAAATTTGGAAAGGATAGGTTGTTTTCTTGCATATGGTGGGCAATGTCCGTGTCGCTTCCGGAGCGCAAGGCTACGCCCAATGTTGGGATATTGTCTTGGTGCAGTTTTTCTATGGTTGATGATGTGTATGAACAAATACGACACCAGCTACCCCAAAAATAAACGACGGCAACCCGATTTTGGCTGAAGGATTGAAGGGAAGTGGTTTGCCCATCGGTTAAAGTAATGGTTTGTGCCGCTGATTGTAAGGGCTGGTTAGGCTTGCGTACCCAGTCGACAATCAAGGAGAGCAAAATGAAAATAATCACGGCCTGAAGCAATGATTTGGCGTAGTGGAGCAGGGTTTTCATCATATATTGCGGAGGATATTGGATTATTGTTTTATAAATGAAAAAAGCCTTGCAGAGCAAGGCTTTTTGATTCGATTCTGAAAACGTATTAACGTTTGGAGAATTGTTTTGCGCGACGTGCTTTGCGCAAACCAGGTTTTTTACGTTCAACTTCACGAGCATCGCGAGTAACGAAGCCTGCTTGAGACAGGGCTGGTTTCAGGGCTGCGTCGAAGTCGATCAGGGCGCGGGTAATGCCGTGACGGATGGCGCCGGATTGACCGGTTTCGCCGCCACCGGTTACGTTAACTTTGATGTCGAAAGATTCGGCATTTTCAGTCAGAACCAGAGGTTGACGTACAACCATGCGGCTGGTTTCACGTGCGAAGAATTCGTCAACGGGACGGCCGTTTACGATGATTTGGCCGGTACCTTTAGTCAAGAATACACGAGCCACTGAACTTTTGCGGCGGCCTGTGCCGTAGTAGTATTTACCGTTCATGTCGTGTCCTTATTATTTCAGTTCCAAAACTTTAGGTTGTTGTGCAGCGTGGCCGTGTTCGGCGCCAGCGTACACTTTCAGTTTTTTGATCATGGCGTAGCCCAGAGGACCTTTAGGCAACATGCCTTTTACGGCTTGTTCCAAAGCGCGGCCTGGGAATTGCTCTTGCATTTCGCGGAAAGTACGCTCGTAGATGCCACCTGGGAAACCAGAGTGACGGAAGTATTTTTTGTCTTCGAATTTAGCACCGGTCACGCGCAGTTTGTCTGCGTTGATGACGATGATGTAGTCGCCAGTATCAACGTGAGGGGTGTATTCGGGTTTGTGTTTGCCGCGCAGACGGTGTGCGACTTCGGCTGCGACACGACCCAGAACTTTGTCTTCTGCGTCAATGACGAACCATTCGCGCTTCACCTCGTGGGGTTTTGCAGAGAAGGTTTTCATGGTTGGAATCCAGATATATATAGAAAGTTATGGATTTTAAAGAGGAGATTGGTTTTTGTCAATCTTAATTGAGTGTGTTTGATGCATGAATATGCGGTTTTTTCAGACGGCCGGAAATCTTTACGAAAGTCTTTACTTGGAAAGGGAAAAGCCACACCTGTCGGTATGGCTTTTTTTAGGGAATCCCCACGAGTGCCGTTTAGGCTGAATCCGCTTGAACCTTGCTGACAAGGCGGTCACCTCGGGTAGTTTCGGGTGCGTCCAATAAACGGACGCTCGCGCCCACTACAGCTCCCGGCAACCTAAAGCGAACGTATTGGTTCAAAGGAATATATGCCTTCGCGAACACCGCAGGGAAAAGGGGGAAATCAGTTTTGCTCCAAGCGCGCCAGTGCTTTTTGGCACGCGTTGTTCATGTCGGTTATTTTACGCTCAAATTCACCGATTGCCAAATCGTCGTTGAGGGTGGTTTTCAAGAGGTCGTGCACGACGTTGAGGGCTGCCATGACGACGATTTTGTCTGTGCCGACGATGCGGCCGCTTTCTTTAATCGCATCGCTTTTCTTGTTGAGCATTTCAACGGCTTGCAGAAGGGTGGCTTTTTCTTCACTCGGTGTGTTGATGGTGAAGTTGACATTCATGATGTCGAGATTGACTTGTTCGATACTCACGGGGCATCCTTTTATTGTTGTGTTTCTTGGGGCAATCGGGTAATGAGGCTGCGGATTTGGTCTGCGCTTTGGGCCAGCGCGTTGCGGTAGTTTTCTTTTTCGGCAGTCAGGTTGTCAATTTTGCTTTGCAGGTCCTCTTTGAGTTTGCCGACTTGAACCAGCAAGGCTTCGCTGAGTTCGTCAATGGCCGCGTCGTGTTGGCGTTTTTGTTGCTCTTGCTCGAGTTTGAGTCTGTCGATTTCTTCGTTGAGACGGCGGTTTTCTGAAACCAGCGTTTCAAATTTTTGGACAAGTTGGTAAACGTTGATTTCCAGATTGTTCAGTGATTGGTTCATGTGTTTCCCTTCAGACGGCCTGATGGCCGCCATATTGTGCGTCAGGCCGTCTGAATGGCAGACGGCGCGACCGTTTATTCGAAGCGCGCGCTTCGTTCCATCAGTCGTTCAACGACTTGCTGCGGGGTCATTTCTTTGCGGATGAGTTGCAGCAGGGTTTGAGTGATGGGCATATCGATTTGGTATTTGGCGGCGGTGTTGAAGACTTCTTCAATGGTGCTGACGCCTTCGGAAACGTGGCCGATTTCGACAAGCACTTGATGCAACTCTTTACCCTCTGCGAGGCCTAGGCCGACGCGGCGGTTGCGCGAGAGTGCGCCGGTACAGGTCAGGATAAGGTCGCCGATGCCTGCTAAGCCCATCATGGTTTTGGGTTGTGCGCCCATGGCGATGGCAAGGCGGGTGATTTCGGCAAGGCCGCGTGTTACTAAGGCTGCGCGTGCATTGAGGCCGTATTCGAGGCCGTCTGAAAGGCCGGTGGCAATTGCCATGACGTTTTTAACGGCACCGCCCACTGCGACACCGATGACGTCGGTGCTGCCGTACAGGCGCATTACGTTGGTGTTCAGTTGGGCAGTAGTTTCTTCCACCCAGTCTTTGTTTTCGGAAGCAAACACGACGGCGCAAGGCAGTTGGGCTGCAAGTTCTTGGGCAAAGCTCGGACCTGAGAGAACGCCGATTTTTTTATTGTTAGGTAGGACTTCTTTCAGTACTTGGAAAGTCAAAAGGCCGGTATCTTGTTCAAAACCTTTGCAGGCGGCGAGAACGGGAATATCGGCGGCGTTATGCTGTTTGAGCAGCTCGGCGCTGCTTCTGAGGCCGGCTACGGAGGTAACGATCAGGGCAAGTTGGCTGTCTTTCAGCGCTTCGCCCAAATCGGCGTGAACGGTCAGGGACTCAGGGAAAGGGAAGCCGGGCAGGCCGCGTTTGTTTTCGCGATCTGCTTGCAGGGTGCGGATTTGGTCGGGATTGCGTGTCCAAAGGGCAACTTCATTGTTGTGGTGCGCAAAGTGCAACGCGAGAGCTGTACCCCACGAACCTGCGCCGATGACGGTAATTTTCATGTTTCTCTTCCATATGGGAACGGGGCTTACTTTAAAACAAACGGCTTTGGGGTGCAAGGGCGGCGTTTGTGAAAAATATTTTGTGCTGTTTAAAAAGCCTTAGGCCGTCTGAAAGTTCAGACGGCCTGCTTCGGTTTATGATTTATTGTTACCGGAATGGTAGGCATCGTAGGCGTAGTAGTCGTAGCTGTTGTTGGCTTCGCGCTTCATGCCGTTGAGGACAACACCTTTGATGTTGATGTGGTTTTGTTTGAGGCGTTCGACGCTGGCTTCAAGCTCTCGTGCACGCGTGTGCGCATAACGGCTAATCATAAGGACGGTGCCGGCATGTTGGCCGATGATGATGGCGTCGGTAACGGCCAATACGGGCGGCGTGTCCAAGATGACATAATCGTAGCGTTGGCGCGCGTGGGCGAGCAATTCGTTGAAACGGTTGTCCATCAAAAGCTCGGACGGATTGCTAGGATAGCTGCCGCTGCTGATAAGGTGGAGGTTTTCAATGCCGGTCTCTTGTACGGCTTTTGCCGGAGCTGCTTTGCCGTTGAGGATGTCAGACAAGCCGAACTCGGGGGTAAGGCCGAAGAGTCGGTCGAGGTAGCCTTTGCGCATATCGGTATCGATAAGCAGAACGCGTTTGCCTGACTGCGCCATTACGGTGGCGAGGTTGGCAGAGATAAAGGATTTGCCTGCTTCAGGCGCGGCACCGGTAATCATGAGGACGTTGTTAGGCGCGTCCAGCATGGAGAAGTAGATATTGGTGCGCAGGGCGCGGATGGCTTCGACTGCCGTGTCGGCGCGGTCTTCGCTGGCCAGCAGATAGTTGGAACGGCCGCCGGTTTTTTTGAATTTGTTTTTGAAGAAGTCGCGTTTTTGCTGGGTTTTGGAGTGCGGAACAAGAGCGACGACTTCCAAATTGAGGTTTTCGATTTCTTCGGATGAAGTAATGCCGTTTTTCATGCGGTTGCGAATCATCAGCCACAAAGCGGTCAATGAGCCTGCGGCAAGTGCGCTCAGGAGCGTGATGACGGCTTTGCGCGGGGCAACGGGGTTTTCAGGGACATAGGCATAATCGACGATGCGAACATTACCTTGTGCACTGGCTTTCATGATGTTGAGTTCTTGTTGTTTGCTCAACAGTTGGACGTAGGTTGCTTGGTTGGTTTCTACGTCGCGGGTCAGGCGGATAACTTCTTGTTGGGTGTTCGGCAACTCGGCAATTTGTTGGTTGATTTTGTTTTTAGCGCGTTCGAGGACGGCAAGTTTGTCCAATACGGCTTTATAGGAAGGGTGTTCCGGCGTGTACAGCTCGGCCAAACCTGCTTCTTCGGTTTTGAGCAGGGTAATTTGGGTTTCGATGCCGGTCAGGCTTTCCAATGCGCCTTTGGACTCGAGCGGAATGTCGAGAGAGCCTGATTGTTGGCGGTAGGCATTGAGTTTGTTTTCAGCGTCTTGCAAGGTTTCTTTCAAGCGTGGCAATTCTTCGCTGATGAAGGCCAAACCGCTGGATGCGACTTGGACGTCGCGTTCGCGGTTTTGCGCAACGTAGTTGTCGGCAATGCTGTTGAGGATGACGCTGGTACGTTTAGGGTCGGTGCCGGTAAAGGTAAGGTTAATGATGGGGCTGGTTTTACCTTTGCTGATAACAGCCAGTTTGTTTTGGATGTTTTCGATGGCGCTGATGCGGGAGAACTTGGTTAACGCAAATTCTTGACCCGGATTAGCCAGGATTTGATCGATTTTGAGGGTGGTTTGATTGTTGATTTTCAGAGGCACGCCGACCTTGCCTTCGACAACGCGTTTGTCAGGCAGGGTAAGGGTATAGGCTTTGTTGCTCTTGGCGGTCAGTGTGAAGGTTTTGTTGAACCATTCGTCTTGTACGGAAAAGCTGCCGACGGTCAGTTTGGGATCGGGGTCGCCACTGATGTTGTGCATCAGGCTGCCGATAACGGGTGTGTATTTGGCTTTGACTTCTTGGTCAAGCTGAAGGTCGTCAACGGTTTTACCCAGCACCAAGCGTGATTGAACCAACTCGACTTCTGCTTCAGACGGCGTGGTTTGGTTGTTGAAGATGCTGTTGATTTCGGTCAGGATTTGGTTTTGTCGCGTTTCAATTTCCAGCATGGCATCGGCACGGTATTGCGGAGTGGATGCCAGGCTGAAGGCTGCGCCAAGAATGCCGCCTGCAAGCAGGGCGGCGAGGATTTTGTATTTATTTGTCCAAATTACTCGCAGCTGTTGGCCGAAGTCGATTTCGTCGTTGTCTGCGCTGTAAGGTGTGTAGGTCGTTTTTTTCATTGCTTGCTTTCTTGTTCATGCCGGTTTTATACCGGTTGAGTTTTTCCGTTTAGTTTGGTTTTCCAAGTGTCTGCGGCAGCATTGAGCTGTTCAAAAACGGCTTCAAACATTTCACTGCTTTGTTTGTATGGGTCAGGTACGGTTTTTTTAGGCAACCATTGGGCAAACAGCATGGTTTTGCTGCGTGCCGGCGGATGGATGTCGGCCACCATGTCAATTTGACAGGGCTCCATGACGAGAATCAAATCGGCCTGTTCGCACATTTGGGCAGTCAGTTGGCGTGCCGTATGGCCTGCAACGATAACGCCGTGTTTGAGTGCGGTTTTGATGGCTTGGAAATCGGCATCCTTACCTGCCAGTGCTTTTATGCCAGCGCTGCTGATGCGGTGGCCGGGTAGTTTTTTCTGCATAATCCGCTCTGCGGTGGGGGAGCGGCAGATGTTGCCTAGGCAGACGATGAGTATGTTGTGGTACATGATATTGTTTCGGTTTATGGTCTGAAAAAAGCGTGAGTCAGACTATAAGGTACTGCTTTTCCGTTTGTGCGGTGTGTACGGCTTTTATATGCCGTTTATGTAATTTGGTTGGATTGTGCGTGATTTTGTATCCTGCTGTCAAACAGGGTCTGACAGCAGGAACCACTGCTTATTTAAACGTATTGTCGAGGGTATTGACGTTGCTGATGGAGTTGGTAATTTGTGACATTACGCGGTTCCAACGGGTAACTGGGGCGGCGGTAACGTAAACGGTGTCTTCGGAGCGCAATTTGAATTCGCTGCCCAGTGCGTAAGAAGTCGCATCTTTTAGGTTGAGCTGGTAGATGTGGATAGGTCTGGCCGCATCTTCAGGTGCGCGGCGGATCACGAATACGCCGGTTGCATCCGCATAGGCTTGGTTCATGCCGCCCACTTCGCCGAGCGCTTGGGTCAGGTTGAGGCCGTGATTGCCGATCGGCAGGGTGGCTTGTTTGCCGACTTCACCCATGATGTAGATTTTGTTGTTGCTGCTGTTAGGAACATAAACGATGTCACCATGGCTGAGGAGGTGGTTTTGCGACATATCACCGTATTGCAACATGTCTTGTAGGGAAATGGTGCGGTCGACGCCGTTGTGCGTCCATTTGATGTGTTGGGTGTCGGCACTTTGGGTGACGCCGCCTGCTTGGTTGATGGCATCCAAAATGGTCATCGGGATATTGGTAATCGGCAGCTGACCTGCTTGGCTGATGGCACCGGATACTGAAATGCGTTGCGAACGGAATTCGGTAACGTTGATGGCTACTTGAGGATTTTTGATGTAGCGTTTCAGAAGGTTGGTCAGGGTATTTTGCAATTCGTCCAAAGTTTTGCCTTTGGCTTGAATTTTGCCTGCTAACGGGTAAGTAATATAACCGCCCTCATCCACCCAGGCGCCGCGGCTGACTTGGTTGGTTTGCGGGTTGCTTTGCTGGATGGGGGAATTGAGGTCGGAGTGCGCCCAAACCATGATATTGAGGACGTCGCCGCTGCCGATGCGGTAGCGGTAAGCGCTTTTGCTTTGCTCCAAGCCTTGGTTGGCTTGGGAAAGTACGGGTGGCGTACGCATTTTTTCAATCAGGTTGGGCGTGATGGGGTAAACGGCAACGCGGCTGTCGAGGTTGGTATCGGCTGCGGTGTCGGTGTCGGTGTAAACAATGGTTTTGGTTCGGGTTTTGATGGTTGAACCAGGAATGACTGTTGTGCTGTTGCAGGCAGTCAGTGCGAATAGAGTAAGCAGGGAGAGTGTTTTTTTCATGTAGTAGTCCTTGCAGTATGGTGTCCGGGCCGTCTGAAAATGTTCAGACGGCCTTGTTGTTTTGTTGCCAAACCAAGTCGCAGATACCGTCTTTAGGTACGAAGCCTGTCGGTGCGCGCAACAGAAGCTGGCGCAGGCTGTTTTGGTCGCTTTGGAAACAAGCGGTTTCGAGTTCCGACAGTATGTCAGATAATTGCGTCCATGGAAGCATTACTTCACTGGCGGTCATAATACGGGGATGAGTGGTTTTTTGCACCTCGTCGCCGATGAGCAGTTCTTCATAAAGTTTCTCGCCCGGGCGCAGGCCGGTAATCTTGATTTCGATGTCGCCGTGGGGGTGTTGTTCGTCTTTCACTTTGAGGCCGCTGAGGACAATCATTTGACGGGCAAGGTCGATGATTTTGACGGATTCACCCATGTCGAGGACGAATACGTCGCCGCCTTTACCCATTGCGCCGGCTTGGATAACCAATTGCGCCGCTTCGGGAATGGTCATGAAGTAGCGGGTAATGTCTTGGTGAGTCAGGGTAATCGGGCCGCCTTCGGCAATTTGTTTTTCAAATACAGGAACAACGGAACCGGACGAACCCAATACATTGCCGAAACGCACCATGCAGAAGCGTGTTTTTTGTTCCGGCTCGGCGGCAAGGGCTTGCAGGCAGAGTTCGGCCATGCGTTTGCTGGCGCCCATGGTATTGGTCGGTCGGACGGCTTTGTCGGTGGAAATCAAAACAAAGGTGGAAACGCCTGCATCTACGGCAGCCTGTGCGCAGCAGAGTGTGCCGAACACGTTGTTTTGAATGCCTTCTATGGTGTTGAACTCAACCATAGGGACGTGTTTATAGGCTGCGGCATGGTAGACGGTGTCGACGTGATAGGCCTTCATGATGCTGCTAAGGCGTTCTTTGTTTTGAACCGAGCCTAAAAGCGGTACGACTTCGACTTGGCTGCCTTGCGCTGCTTGGGTTTCGCGCAATTCTTTGTCTATGCTGTATAGGGCAAATTCAGACAATTCAAACAACAGCAGTTTGGTCGGCCGGCAATTGAGAATTTGACGGCAAAGTTCGGAGCCGATAGAGCCGCCTGCGCCGGTTACTATCACGACTTTGTCGCTGATGTCGGCGCTCATCAATTCAGGGCGAGGTGCCACAGGGGCGCGGCCGAGCAAATCGACCACAGAGATTTTTTTCAATGAGCTGACGTTGATTTTGCCGTCCACCAAATCCTTCATGCCCGGAATGGTCAGGACTTCGCATTTGTATGCTTCGAGGCGGCGGATGATGTCTTTGCGTTCTTCCGGCGTAGAACTTGGAATCGCCAGCAGAATTTTGCGGACGCCGTAGCGGCTGATCAGCATCGGGATTTCGTTGGGGTTGTAGACGGCAAGGTCATAGATGACGGTGCGTTGGATTTTTGGGTTGTCATCGACAAAGGCAATGGCCGAGTATTCGTTAACCTGTTTGATGGCTTCCAGCAATTGTCGGCCGGATTGGCCTGCACCGTAGATGATGACGGGTGTCATCTGTTTGCGGTGATGATCGGTCAGAATCGCGCGCAGGATCATGCGCGAGCTGGTCACGCCGACCACCAAGACCAAGAAATAGACGATGGGCAGGGCAAGGTGCAGTTTTTGCTCAAAAACCAGGGTGCTCAGGCAGAACAAGACCGCCGAAATAATGCTGCCGAATGCGGCGGCGGTCAGGACGCGGATGCTGACGAAGCGCGTAACGGCGCGGTAGAGGCCGATACGGATGAAAAGGATGATGGTCAGCAACGCGGTGCTGCCGAAAGCCAGCCAGTTGGCGATACTCAACCATTCGTCGGAATATTGCACTTTGAGGCTTTGGGCAAACCAAAACGCCACGAATATCATCAAGATATCGTGGATGACGAAGAAGGTTTTTTTAAGGTTGCGCGGCAGAGCCAGCAGGGTTTCCAAGTTCATTTTATATTTCTTGTGTCTGAGTGTTGTAATGTGGCTTGGTACGGATTGTTTGAAGCAGGCTGTTTTATTTTTTTCAGACGGCCTGAAGTTGCAGGCCGTCTGAAAATGATTATGCCGTGGCTTCAGTCAATACGGCTTCGATGTTTTCTTTGCAGAACGCAATTTCTTCATCGGTCAGGGTTGGGTGCACCAAGAACATCAGGCTGGTGTCGCTCAACTCGACAGCGTTTTTCAAACGCTCTTTCGGACGCCAAGGCGTGTTGTCGAAGGCTTTTTCCAAATACACTTCGGAGCAGCTGCCTTGATAGCATGGGACTTTGCGCGCGTTCAGTTCATTGACGATGCGGTCGCGCGTCCAGCCATCTTTCAGGTGTTCGGGTTTGACGAAAACGTAGAACTTGTATTGCGCGTGTTCGATGTAATCGGCCACTTCGACTAAACGGATGCTGGCAAATTTGCCCAAGCTTTCAGCCAGTTTGGCGGCGTTTTCTTGGCGGCGCGCCGTCCATTCGGGCATACGTTTGAGCTGGATGCGGCCGATGACCGCCTGCATTTCCAACATGCGCCAGTTGGTACCGAAGCTTTCGTGCAGCCAGCGGAAACCGGGTGCGTGTTCGCGGTTGTACACGGCATCGTAGCTTTTGCCGTGGTCTTTGTACGACCACATTTTGCTCCATAGCTCTTTGTCGTTGGTGGTTACCATGCCGCCTTCGCCGCCGGTGGTCATGATTTTGTCTTGGCAGAACGACCATGCGCCGACATGGCCGATAGAGCCGACGGATTTGCCTTTGTATTTCGCACCGTGCGCTTGGGCGCAGTCTTCGATAACCCACAAGTTATGTTCTTTTGCCAAAGCCATGATGTCGTCCATTTCGGCAGGCATGCCGGCAAGGTGAACCACGATGATGGCTTTTGTGTTTGGCGTCAAAGCGGCTTTGATGGTTTCGGCGCTGATGTTTTGGCTGTTCAAATCGACATCGGCAAACACCGGATTTGCGCCGGCGGTCACGATGCAGGATGCGGAAGCCAAGAAAGTACGCGAAGTGACAATCACATCATCGCCTTGGCCGATACCCATTGCTTTGAGGGCTACGTCCAAAGCCAATGTACCGTTGGAAAGGGCGACGGCGTATTGAGTGCCGACAAAAGCAGCAAATTCTTTTTCAAATTCGCGACATTCCGTACCTGTCCAGTAGTTGACTTTGTTGGACAGCAGGACTTTGGAAACGGCATCGGCTTCTTCTTGAGTAAAGCTTGGCCATGGGGAGAGTGATGTATTAAGCATTTGTTTTTCCTGCGAAAAGACTGGTTGAGCCTTTGGGGGCGATTTCTTCCAGCAGTTGGCGATTGATCAGGGTGTATTTCTGACCGTTGATTTCGACGTATGCGCCGTCGTAAGGAGGGAACCAGAAGGCGCGGATTTTCTTCTCGATATTGTCGCCGTCGTGGATTTGCTTCATGGCTTCCATCTCGTCGCGGCTGACGTAGCGGCCACCAATGTTTGGCGTGGTTGGCAATTTGGTTTTCGACTCGATGGCGCGGGTGATGATGCGTCGTGCGAAATCTTCCAATGCCTGCATGGTTTTGCGTTCGAGCGATTGGGCGGTTTCTGTTTCGGCGTCGATAGGGAAACGGTCCACTTCGATAATTTCACCGGTATCGATGGAAGCGTCGACGTAGTGGGCAGTATTGCCCCATTCGTTCAGCTCGTCCATGATGGCCAGGTTGTAGCCGCCCGTGCCTTTGTATTCGGGCAACAGCGCAGGGTGGAAGTTGATCGTGCCTAAAGTCGGAATGCTCAGGAATTCATCACGCAGCTTGCGCCAGTAAAGGACGGACAAGCCCAAATCGTATTTCAGACGGCCTTCTCGCATTGCTTCCAAAGCCGTATCGAAGGTGTACAGGGGCAAGCCCAATTCCTGCGCGGCGGCCGTAGTCGGCGAGCCTTGCAGATGGCTGTCGGTCAAGACACCGATGATTTCGATATGGTCTTGTTTGGTCAAAAAACGAAGCAGGTTGGCGGAAACCTGTTTACGACCCATAAATAAGATTTTCATGGAGAAATGTCCCTTATGCATTTGCTTTTTCGGTGGCGGAAGTTGTCAGTGTAGTCAGTTCTTCCAGGGTGTTTATCCAAAGGGTGGGCTGGTATTCACGGCCGTATTGCTCGGGCTCGGCTTGATGAATATTGTGCGGCTTAGGCATGATGCCTATGGAGAGCCAACCCAGTTTGTTGGGTGCGACAAAATCTTTTTTGATGTTGTCGCCGATGTAAATAAAACGTTTTGCGGCCGGATATTTGTTTTGCAGGAAAACGAAACGCTTGTCGTCGGGCTTTTCCGATTGCATGGCTTCCGAAATCAAAATGTCGTCAAACAAATCGGTCAGGCCCAAGGCCTGTATTTTCAACCGCTGTGTCAGGCTGCGGCCGTCTGTAATCAGGGCGCGTGCGGCAAAAGGGCGCATTAGCTTCCGTAAAAAAGACGGTTCGACATAGGGTCGGATGGCAGGCCGATGCAGTCGATATTGCCACAAGAGTGATTGTTTCTCTGATTCGTTTAATTTGCAATGATGACACAAATTGTCGAGCCAGTCTTTACTTTTATTGTCGGCAATTTCATATAGTACGCCGGCATTGTATTGCGGATAAAGCGACGTAATCATTTCTACAACTGCCCGTATTCCGGAGCATTTGTAGTCATGTTCGGAGTAAAGCGTATCGTCAAGGTCAAAAACGATGACGGATTCTTCCGGCTTAATCATGTTCTCTTACCAAAACCTTAGCATCATAACGAAGCATGATTAAATTGTTTTCCCAGTCGTTGGAGAAGGGAATGTCTTGGCCGCCGATGTATTCTTGAATCAGCCAGCCCGGATAGTTGCCGCCTGCAGCGTAGGTCAGTGGGAAACCGCCGCCGAAACGCGGGTTGATTTCCACGCCGTAGGTCGTATTGTCGGTTTTGCTGACGAAGAATTGAGCGGTAATGCAGCCGCGTGCGCCTTCCAATACGGCCATTTTTTCAACCAACTCTTCATACAGGGCATTGCGCCGGGTCGCGCCTTTGCTGACTTCGCCGGTGCGTACTTCCAAACGTTCGCGAGGAATGGCGCATTTCAGACGGCCTTGACGGTCGTAATACATATCGACGGTAAACTCGGAAAAAGCATTTTCAATATCGATGTATTGGGCGAACATCATTTTCGGATCTTCGGCAATGTCGGCGGTCAGATCGGCCGGAGTGTTGATTTTTTTCGCACCGATGGCGCGGCTGCCGTCATAAGGCTTGGCAAAACACGGGAAGGCCAGGCTGTCCCGTTCGTAAATTTCAGGCGAACGGATGCCGTATTGTGCAAACAGGCCTGCGGTCAGGCGCTTGTCGCGGCACAGGGTAATCAGTTTTGCATCCGAAATGACAATATGTATTCCTTCAGCTTCAAAACGGTCACGTGCTTCGGCCAGTTTGAGCAGCTCGGTATCGATGGTTGGCACAATCAGACCGATGTCGTGTTGTTTGGCCAGCTCGAAAATGCTGTCAATGTATTCGGCTGCATCGATGCGCGGCACGCTGAAAGCGCGGTCGGCAACATGGCAGGCAGAAGACATGTGGGGGTTGAGGTCAGTAGCAAAAACGCCGATGCCGTCTGAAAAACGTGCGGCTTCGGTTTGGAAGTCCTGCACCAATTCGACACGGCGACCTGCCGACAGAATCAGTATGTTATTTTTTTTCATCAGTTTTATTACCCGTGAAATAAGGCATGGTGGCTTCTCCTTCGGCTGAGATGCCTTCTTTGACGAAGACTTTTTTAACCGTCAGGAACAAAATTTTGATATCCAGCCAAAAGCTGAAGTTGTCGATGTACCAAACATCGTGGGCGAATTTTTCATCCCATGAAATGGCGTTGCGGCCATTGACTTGCGCCCAACCGGTCACGCCCGGTTTCATTTCGTGGCGGCGGTTTTGGAAGTCGTTGTACAACGGCAGGTAGTGCATCAGCAGCGGACGAGGTCCAACTAGACTCATCTCGCCTTTTAAGACATTCCATAATTCAGGAAGTTCGTCCAAACTGGTGGCGCGTAATTTTTTGCCGAAATCGGTCAGGCGTTCGCTGTCCGGTAGAGGGTTGCCGTCTTTATCGATTGCATCGCGCATGGAGCGGAATTTAATCATTTTAAACGGTTTGCCATCCTTGCCCGGTCGCTCTTGGATGAAGAACACAGGCGAGCCTAAGTTTTTGCGGATGAGGTACACCAAAATCAAAAACACAGGCGACAGGATAATCAGCCCTGAAGCAGAGGCAATAATGTCAAACAGGCGTTTGAAAAATTTATTCATGAGCTAATCTTTCAATCAGGTTGACGATTTTTTGATAGGCAACGTCGCGTTTGAAGCGGCGGACGATTTCTTCGGACTGAACAGGATCGTTTTTGCGCTTCAAAATATCTTTGGCGGCTTGAACGAAACCGTCCACATCACCGGAACGATAGTTCGCATGCGGCAGCAGGGTAAGGACTTCGGCAACTTCGTCGTTGACCTGGCTGTTCAGAATCGGTTTTTGCAAAGCCATATAGTCGGACAGTTTGTTGGTAATCGACTGCATGGCGTAAGAGTGGATGGCGTTGACGGAAATGTCGCAGCCTTTGGCGACCGACATCATTTCGGCGTAAGGAATGTAGCCGTAAAACTTGATGCCGTCGCAGGCATATTGTTTGAGCCTGTCAAAATCGGGGCCGCCACCCATGATGTGCAATTCGACGTTTTCGCCGGCATCCAACAGCTTGCGAACGCCTTTGCACACAGTTTCCACGTCATAGCTGTAACTGAGCGTGCCCAAGTAGAAAAAGCGGGTTTTGTCGTCGCCAAAATCTTTGGCAGGCGCGGCATCGAGTTTGGGAAAATCCGCGCCGATATAAACGACTTCGCCAGGTACGTTCGGATTGGCTTCTTTGGCGCGGTCGAGATAAGTCTGCGATACGGCAACCAGTGCGTCGGCGTAGCGGTAGGCTTGGTTGGCGCGTGAAGCAAAGGGCAGCAGGTTGTGCGGTACTTTTTTCAAAAAAGGTACGACCGAGGAGAAAGACTCTGGCCATACGTCCTGCACATCGACAATCAGTTTGTAGCCCAAACGTGCTTTGTGTTTGCCCAACAGCAGGTTGGTGGCAATCAGCGGATAGGCGGAAAAGACGACGTCTTGTTCGCCCGGACGGCAGTTTTCCAACCATTGTTCAAAATGTTTGACGAAGCGGTGATGGCTGGTCACGCGCCCCAAAGACACGTTTTTGCTATATCCGCTTTCTTCCAACAGCATGACTTTCAGACGGCCTTGTGAGGCGGCCTCGGCATCTTCAGGCCGTCTGAAAGATTTGTCGTAGTGCTTGAAGTTGCTGGTAATCAGCAACACGTCATGCGACTGCGACAACAGCTCGGCAAGATACCAGAAGCGGTTGAAATGCGGCTCGGACGGCAGCGAGCAATAAGGGGCGACGATGGTAATGTTCATGTTTCAGACGGCCTTACATTTCGTACGCAGCCATGGTGGTGCGGTAGATTTCATCGTCGGAGCATAAGGTTTCGACATGTTTGTGCAGGGCTTTGCCCATTTGACCGCGCAACTCTGGATGCTTGATGAGTGTATCGACGGCTTCGATAAACGCTTCGTCATCGCCGAAAGGAATGCAATAGCCGGTTTGACCGGTGATGACCATTTCGGAAATGCCCGCCATGTTGTAGGTCACGACAGGCGTATCGTAAAGGCCGGCTTCCAAAATATTGTTGCCGACACCTGCGCCGTGGTCGCCCACGCAATGCGGCGTGTTCACCAAAATATCGACTTCTTTGAAGTAGCTGGTCAAGTCGCGGACGCCACCGAGGAAGGTGACTTTGTCTTCAATGCCCAAACGTTTGGCTTGGGCTTTGAGGTTGTCCATTTCTTCGCCGATACCTGCAACGTTGAGGCGTACAGGCATACCGCGGCCAACCATTTTCTTCAAAATATCCAACATCAGATGCACGGCGCGGACGGTGTCCAAACGGGAAAGCGTGCCCAGTTGGACATAGTCTTTGACCGTTTTTTCAGGAATGAAATCCGTTTTGTGCAGGGCGTTGTAAGTGTAGGTGATGCGGTTGGCAGGGAAACCGTAACGGATGAGTTTTTCGCGTTCGTGTTTACAGTTGCCGATGATGTACACGCCCAGCTTGTCAAAAAGCTTAGCAATTTTTGGATAAGTTTCCGGGTCAAGGCCGCGCGCGTGGTAGAACACTTTGGTTTTCGGAGAGGCAAACTTGGCCGCAATGGCGCAGGCCGGAACGATACGCGCCATTTGGCAGTGAATCACATCAGGTTTCTCTTTTTTCAGCAGTTTCATATAGGCAAACATGCCTTTGACGTAACCCAAAAGACCGCCTTGGTAAAAATCAATCGGCTGCCAACGGATGCCCAATGCTTGCGCTTCCTGAATCAAAGGGCCGTCTGAAGAGGCCAATACGGTATCGTGTCCGCGTTGTTTGAGCAGGCGGCCGAGGCGGAAAGTGGCATTTTCAGTGCCACCGAGGCCGGACATGGAGGTAGTCAGGATGATTTTCATGATGGTTTCTTCGTATCGTATAGTGTTTCGTTGTATGCGTAAGCGGCCATATCTTTCAGCTTGGGCGCAACAAATACGCTGTAAATAAAGATTAGCAGGCAGGGCAGCCAAATAAACGGCATACGCAAAATGGTGGACGGAATAAAACCGGCCAGCAGGAAAATGCCCAAGGCAACCCAAGCCAAAACGCGCGATTTACCGGTTACTGCGCGGTTTGAGGTGGTGTAAAGGAAATAAAACGCCGCAAAAGCAATAAAGCCGAGCAAGGAAATCATGCCGAAACCCAGATACAGCTCGATGATGAAGCTGTGCGGGTTTTCAAAGCCCAAGCTGCCACTCAAATGGCCGCCGAAATATTCGCGGAAGTTTTTAGGACCGTAGCCGGTCAGCAGCAGGGGCGGATTGTTCCAGAAGTAGTTGTAAATCTCCTGACGGTAGGACACGGAGTTGTCGCTGCCCAAGTCGTACAGGAAGAGGTACACGCGGCTGGAAAAGCGTTCTAAGAACTGGTTGCCGTTGAGCGACAGCAAAAATTCCGCAATCGCGCGTGACGGAATCATCGACAACACTAAAGCCAGCAAACCTGCGACGCCGACAGTAATAAAACCGTTTTTGCGATAGGCTGTATAAACCAGCAAAATCAACAGATAACAGCCGATGGCGGTACGCGATACGCTGGCGAAAATGGCCATGCCCAACAGCAGGAACAAAACCCAGCCCAGTAGTTTTTCTTTGTGTTTTCGTCCTTGGAGTTGGAAGAAAAACAAAATGGCAGGTGCAAGGCAGACTGCAGTGGCGGCAAGGTTGTTCGGGTTAAAGAACAAGCCTTTGAGCGAGCCTTCATCAATAGCCAACTCATCGCTGGCACTCACAAACTGAATACCGGTAGCCAGCTCTACAAACGGAGGTACGGTGATAAACAGCGTAAATACGATGAGGAACTTCTGAATTGTCCTCAAAGGGTCTTCGGCACGTTTCAATACTTGGTAAAACAAGTAGAAGAAAGTCGGAACCGCCATAAAAAACAAAATATCCATGTACTGCGTCGGCGTCAGCGACGTAATGCCCATGTGGATGGCAGGCCAAATGCACATGGCGGTCAGGGCGCAGAGCATGGCAAAAATCTTGCGCGGAATATGCTTGCTTTCCAGAAAAAATACGACAAAACCAAGCAGTACAAATATCAGGGTCAACGGGTTGTCGATGCGCGGCACGCCGACCTTAAAGGACAGCGCAGGCCCCAGCATATAGGCTGCGAGCATAATGTATAGGATGTAAGTGTATAAGTTCAGACGTTTTATTTTCATGGTCATTCTGTTGTTATCGTAGAGACGTGGATCTCAGGTTGGCTATTTTGCCGAACGGTTTAATTTGGCTTTGATTTTTTCGGTCGCGGCAAATAGTGCGTGTTTGTATTTTAGGAACAGGAAACCCAGTCCGACTGCCCATGCCAGCGCAAACCAAATGTAGTTGTCGCGCGTACCCAGCCAAGTATAGGCAAGGCAGATCATCAGGCAGAGTGTTGAATTGGTATAGATCTTCAGGCGCGGCAAAGGCTGCCACAGGCGTGAAGAGAATTCGGTTTTAAAGATGAAAAACAGCCAAAAAGCCGTTGCACTGGCCATAGCAGCACCTTTTGCACCGAATTTCGGCACCAGCAGATAGAGCAGGGCGGTATTGGCGATAAAGGCAACGATGTTGATGACGGTAATCAGCCAAGTCGAGCGGACGACGTTCAAACCGATGCCGCTGACTTCGGTCAGCGTGTAAAACAGGGGGAAAAGCATACACGAGAGCAGGATAAATTGAACCTGCGTATATTTTTCCGGCAGTATCCAGGTCGCCATCGGCGAGAAAATCCCGATGAGGCAAATCATTGCGCTGATGAGGACGGTCATGGAAAGCGTGATGTCGCCGATTTTATCCAGATTGGTTTTTTCTTCTACCCATTTGAACACCAAAGGTGCCCAAATGGTGGAAAACACGCTTTGGAAAATCAGGGCGACAGCGCCGAAACTGACCGCCATCGAGTAAATGCCCAATTCGTCCAAACCCGAGATGTTTTTGAGGACGAAGCGGTCAATCGAAGTCAACCCCCAATAGGCCAAGTTGCCGAATGCCAGCGGCAGGCCGTAGCGCAGGCCGTCTCGATGTAGCTCGGACGACCATTTCGCATGGGAAACGGCTTGCAGGTCTTGGCGCAGCTGATATATCAGCAGTACAACGGTCAGCACTTGGGCGGCGGTGTAGGCAAAAACCAGCGAAGTGGTATTGGCAGGCCGGCCGGAGGCAATCACGGCAAAAACCAACACCAAAATCAAGAATTTTGGCGCAAGCTGGCTGACGGAAAAAGCCAATGCCTGCTCTTTCATCCGCAAAATCAGAGCTAAAAAACGGGTAATCAGCGTGGTGGCCAAGAAAATCAGAAAGAGAATCCCCAAATTTGCACTGGGGATGTCAAAAATGATTTCAGACGGCCATGATGCGTTTATCAGTAACACTAAAACCACAACCGCCACCGTCAGAATCAATGGCGATAAAAAAACAGATTTGAACAGCACGGCCTTGTCTTTAACGGCGTAATAGTCGCGAATATAGGATTGGTCCAGCCCCAAGCCCAGCAACAGGATGCTCAATCCGGCAATGGTCTGCAAGAGTACGATACGGCCGATGTCTTCCGCAGGGAAGTACCATGAGATGAGCGGCAGGGAAAGCAGGCCGAAAGCGGCGCTTCCTATCGGGCCCAATGCGTAGCCGAGGATTTTTTTCGCGTTCATATTATTTGTTTTCAGACGGCCAGAAGTTAGAGCTGAGCGTTTTTCGTAAGGTATGCGTTGTTACCGTTGCCGGTTTCCCAAGGCCGTCTGAAAAAACAAATGGCCTTGGGAAACCGGCCGCCGTCCCGGTCGGAGAAACCGGAGGCAGCCGGATGCGTCTGAATCAAGATTATGCTTTGATGACTTTAGGATTTTTCACTGGGAATTTGCCGCGAGTATCGACAATCAGCTTGGCATGTTCGGTGATCATGTCATAGTCGAATTTGTCGTGATCGGTGGTCAGAACCACGCAATCGTATTGGGCGACAGTTTCAGGGGTCAGCGCTTCGCTCTTCAGATCGAAGTAGTGGTGGCCGGGGATGTGCGGGAACTTTGGAACGTGCGGGTCAGAGTAGGAAACCACCGCGCCCAGTTTGTGCAGGCGGTCCATAACTTCCACGGACGGGCTTTCGCGCATATCGTCCACGTTTTTCTTGTAGGCGATACCCAATACCAAGATTTTGCTGTCTTTGATAGAACGGTTGTGATCATTCAAAGCCAGGCCGACTTTTTCGATAACGTAGTCGGGCATGTGGGAGTTCACTTCACCTGCCAATTCGATGAAACGGGTGTTTACGCCGTATTCGCGTGCTTTCCAAGTCAGGTAGAACGGGTCGATAGGGATACAATGGCCGCCCAAGCCAGGGCCTGGGTAATAAGCAACGAAGCCGAACGGTTTGGTTGCAGCGGCATTGATGACTTCGTGAATGTCGATGCCCATTTTGTCGGCAACGATTTTCATCTCGTTCACCAAGCCGATGTTTACGGCGCGGTGGATGTTTTCCAAAAGTTTGGTCAGCTCTGCCGCTTTGGTGGAGCTTACTGGAACAACTTTATCGATGGCAGGTTGGTACAGCGCCAGGCCGACTTCCAAACAAGCAGGGGTATGGCCGCCGATGACTTTTGGAATGGTACGGGTTTCAAAGTTAGGGTTACCCGGGTCTTCACGCTCAGGAGAGTAAACCAAGAACACGTCTTGACCGACTTTCAAGCCGCCTTCTTCCATGCGCGGCAGCAATTCTTCTTCGGTAGTACCGGGGTAGGTAGTGGATTCCAAAGACAGCACTTGGCCGGCGCGCAGGTAAGGTTTTACCGCATCGGTAGTGTCGATCACAAAGCTCATGTCCGGCTCGCGGTATTTGTTCAGCGGAGTCGGTACGCACAAAATGACGGCTTCTACTTCGCCGATGCGGGAGAAGTCTGTCGTTGCTTCAAACAGGCTGTTGGAAGCAGCGGCAATTTTGTCGGAAGGGATATGCTCGATGTAGCTTTCGCCTTTGTTGAGCTTGTCGACTTTGTTGGTGTCAATGTCGAAACCCAAAACTTGGTAACCGATATCCACATAGCGCAACATCAGTGGTAAACCGACGTAGCCTAAGCCAACGATGCCGATTTTTGCGGTCTTATCGGCAAATTTTTGTATCGTAATGTTTTTCATGATGTCTTTCGTGTAATGAATGAGTAAATCGGGAGTGTTTGCCCGATGCCTGAGTTGTTTGCTGCAACCGCATAGCCATAGCCGGCTGCCGTATCGTGTGAAGCCTTAAAACCATACTTATAATTACATTAGACAAAATCATAAGCACTTATCTGATTCGTCTCAATCAAAAAAGTTTAACGGTCGTTCAGGCGGCCTCTATGGTATGGAAACGGTATTTTTGAATGCTTAATTTTTAGAAATTACATTCAACCACATGTTTTGATTTTAGATATTGTTTTGTCAAATGTATGATTCATGAAATGAAACTACCGTTTATGCCGTTTAAAACCCTTCTAGAATAAAAACTTTTAATAAATTTTCGTGGCTTAACTTATCTTAATAATCCATTATTTCGTGATGAAAAAAAGGAAAATTTGTCGACAATCGGCTTAAGGATAGTTAACTTAAGTCAAAGTTTTAAATTGGAATACGCTAAAGTCATTATAATATATTGACGAAAAAATTACATTTATTGCTATATAAATGATAGATATATTCTATTTACAATGGTTTAATTATTAAGTTGAGGCAATTAGACGGATTTTTTTTCGGAGAACCCATTTAATGTCCTGCCCGATGATTTCTACCGATTGACTTTGCCAAGGGCCGTCTGAAAGTAGGGCGGCCGGATTTTCAGGGAGGGAGAAAAGAGGTTTGCCTGCGCCTAACAGTTTCGGTGCTTGGTAGAGGACGATTTCATCCACCAAGTCATCCTTCAGGAAGGCTGAAGCAAGTGTTGAGCCGGCTTCTACCAGAACTTCGCCAAAGCCAAGTTCTGCCAGTTGCGGCATGAGTGAAAGAAGATTGATGCGGCCGTTGATGTGCTCAGACGGCCTGATGATGCGGATATGTTCAAATTTACCCAGCGCCTGCAAACGTTGTTCGTCTGAGGAAAGGGTAACGATAACGGTCGGGCTGTCGGTATCGGTCACGAGGTGGCAGTCCAAAGGGATTTGCAGTCGGCTGTCCAAGACGATACGCGCAGGTTGGCGCAGGGTGGGGAAGCTGCGAACGTTGAGTTTCGGGTTGTCGGCAAGTACGGTACCGATACCGGTCAAAACGGCGCAACTTTCGGCACGGAGAATTTGTACGTCTTCGCGTGCTGCTTCGCCGGTAATCCAAAAGCTGCGGCCGTCTGAAAGGGCGGTTTTGCCGTCCAAACTGGCGGCGCACTTGAGACGGACAAACGGTCTGCCGCGTTCGATACGCGACAGGAAACCGCGGTTGAGTTCGCGCGCCTGAGCTTCCAGCAAACCGCTTTCGGTACGGATTCCGGCGGCTTCCAGCATGGATAAGCCTTTGCCTGAGACCAACGGGTTAGGGTCGGTCATGGCGGCAACCACGCGCGTTACACCGGAATGAACCAGCGCTTCGGCGCATGGCGGTGTGCGGCCGTAATGGCTGCAAGGTTCCAGCGTGACATAGGCCGTTGCGCCTTTGGCCGCCGCTCCGGCCTGCCTCAACGCATGAACTTCAGCGTGCGGCTCGCCTGCTTTGACGTGGAAACCTTGTCCGACGATTTGTGCGCCGTGTGCAATTACGCAACCGACGCGGGGATTGGGGGAAGTAGAAAACCGCCCAAGCTTGGCCAGCTCGAGGGCGGTTTGCATCATTTGGGTATCAAGTGCGGAAAACATGGTTTCAGACGGCCTTATTTGGCTTTGCATTCGGCGATGACTTGGGTGAATTCGGAAACGTCTTTAAAGCTTTTATAGACGGACGCGAAGCGGACATAAGCAACTTGGTCGATTTTTGCCAGTTCCTCCATCGCCATTTCGCCAACGATGTGCGAAGCGACTTCTTTTTTGCCCAAACGGTAGAGGCGCTGCTCGATCAGGGCAACGGTTTCATCGATTTGTTCTTGTGTGACAGGACGTTTGTGCAGCGCGCGCTCAAGGCTGGTCTGCAGTTTGTGCGCATTGAAGGGAACCCGTGTGCCGTTGGATTTGATGACTTGCGGCATCCGCATTTCAACGGTTTCAAAAGTGCTGAAGCGTTGTCCGCATTCCAAGCATTTGCGGCGGCGACGGATGCTGTTGGTGTCTTCCAGCCATCGCGAGTCGGTTACTTGAGTGTTGGGGTGTTGGCAAAACGGGCACTTCATCGGGTTTCCTTGTCATACGCTCGGCAAGGTCGCTAAGCAATTGAATTTATTGTTTGTGAACTATTATTGTAGCGGATTGCGTTATTTTCGTATAGTAAAGGCTTTTGCGTAGAATTTAGGTATAAAAAGGCCGTCTGAAAGGGCAACTTTGGCGAAGTTGGGCTTTTCAGACGGCCTTATGTTTTTCAGTCAATCAAACGTCAAACCGATACGCCGACGGCACGGGCGATTTCCAAACCTTCTTCCGCGCTCATGTAAACCGGATTATCGGGGCGGTCGCTGAGGACAATGTCGCCGTCTTGAAACATCACCAATTCATTGACTGCCAATTGCGACCAGGTTTCGTCGCGGGTCAGGGGCAGGGTGGCGATGACGGAAACTTTATCGTTCGGGGTGGTCACTTCTGAAAAATCGACCATGACATCATCGTCCAGCAAACGTGCTTTGCCAAACGGGGCTTTACGCACAATGTAGTGCAGCAAGGTACTGGCGTGGGCAAACAGGCAGTCGCCGTTGGACATCACGAAATTAAACAAACCGTAGCGGCGGATTTCATGGGTCAGGCCGGCAATGGCGTCAAACAAAACTTCAGGTTTGGGCTTGGTGGCAAAGCGGCTGCGCAGGCGGTTGAGAATAAAGCAGAACGCGCGTTCGGAATCGGTTGAGCCGACGGCATGGTAGTACTCGCCCTGCTCGGGGAAAAAATCAATTAAATGGCCGTTGTGGGCAAACAGCCAATATTCGCCCCACATCTCGCGCATGAAGGGATGAGTGTTCGCCAATGAGGTCTGGCCTTGTGAGGCCTTGCGGATATGGGCGATAACGTTTTCAGATTTGATTTGGTAGGCGCGTACCAAGTCGGCAACGGGCGAGTTGGCGCTGGGTTTGTCGTCGTGAAACAAGCGCACGCCTTTGCCTTCGAAAAAGCCGATACCGAAGCCGTCGGCGTGGTGGTCGGTAATGCCGCCGCGACGACGGAAGCCTTCAAAAGAAAACATGATGTCTGTGGGAGTGTTGCAATTCATGCCGAGCAGTTGGCACATGGTGTTAACCTTTATTTTTGGGGTATTTATAGGGTTATTATGGTGTATCGGGCAGGCAGTTTCAATATGTAGAGTGTGATATGTTTATAACTGTCTCATACTTGGCAGGCCGTCTGAAAAATTGCTGTCAAAAATTCAGACGGCCTTAAAGTGTTTCCAGACAGGACGGCATTGTTCGGGTAGGTCGGGACAGGCGCCGAGTATGCCGCCGCTGAAGTCGTTGGGGCGGTGGAAGTCGCTGCCTGCGCTGGCGAGAAAGTCGAAGCGGTCGGCAAGCAGGGCATAGTTGAGGCGGTCGTTTTTACAGCAGTTGCCGCTGTGTACTTCAATCCCTGCGCCGCCAAGGTTTTTAAATTCTTGAAACAGGTTTCGTTTGGCGGTAGCGGATAATTCATAGCGCATCGGGTGGGCGATAATAGCCATGCCGCCCGCGCCTGTAATCGCGGCTACACAGTCTTCCAGTGTGGCCCATTCGTGTCTGACGGAACAGGATTTGCCGTCGCCCAGATATTTGGTAAATGCCTGCTGTTTGTTTTTAACATGGCCTTCGCGAATGAGGAATTCGGCAATGTGGGTACGGCTGGCCATTTCTTTGTTGGCGGCCAATGCCAGCGCGCCTTCATACGAGCCTGTTATGCCTTTTTTCTCCAGTTTGGCCGCGATGGCTTCCAATCGTTTTAGACGGCCTTTGCGGACTTCGGCAAGCAGGTTTTGCAGGGCTTCGTTGTGTTCGTCAAAGTCCAAACCGACAATGTGGATGGTGCGGCCGCGCCAAGTGACGGATATTTCCACGCCGTTGACGAAGGGGAGGCCGAGGGTATCGGCTTCGGCACGTGCTTCGGCAAGTCCGCCGGTATGGTCGTGGTCGGTCAGGGCGAGCAGGGTGCAACCGTTTTGAAGGGCGAGTCGGACGACTTCGGTTGGGGAAAGCATGCCGTCTGAAACGGTTGAATGGCAGTGTAAATCAATCATGGTTTTGCTTTGAATTTTCTCAAAAAAGGCCGTCTGAACGTTTCAGACGGCCTTGATTTGTTAGAACAGAGAGTCCAGTTGTTGTCTGTTATTGTTGCCGGTATTGCTTGGCAGAACTGGGGTTTCGTCTAATTCTTCACGGGCTGGCGCATTGCCGCTCTCGGTACGGCGGCGGTTTTCATTCGGAACGGCACGATGGGCAGGACGCGGAGCAACGCCGCTGTTGTCCAAGGCCAGGTCGGAGCTGGTGGTCATGCGTTCGCGCATATACACTTCGCCGCCGTTTGTAACCACGCCTTCAGGTGCTTTCATCGGTTTGACGCTGGTGCCTTTCAGGGCGAAGCGCATGTATTCTACCCAAACCGGTACGGCGATTGTACCACCGTAACCTGCACGACCCATGCTGCGCGGTTTGTCAAAGCCGATATAGACGGCAGTCACAACGCTAGGGTTGAAGCCGACAAACCATGCGTCTTTGTTGTCGTTGGTGGTACCGGTTTTACCGGCGATGTCGGCGCGGCCGAGTGCGGCTGCACCGCGTGCGGTACCGACACGGACAACGTCTTGCATGATTTTGTACATGATGTAGGCGTTGCGCGGGTCAATGGCCTGAGGTGCGTTCTCACCGGCTACCAAAGGTTGCATTTGCGCTCTCAGACGGCCTTGGCTGTCGTAGATTTTGTCGATGACGTGGGCAGATACTTTGTAACCGCCGTTGGCAAAGACGCTGTAACCTTCTGCAATACGCAACGGTGTGGTTTCGCCTGTACCCAAAGCCATAGACAGGCTAGCAGGGATTTCAGACGGCTTGAAGCCGAAGCGTTGGATGTATTGTTGCGCGTAGCCGATGCCGATAGACATCAGGATGCGGATGGACACCATGTTTTTCGAAGCGGTCAAAGCCTGGCGCAGCGTGATGTAACCGGAATAGCGGCCGTCTGAATTTTTCGGGTTCCACACTTTGCCGTTTGCACCTTTGCCCGGCAGGGAAATCGGCGCATCGTTAATCATGGTGGAGGCAGTCATGCCTTTTGCCAAAGCGGCGGAATAAACAAACGGTTTAAACGTAGAGCCGGGTTGGCGCATGGCTTGAGTTGCGCGGTTGAAGGTTTTGCTGTGGTAGTCGTAGCCGCCGACCAATGCGCGGACTGCACCGGTTTTCGCATCTAAAGACACCAATGCGCCTTGCAGCAAAGGCTCTTGAACGACGGTAAAGGTATCGCCGCTGCCTTTAACGCGGATGACGGAGCCGCGGCGGATGCGGTCTTCGCCCATTTTTTCGTTGTTGACGGCACGGGCGGCAAAGCCTAAAGCGTGGCTGTTCAGCGTGACTTTACGGCCGCTCGGCAATTGAATCTGTACACCTTTGCGGGAGGCTTCCAATACAACCGCCGGAATCATTTTATCGACGGTGTAAAGTGTAGAAAGGTATTGGCTGACGGTTTCTTCTACGTTGTCGCTTTTGCTCAGGTCGATGTAGTTTTCTGCACCGCGGTAGCTGCTGCCGCGGTCGAAATTGCGCAGGACTTTACGCAGGGCCTCGGTGGCCACGCGCTGGTGTGCGGTGTCGACGGTGGTATATACCTTGAAGCCTTGAGTGTAGGCATCTTCGCCGTATTTCTCAAACAGCTCTTGACGCACCATTTCGGCAACGTACAGGGCGCTTTGATCGATGTTTTGTACAAAACGCTCGTAATGCAACTCTTCTTTCAAAGCCTGATCGCGTTGCTGCAGGGTAATCATGCCTTCTTCCAGCATATTGTTCAGAATATAAGCCTGACGCAGTTTGGCGCGTTCAGGATTTACAATCGGATTGTAGGCGGAAGGGGCTTTGGGCAAGCCGGCCAACATGGCGGCTTCGGCCAATGTTAACTCGTTAACATTTTTGTTGAAATAAATTTGGGCTGCAGATGCAAAACCATAAGCGCGTTGACCCAAATAGATTTGGTTGAAGTACAGCTCCAAAATCTTGTCTTTGCTCAAAGACTGCTCGATTTTGTAGGCCAACAGGGCTTCGTTGAATTTACGGGTGAACGAACGCTCGCTGCTCAGGTAGAAGTTTTTAGCAACCTGTTGCGTAATCGTACTGGCACCGGATTGGACGCCGCCGGCCATGACGTTGCCGATCGCGGCGCGCGCCACACCCCAAACGTCCACGCCCCAGTGGTCGTAGAAGCGTTTGTCTTCGGCGGCAATCACGGCATTTTTCAAAACTTTGGGAAAGTCACCGATTTTGGTGAATTCACGCCGTTGCTCGCCGTAAACGCCAATCACTTGGCCGTCTGAAGAATAAATCGTCAGCGGCATTTTGGGTTTGTAGTGTTGTAAAGTGTCCAAAGACGGCAGTTTCGGATAGGTGACCAAAATTGCAATTGCAATCAGCCCCACGCCGAAAAGAGCCAGTCCCAATAAGAGACCCAGGCAGGTCGTTATAATCTTTTTAATCATGACTAAGTAATAATTTGCCATTAATGGCGATAAATAAAGTAAAATGGGAAACGATTTCTATCAGCCACAGTTAATACTGTGCAAAGAATAAGAAGTCCTTTACGGATAACGAAACAGTTACTCACTCCTAAATGATACAGGGAAGTCAAATCATGCGCTTATTTAAAAGCACGAAAGATACCAAAACAGGCAAGGCTTCTAGTGGATTGAACAACCGCTCTGCCATCGGTGTCGATATCAGCCAACATGCCATTAAGATGGTACAACTGACAGGCCGTAGTTTAAACCAAATTCAGCTGGAAAAATACGTTATTACCAAATTGCCTAAAAATATTGTCAAAGGCAACAAAATTCAAGACTACGATCAGCTTGCTACTTACATCCAACATACTTACACACAATTACGCAGTTCTTGCAAAAATATTGTTGCGGCCGTGCCACAAAATTTGGCGACAGTCGAGCAAATTATTTACAACCCGCGTGATACCGATTTGGACTTGGAAGAGTTTGTCGAAGCGGAAGTCGGCCAATTTGCGCCTATTGAAGAAATGAACTACGACTTTCAAGCCGAAGAAGTCGGTTCAGGCCAGCATGTTTTAGCTGTTGCTGCCAAAAAAGACGATGTCGAGCCACGCATTGAAATGTTTGAGAATGCGGGCTTGCCTTTGTCCGCTTTGGATTTAGACTTGCTGGCGCAACGCAATGCCTTTGTTCATTGGATGAATACGCATGCTCCCGAAATGGCAGATGAAAAAGTTGCCGTGTTTGGCATTCATGCGACGCAAATGTATGCCCTGATCCTGCAAAACGGCCGTATCCTCTACAAACAAGAAACGCCGGTCAGTACAGAGCAGCTCAATCAGCTGATTCAGCGTACTTATCAGGTAACTGAAGAAAAAGCCGCACAAATGATGGCTTCCCAAAACAAGCCTTCCGACTACCAGTCTCAGATTGCCGACCGTTTTAATGTGCAGGTTGCGCAGGAGGTTCAGCGTGTTTTGCAATTTTACTATACCACGCAGGCCACTGATTCTTTCTCCAATATCAAACACATCCTGCTGACCGGCTTTACCGCGCAGCAGGCAGGTTTGGCGGAAAGCATTTTCTCGCAAACCAATACGGCAACAGAATATCTGCATCCGATTTCATATGTGGAACGCAGTGCAAAAGTAGAATTGCCGCAGTTTCAAATTGATGCGCCGTCACTGACTTTGGCGTTCGGATTGGCATTAAGGGGGCTTTGAGAACATGATCGAATTAACCAGAATCAACCTTCTTCCGTATCGGGAAGAGATTAAACAGCGCAAGCAGCAGCAATTCAAAGTATTGATGCTTGGCGCTTTTGCAGTGGGTTTGGGCTTGGCGGCCGCTACCTATCTCGGTATTGACAGCGCCATCAGTAATCAAGAAGGGCGCAACAACTTCCTGCAAACCGAAATCGACAGACTTGATAGAGAATTGGGCGAAATCGATAAACTTCAGCAAGAAAAAGAAGCCTTCTTGGCCAAGAAACTGAAAGTGGAAGAGTTACAGGAAAAACGCTATCAAGCGGCCTATATCCTTGATTCTTTGAATGCGCTTACACCCGATAATACTTATTTGACTGCGTTGGAAGCGGAAAGCTCGACCAGCTATAAAATCAGCGGCCATGCCGTCAGCGACAATAAAATCGCCGTTATGATGCGCTCCCTGCCAAGTACAGGTATTTTCTTGCAGCCTGAATTGTTGAGCATTAAAAAAGTAGATAACTACCAAGAATTTACTTTGAAATCTTCAATCAACCAAGTGAATACGCCGGCTCCTGCACCGACTGCCCAAAGCAGCGGTGAAATGGCCGAACCTGTGGCAGAACCTGCTCCGGAGGCTCAATAATGGCATCTAAAAACCTGAAACAATTGGACGTACAAAACCTGTACCTGCTCAATATGCCTTCAAAACTTTTGCTGGCGGGTTTATTGATTGTCGGTGTGTTGGCTTTGGGCTATGTCGGCGTATTTAAAGATCAGATTGAGACCCTGAATACGCAGGAAGCTAAAGAGGAAGAGCTGAAGGAAACCTTTACGCGTAAAAGCATTCAGGCGGCAAGCTTGAATAATCTGAAGGCTGAATTGGCTTCGATCCGCTCTGCATTTGATGTTTTGTTGAAACAACTGCCGACCGACGCGGAAATTCCGAACCTGATTCAAGAGCTTCATCAGGCAGGTTCAACCAACGGGTTGCGTTTGGATAGCGTTGCACCGCTCCAACCTGAAAACGATGGTCCGATTCAAAAACTGCCGTATCAGATTTCCATCACAGGCAAATACTCACAGATCAGTCAATTTACCCGTGATGTAGGCGATTTGTCGCGCATTATTACTTTAGATTCTTTAAAACTCGTGAATGCAGGCGAGGACAAAGAAGGCAAAGGCAATAAAGGCGAGTTGACATTGAGCGCGATTGCGACGACTTATAAAGCACGTCCGGCCGAAGAGATTGCTGCCGAATTGGCTGCGCAACAGGCACAAGAAGAAGGCAAACCTGCCGAGAATGAGCAAAAATAAAAGAATAGGGAAATCATGAAAAAAATCATCTTACTCTTAAGTCTTCTTCCCTTGGCAGCCTGTACGCAAAGCTATGAAGATTTGACTCAATGGATGACGCAAACCCGTCAGGAAGCAAAATCCAAGATTATTCCGTTTGAAGAGCCGACGGTTACATTGCCTAAGCCGTATAACCCGCCGAACTTTAAAGGCATGAATGCGTTTGATTCACGCCGTTTGGACACTGCCCCTAAAGGCGGCAATGCGCCGGATGTGAACCGTCCGAAAGAAACATTGGAAGCCTTCAGTTTGGAAAATATGGCCTTTGTCGGAACGCTGCAAAGCGGCGGCAAAGTTTCCGGATTTATCAAGGTCAACGACCATGTTTATACCGTTTATCCCGGAAACTACATCGGTCAGAATTACGGCAGAATCCAAAGTATTACCGAAGACAAAATTATCTTGACCGAGCAAGTTGAAGACAGCTACGGCAACTGGGTGTACCGGAAGGCCGAATTGCCATTGAGCAGTAAAGAGGCGGATTCTTCCAATAGCTCCGATAGTTCGAATTCAAATTAATTTAGGGGTCTCACTCGATTATGAAAACCAAGCACATGACAAAATTATTTGCCGGCTTCAGCGTTGCCCTCGCTGTTCAGACGGCCTTTGCAGGCAATATTACCGATATCAACGTTTCCACTTTGCCTGACAACCAAAAAATCATCAAAATCCGTTTCGACAAAGACGTCACTACACCTCATGGTTTTGTAACATCTACTCCGGCGCGTATCGCATTGGATTTTGCCAACACCAATATCCGTTTGCCTCAGCCTGTTTTGGAATATGCCGACCCATTGCTGCATCAAATTACTGCGGCACAAAACAATGACCGTGCACGCGTGGTTTTGGGTTTGAACAAAATCAGCCAATACAATACTGAGATTCGCGGCAACGAAGTTTGGGTATTTGTAAATGAATCTACTGATCAAACCAATGCTGCCATTGCCAATGAACGTGCGGCTACGCCGTCTACCGCGCGTGCTGCTCAGACTTATCAAGCCGTTTCAGCAGCCAATATCGATTTCCGCAAAGGCGCACGCAATTCCGGCATTATTGAATTGTCCGCCCCAGGTTTTAGCGGACAGCCGGACATTAAACAGCAGCGCGACCGCGTGGTTGTGACATTGAAAAACCATACGCTGCCGACACAAGCGCAACGCAGTTTGGATGTGGCTGACTTCAATACCCCTGTACAAAACGTTACGCTCAAACGTATCGGCAATTCTACCCAGCTCATTATCCGCAACAATAATGCGAATTGGGACATCAATACCAAAGCTTCTTCAGGCCGTTTTGTATTTGAAGTATCGCCTAAAGCCGCCAATACCGAATCCGGCGGCTTGAACCACAATGCGAACAAATCGTTCAAAGGCCGTAAAATTTCTTTGGATTTCCAAGATGTAGAAGTTCGTACCATCTTGCAGATTTTGGCGAAAGAATCCGGCGTGAATATTGTTGCCAGCGATACCGTCAAAGGCACCATGACTTTGTCCTTGAAAGATGTACCTTGGGATCAGGCTTTGGATTTGGTCATGCAGGCGCGCAATTTGGATATGCGCCGTCAAGGCAACATTATCAATATCGCCCCCCGCGATGAATTGTTGGCAAAAGACAAAGCCTTCTTGCAGGCTGAAAAAGAGATTGCCGAATTGGGTCCGCTGTATTCTCAAACCTTCCAGTTGAAATACAAAAACGTGGAAGAATTCCGCAAAATTCTGCGCTTGGAAGAATACGACAGCAATAATTCCAATACCCGCAATACTCTGTTGAGCAACCGAGGCAGCGCCTTAATCGATCCGGCTACCAATACGCTGATCGTGACCGACAACCGCGGCGTGATTGAGAAATTCCGCAAACTGATTGATGAATTGGACGTTCCAACCCGTCAAGTGATGGTGGAAGCGCGCATTGTTGAAGCAGAAGATACCTTCTTCCGCAACTTGGGCGTTAAATTTGGTTCCGGTGGTGCAAGTGGCCGTAACGCATGGGGCAGCAACTGGAGCAATGCACAAACCAACTACAATACCAATGCCTCGTTTAACCGTGGTGATGTCCGCTATCCTACTTGGTCTTTGGATCCGAACGTCAGCCTGCCGACCGCAGCCGCAGTCAACAGCATTGCGCTGGTGCGTGCGTTCTCGTCCGGTGCATTGGGTTTGGAAATCAGCGCGTCTGAAGAACAAGGTAAGAGCAAAACCATTTCCAATCCGCGTGTGCTGACACAAGACCGCAAAGAAGCCAAAATCGAATCCGGTACGGAAATTCCTTACCAAGAAGCTTCTTCCAGCGGTGCGACTTCGATTACCTTCAAGAAAGCCGTTTTGGGCTTGACCGTAACGCCGAATATTACGCCTGACGGTCAAATCATCATGACTGTGAAGATTAATCGCGATACCCCGATCGACTGTACCGTGGATTCTCTGACAACCAAGTGTATCAACACCAAACACTTGAATACCCAAGCCATGGTTGAAGATGGCGGTACGCTGATTGTCGGCGGTATTTACGAAGAAGAAAGCACCAATGCAGTGAACAAAGTCCCTGTTTTGGGCGATATTCCTGTTGTCGGCAATCTGTTCAAATCACGCGGCAAGCGTGAAAATCGTCGTGAGCTGTTGATTTTCATCACGCCGCGCATTATGGATAATGTGGGTAACAATCTGCGTTATTGATTTTAGAATAACAAACAGGCATACCTGCAAAGGTATGCCTGTTTTCGTTTTCAGACGGCCTTTCGTTTCAGGCCGTCTGAAAAACCACGAACTTTTCCAAGAAACCGCCATATCGTATAAAATGACCCACATGGAAAAAATCAACGGTAATTTAATTTTAATCGGGCTGATGGGCGCGGGCAAAACCACTTTGGGCAAGCAGCTTGCCCAAATGTTTGAATGCCCGTTTTACGACAGTGACTACGAAATCTGCGCTTCTTCGGGCGTATCCATTCCGACCATTTTTGAGATGGAAGGGGAGGAAGGCTTCCGCAACCGCGAAACCAATATGCTGAAGAAGCTTGCTTCCCGGCGCAACATCGTTTTATCGACCGGTGGCGGCTCTGTGTTACGCAGTGAAAACAGACAGATTCTGCGCCAAAACGGCATGGTTGTTTATCTGCATGCTAGCCCTGAAACCTTGCTGGAGCGTACACGTTACGACAGCAACCGGCCGCTGTTGCAAGTTGCCGACCCTTTGGCCAAACTGCAAGAGCTGTATGACCAACGCGATACGCTGTACCGCCAAACCGCCCATCTCGTCATCGAATCCGACAGTTGTCACAAAACGCTCAAACGCCTGATACAGGCTTTAGACGAATAAATACGCTTTGCAAAGGAATACCATGCGCACACTGACTGTCCAGACCCCGTCCCATCAATACCCCATCTTTATCGGGCATAAACTGATTGAGCAAGCAGATATGCTGCTTCAGCCCTATTTAGGTAAAAAAACAGCCATCATTACCAACGAAACCGTTGCGCCGCTTTATCTCAAACAGCTTCAGACGGCCTTAGACAGAGTGGGCGTGCCACATTTCAGCATTATCCTTCCCGACGGCGAAGAATATAAAAACTGGCAGACGCTCAACCTGATTTACGATGGCCTGATGCAAAACCGTGCCGAACGCAAAACCACTTTAATCGCTTTGGGCGGCGGCGTGATAGGCGATATGGTCGGTTTTGCCGCGGCGACTTATCAGCGTGGCGCACCTTTTATCCAAGTACCGACCACATTGCTCAGCCAGGTCGATTCCTCGGTCGGCGGTAAAACCGCCATCAACCATCCGCTCGGTAAAAACATGATTGGCGCGTTTTACCAGCCGCAAGCCGTTTTGGCCGATTTGACCGCCTTGCAAACGCTGCCGCAACGCGAACTTTCCGCAGGCATGGCCGAAGTCATCAAATACGGCGCATTGGGCGATGCCGAATTTTTTGCCTGGTTGGAAGAAAATATGGCCGACCTGATGGCGCAACATCAAGAAAAAATGGCGGAAGCCGTTTACCATTGCTGCAAAATGAAGGCCGATATTGTTGCCCAAGACGAAACCGAGCAGGGCATCCGCGCATGGCTTAATCTCGGCCACACTTTCGGCCATGCCATCGAAGCCGAAATGGGCTACGGCGTATGGCTGCACGGAGAAGCCGTTGCCGCCGGTTGCGTCCTCGCTTCCCGTTTGTCGCAAATCTTGGGCAAAACCCGACAGGCCGACACCGACCGCATTGCCGCTTTAATGGAAGCCGCTTCCCTCCCGTCTGCGCCGCCCGTTTTCTCCTTTGAAAAATGGATTGAACACATGAGCCACGACAAAAAAGTCAGCAGCGGCATCATGCGTTTTGTCGGTTTGGAATACTTGGGCAAAGCCAATATTACCGAAATTACCGATATGGAAATCCTCCGCCAAACCTTGCAACCGTATTTGTGAGGAATGAAGTAGGTTTGCTTCAAAATATAAAAAGGCCGTCTGAAAGTCATTTTCAGACGGCCTTTGGTTTTAAAACGTTTTCATTTATCGGATTAAAGCTAGATAAACCAATTTGGGCGGGTCAATTATTTAAAGCATCTTTTTATCCAACTCGGCAATAATCAACAAGCCGCTGTCAAAGCGTCGGCTGTCGGCCAGTTTCAGACGGCCTTGATGGCGTTTGACAATGGTGTCTGCGATGGACAGGCCAAGTCCGGTGCCTTGTTGTTCGGTGCCGAGAATACGGTAGAAAGGGTCGATAACGCGTTGGCGTTCGCTTGGGGGAATGCCGGGGCCGTTGTCTTCCACCCAGATGTTGAGGTATTCGGCGGTTTCGTCAAAGCCCAAATCGATGCGGCCGCCTTTGGGAGTATAGCGGATGGCGTTGTCGGTAAAGGTTTTGATGAGGGTGTAGATTTCGGTGTCATCGGCGTGGATTTGGCAGTCGTTTTCGACGGCGACGCCGATGTCTTGACCTTTGGCCAGCGCCAGCGGCATGAGTTCCTGCAAGACGCGGCGGAACTGGTTTTGCAGGCTGATCAGGGTTTTGGGGCGTTGGGTTTCGGGCGCTTGGGCGCGTGCGAGGGAGAGGAGTTGCTCGAGCAGGTGGCGGTTGCGCTGTATGCTTTGTTGCAACAGGGCGGACTGCTCGCGCGCTTCGGCGGACAGCTGCATATTGTTGAGCCTCTCTGCCTGAAGGGAAAGGGCGGTCATGGGGCTGCGCAATTCGTGTGCGGCATCGGCGATAAAGCGTTGCTGTTGGCGGACGTTTTCATCGGTACGTTGCAACAGGTTGTTGATGGCGACGACAAAGCCTTGGATTTCGCTGGGAATGTCTTGCGTGTCCATAGGCGAGAGGTCGTTGATTTGGCGCAGCTCCAAATCGTTGGACAGGGTTTTGACGGAACGCATGGTGCGGTGGGTAATCCAGACGGTGAGCAGGATAATCAGGGGCAGGGCGAGGAGCATGGGGAGGATGCTCTGCACGGCAGCCATTTCGGCCAGCTCTTCGCGGTAGTCGCTTTCCTGCATGACGGCAATGCGGCCTTGTTTGGTGGTGCGGGTATAAACGCGGTAGTAATCGTCGTCGTCATCAGACTGAATGGTGTGCAGGCCGTCTGAAATCTTCTCAGGCAGGCTGACAATGGGGTTGGGCGTATTGGGAAATTGAACGGAAATCTTGTTGTCGTTGTCGAGTGAGTGATTCTCGTCATCGGCATCGCTCGGGTCGAGATAGTTCGCGACTTGGCGCAACAGATCGTCTTGAACCTCTTGGGTCTCGTGATAAGTATCGTAATATGAAAATATGCCTGCAAGAATGGAGAGGGGCAGGAGCATACAGATCAGGGCGAGGCTGATCCGGACTTGCAGGGATTGTTTGATAGTGTGGATAAGGCGTTGCATGGTTTGTGTGTTGATATTGTTTTGGTTTTTCAGACGGCCTGGTTGTTTTGTGCAACCAGCCAGCCGACCCCGCGGACGTTTTGAATCGCTTCTTTGCCGAGTTTTTTGCGTAAGGCGTGAATCAGGAAGTCAACGGCGTTGCTTTCGACTTCTTCGCCCCAGCCGTAGATTTTGTCTTCCAAATCGCTGCGCGACAGAATCATGCCCGGACGCAGCAGCAGGGCTTGGAGGACGGCAAATTCTTTGTTGCTGAGCATGATGGCCTGTTCCTGCCCGACCACTTCTGCCTGATGGGTGGAAGGGTTGAGCATGATGATGCCGTTGGTTAGTAGCGTTTGCGCCTGTCCGCCGTGTCGGCGCAATACGGCGCGCATACGGGCTTGCAGCTCCGCCATGTCGAAGGGTTTGACGATGTAGTCGTCTGCGCCGCCGTCTAGGCCGTTGAGGCGGCTGTGCAAATCATCGCGCGCGGTCACGATTAAGACGGGAACGGTACAGCCGCCGTTGCGGATTTGCGCCAATACGTCCAAACCGTCTTTGCCGGGCAAACCCAAATCCAAAAGCAGCAAATCGTATGCCTGCGCCGCCACTGCTGCGGCAACTTCCGAACCGCGGCTGACCCAATCGACAGCGTAGCCGGTGTCTTTCAGGTTGGCACTGACGGCTTGGGCAATCATGGCATCGTCTTCAACCAATAATACGCGCATGGAAGTTCTCCGTGAGGATGGGTGGACAGTGATTATAACCGCACTCAATTAGTAAAAATTTAGGAGCTGTCTAAAAACTGATTTTTTGCAAAAGATGAGGCCGTCTGAAATTTCGTTTTTCAGACGGCCTGTATGCTTCAATCCCGATTATTTAGGGTTTTTCTCAATCAAGGCAACCAATTGGTCGATATAGCCTTGAACAAATCCGCGCGCGGATTCGATGAGCTGGCCGTTGTCGTCAAACAGGGTAGGCGAGTTGCCGAGAAACACTTCCGGTTGGCCGGTCAATGGCATATCGAAATACGAAAGGGCAAGGCGCAGATTTTTTTGCGCGCTATAACCGCCCATTTTACCGACAGAATGGCTGATGATGCCGGCCGGTGTTTTTTTCCAGGCAACATCGGCATTGGGTTTGGAGCCGATGTCGATGGCGTTTTTCAGGCAGGCGGGGACGGTACGGTTGTTTTCGGAAGTCACGAACAATACGCCGGCAGAGGCTTTGATGGTTTCACGGAACTCGGTATAGCTGGATGGAGTGGGGAAGTCGGTAACGGCAGGATCGTCGTAGTCGAAGTTGTATAAAGGCAAATGGCCGATTTCGACGATTTGCGCTTCGTAGCCTTCGTGGAACATGGGAATGACGTTTTGTGCGACTTTTCGTGCGAACGAGCCTTTACGCAGGCTGCCGACCAAGATGCTGACTTTCTTTGACATGTTTTTCTCCTGTTTAATAATAAAAATGAAAACAATTCTAAATTTTAGTGTTATCTGGGGAAGCGGTCAAGGTTTCAGACGGCCTGTCAAAATGGTTTATGCTAAAATAACGGTTTCGCTGATATTTCAAATTATTATGCACGCTTCTGATTCGCAAGAGGGTGAAACGGCACACGAATACTACGCCGACGATACCGACTTTCCTGCTAAAACCATTGTCGCCACCTTATTCATCGGCGCATTTTTCGGCTATCTCAACGACACGCTGTTGAATGTCGCGCTTACGCCGATTATGAAGGATTTTGGTGTCGATAAGACCACGGTTCAATGGCTGACAACGGGCTTTTTGCTGGTCATGGGGGCATTTACGCCGATTACGGCAGGCGTGATTCAATGGTTTGAAACGCGCAAAATGGTGCTGTTTACGCAGGCAACGTTTTTAGCAGGATCGCTGATTTGCGTGTTTGCACCGACGTTTGGCGTATTGGTGGTCGGTCGGATGGTGCAGGCAGTGTCTGCCGCGTTTTTTGTCCCGCTTCTGTTTAACGGTGTGTTGTCGATTTTCCCTCCCAACAGGCGCGGAACGGCGATGGGTGTGATTACCATGATGTTTACCGCCGCGCCTGCAATGGGGCCGACGCTGTCGGGCATCATCATCGACCATACGCATTGGCGCGTGCTGTTCGGTTTTACCGCGCCGTTTATGTTGGCGGCGATGGTGCTGGCGGGCAAATATTTAACGGTCAATTTGAGCAACATCAGCCGTCCGAAAATTGATATGTTGTCGGCTGTGCTGTCGATTGTGGGCTTCGGCGGGTTGGTTTATGCGAGCAGTAATTTTGCCCATATGCCGCTGCTGGAATTTATCCTGCTCTTTGCTGCTTCCGTTGTACTGGTGGGGTGGTTTGCGCGCCGGCAGTTCCGTTTGGCTACGCCGTTGTTGAACCTTCGTGCGTTTGAATACAAACAGTTCAGATATTGCGTTGTGATTTTGGCCGGTGCGATATTCCTGTTTTTGGGCTTGGAACTGATGGTGCCGATGTACACGCAGCAAGTGTTGATGCTGACCGGTACGGCAACTGGCCTGATCCTGATGCCTGCCAGTATTGCCCAAGCGGTTGCCGCGCCTTTGTTCGGCAAATTGTTGGACAAAAAGGGCGGACGCTTTGTCGTTTTGCCGGCAACAGTGATGCTGGTGGTGTCGTTGGCGGTATTGTGGCTGTTTTTGCGGATTGATACGCAAGTGGTGATGTTGACGGCGATGTTTACGCTGTTGGCGCTTTCCGTGTCTGCTTGTGTAACCGGCGAAACCCATGGTCTGAACGCGTTGCCGAAAATGCTCAATCCGCACGGTGCGGCGATTCTGACCACCATCAACCCGATTGCCGGTGCCATCGGCGCGGCGTTTTTTGTTGGTGCGACCAATATCGGCGAGAAACTTTCCAGCGCAGATATGCCGCAACAGGCAATGCTGGACGGTATCCATTTGGCGATGGGTTGCGCTTTGGTTGTCGGTGTTGTGGTCGTCATGTTTGCTTTACGTTTGAAAGCGCATCAGAAATAAAGAAAAAGGCCGTCTGAAACGTTCAGACGGCCTAAGCACCTCGTAAGAATTTATAAGATTTTGTAACACAATGAAGTTAAAATGTATTTTATCAATCGGCCTGATGATGGCGGTTTGTCCGTCATGGGCTTTGGATTTCGGGCGTATTCCTGAAAATGAGATTTCTGTTTATGTGCAGGAATTGGACAGCGGCAACGTGATTGCCGAACACCGTGCCAATGAATTGCGCAATCCTGCTTCGACCATGAAGCTGGTAACGGCGTTTACCGCGTTTCGTATGTTGGGCGGTGATTATCGTTGGAAAACTGAGTTTAAAACCAACGGCCCAATCAAAGGCGATACGTTGAAAGGCAATGTGTATTGGGTGGGGAGCGGCGATCCTGTGTTTGACCAGCATGATCTGGTGCAAATGCAGCAACAGATGCGCGATAAGGGCATACGCCATATTGACGGACATCTGATACTCGACCGCAGCCTGTGGGGCGATGTGAAGAATCCGGATGATTTTGCTTCCGATTCTGCCGAAAGCTTTATGACGCCGCCCGATCCTAATATGTTGGGGTATAAAACCGTTGAACTGCGTGCTGAAAAAGAAGAAGACGGAAGCTTGGTCATCCGTACCAATCCGCCGCTTCCGAATCTGAACATTCAAAACAAATTGACACTTGAGAATAAAGAAGGGAAGTGCAGTGTTTTAAAAAACCACATGAAGACTTCCTATAAAAACAATACGCTGACCGTATCGGGCAAGCTGCCGGAAAGCTGCTTGGGCAAAGAGCTGTATCTGAATATGTATAGCATGAAAGAATTTGTCGGCAAAAGTTTTGTCAACCAATGGCGCCAACAAGACGGCACGATTTCAGACGGCCTGACGACAGGTGCTGCGCCTCATGACGCGCATGTGTTGGCGAGTCATCAATCCAAACCGCTTGCCGATATCCTCACCGATATGAACAAGCATTCCAATAATCTGATTGCCCGTTCGGTTTTCCTTAAATTTGCCGGACATATATCTGATTACAAGCAGGCGCAGGCCAAGGCCGCGTCTATCGTAAAAAGTGAGCTGGCGGTTGCCGGTATCAATACGGAAGGGCTGGTGTTGGAAAACGGCTCAGGCCTGTCCCGCGTAGAACGGCTCAATGCGCGAATGATGGCGCAAATGTTGGAAAAAGCCTACTTCAGCCCGTTTAAAAACGAGTTTATCAGTACGCTGCCGATTGCCGGTAAAGACGGCACGCTTAAAACACGCTTGAAACAGCCCGGTGAAAACCTGCGCCTCAAAACCGGTACACTCAAAGATGTCCGCGCACTGGCTGGGTATTGGTTGGGCGAAAAGCCGTTGTTGGTTGTCGTCATTATCAACAGCCAAAAGTCAACCGATTATTTACGCGACTTGGATAAGCTGGTGTCTAAAATTGTTCAGCCCGGTGGCGAACATTGGATTGATGCTAAGGCTTCCTGCATGATTAGGTATCAGGCTTGATAAGCTAAAAAAGGCCGTCTGAAAATGTATTGACGTTTTCAGACGGCCTTTGTGTAAGAAGGACAAGTATTTATGTCTATTTTGAAGGATAATTTAGGGATTTAATGGATAAGCGTTTGGTGTAAATCCGCTTGAGATAGATGGTTTTATCTTCGGTATTTAAGACGTATGTTTTAAGTTTTATTCCCACCTTCTCTTGTCTAAATAATCGGACTTTTTACGAAAAGGCATAAGGTACAGACGAAAAAAATACCGGTAAAAACCGGTATTTTTTATTTTTAACTTGATGGCGCGGCGGACGGGGCTCGAACCCGCGACCCCCGGCGTGACAGGCCGGTACTCTAACCAACTGAGCTACCACCGCGCATCCACTGTCAAAGACAATGAAAGGAAACTTGGTGGGTGATGACGGAGTCGAACCGCCGACATTCTGCTTGTAAGGCAGACGCTCTACCAACTGAGCTAATCACCCAAAAAAGGGAGATACTGAAGAATCAGTATTTTTAAATAATGGCGCGGCGGACGGGGCTCGAACCCGCGACCCCCGGCGTGACAGGCCGGTACTCTAACCAACTGAGCTACCACCGCGCATCCATTGTCAGGGACAATGAAAAGTAAAGTGGTGGGTGATGACGGAGTCGAACCGCCGACATTCTGCTTGTAAGGCAGACGCTCTACCAACTGAGCTAATCACCCATGCGCAAAATTGCGAAGACGTTATTAAACCAAAAAATCCTGATGCGCGCAAGATTTATTTGCCGATAATTAGATGTCTCCCTGCAAGCACCAGTTTTCAAAGGAAATAATTTCTTCCTGTTTGCCTGCGACAACCAAAATGTCGCCGGTTTCCAGAACGAAATCAGGGTCAAGGTCTTGGATTTTTCCGGTATTGCGGCGGATAAACAATAGTTTCAGATGATGGGCGGTCAAGGGCAATTCACGGATGGTTTTACCGATGGCATGTGCCTCGCCTTGCAATGGGAAGGCATGGCGGCAGACGGCCTTGCTGTCTTCGTCGGAGAAGCTGTCATCATCACTGCCGACAAACAAGTCTTGCAAAGATGCATAGCGGCTGTGACGGATGTGGGTTATGGTTTGATAAACATGGTTGTAGGAAAGGCCGTGGCCCAACATGGCATAGCTTGCCAGCACCAGGCTGGTTTCTTTGGTATCGGAGACGGTTTCTTCAGCACCCATTTCGGTAAAGGTTTTAACGTAATCGTCATTGGTGGCGCGAACATAAACCGGCATGCTCGGATGCATGGACATGATGTTGCCGAGAACATGTTGGGTTTCATGCATATTGTTCAGCGTGATGACCACCATTTTGGCACGTCCCAAGCCGGCGGCTTCCAAGACTTCACGGCGTTTGGCATCGCCAAAGGAAACCGGTTCGCCTGCGTTGCGTGCCACTTGTACGCGGGCAATATCCAAGTCAAGGGCAAAGTAGGGGATGCCTTCTTGCGCCAATACACGGGCAACCGATTGACCGCCGCGTCCGAAACCGATAATTAGGACGTGTTCGGATTTGCTCATGGTTTCCACCAGCATGGAGTGCAAGTCCAAGGCTTTCATGTCCCAGTCGGATTTAACAAAGCGGCTGACGATGGCATCGCTGCTGCCCAAAATGAATGGTGCGGCAATCATGGAGAGCAAGACGGCTGCAGTGGCTGCTTGTTCCAATTCGGGCGAAACCATATTGATTTTGCTGGAAATAGCCAGCATCACGAAACCGAACTCGCCGCCTTGTGCCAAATAAAGCGCACTCTTGAGGCTGTCGCTCGTAGGGTTTTTCATGCGCAAAGCGATGATGAAGACGACCAGTGCTTTCAAGACCAACAGGATTGCCAACAAAATCAGGATTTGCTGCCAGTTGCCGATCAGCGCCTGAATATCCAGCTTCATACCGACGGTAATGAAGAAGAAGCCCAGCAGGATATCGCGGAATGGACGGATGTCGTCTTCCACCTGAATACGGTATTCGGTTTCGGAAAGCAGCATACCGGCAACGAATGCGCCCAATGCCATAGACAGGCCTTCAAGCTCCGTCAGATAGGCCACGCCCAAAGTAACCAGCAAAACGTTGATCATAAAGAGTTCGGACGATTTGCGTTTGGCAACCAGTCTGAACCAGCGCGACATCACACGGCTGCCGACAACAAACAAAATGCCCAAGGTCAGCAACATTTTCAAACCGGCCAAGCCCAGTTCTACCCACAAGTTGCCTTCGCTGCCGCCAGCAAGTGCCGGAATCAGAATCATCAGCGGTACCACGGCAATATCTTGCATCAGCAAAACACCCATGGCCATTTGTCCATGTGGCTGACCCAGCTCGGTTTTCTCCGACAGAATGCGGCTGACGATGGCGGTGGACGACATGGTCAGTGCGCCCGCAGTGGCAAACGCCCAGTTAAACGGCGTGCCCATTGCCATCAAAATGCCCATAATCGAGAGCATGGTAATGATGACTTGCAAACCGCCCAAGCCGAATACGAGACGGCGCATGGCTTTGAGTTTGGGCAGGGAGAATTCGAGACCGATGCTGAACATCAAGAATACAATGCCTATTTCGCCCAAATAGTCGGTGGCATGGCTTTGCGGAATCAGTTTGAACATACCCGGACCGGCAATAAAACCGACCAAAAGATAACCGAGCATGGAAGGAATGTTGAACTTGCGACAGCAGATAACTGTAATGACGGAAACCAACAAGACAATGACAATGGGTCCGAGGGAGAATTCGTGCATAGAGTGGGCGGCCTTTCGTTAAGAGTAGCTATTGTTATATAGGCCGTCTGAAACACGTCGAAAACCGACAGCAAACCCAAATAAAAACGCACAGAATGAACTTCATTTCTGCGATTTGATTTCCCGTATCATGCTTATTTGGACTTACTGTTTCGAGCGTTATCTAACGGATTATTAAGATTATATCAAGATAGAATGTAAAGTAGTGTTTTGATTGACAAAAAAGGCCGTCTGAAATATTCAGACGGCCTTTAAATAAATGGTTTAAGGCATCAACATGCCGCCGTTGACATGAAGTGTCTGACCGGTAATGTATTTTGCCTGATCAGAAGCCAAGAACAAGACTGCATCGGCAATATCTTGTGCTTCACCGAATTTGCCCAAAGAAGTTTGCGCTTCAAAGGTTTTGCGGGTTTCTTCCGGTAGGGCGCGGGTCATATCGGTGTCGATAAAGCCGGGGGCAACGCAGTTGACGGTAATGCCACGGCTGCCGACTTCACGCGCCATAGATTTGGAGAAGCCGATTAAGCCTGCTTTTGCGGCTGCATAGTTGGTTTGGCCGGCATTGCCCATCACGCCGACAACGGATGTGATGTTGATGATGCGGCCGGCACGCTGTTTCATCATGCCGCGCAATACGGCTTTAGAGGCGCGGAAGACAGATTTGAGGTTGACCTGCATGATGTCGTCCCACTCTTCCTCTTTCATGCGCATTAGGAGGTTGTCGCGGGTAATGCCGGCGTTGTTGACCAGAATATCCAGTTTGCCGAATTCTTTTTCGATGTCGGCAATTAGATTTTCGATGGTTTCAGGTTCGGCAGAATTTAATGCACGGCCTTCGCCACCCCATTGTGCCAAGCGTTCGCCGATTGCAACCGCGCCACTCTCACTAGTGGCAGTGCCGATAACTTTTGCACCGGCCGCAGCCAAAGTATCGGCAATTGCCGCACCAATACCGCGCGATGCGCCGGTTACCAAAGCGATTTTGCCGCTTAAATCTTGTGTACTCATGTTTTATTCCTTAATTGCGATTGGAAAAATGGTTTCAGACGGCCTTATTTACCTGGGGAGGGTGCTTGATACCGTCGTTTGTTGATTCTTCGTAATAAATATTCTCTGTAGTATGCCCATGCTTGCTTTTTTTGTCCTTGTTTCCAAAGCCGTTTGGCTGCTTGTCTAAATTTCCTTTTAGGATTTGGAAAGGGCAACCAAGTTGATAGAGGTTGTTCTAGATATCCGTTATTCCATGGGGAATTCTTAAAATATTGATCATATGCAGGGTGGAAGCCTAATTGATGCCACGGTTTGATATGACCAACAAAATGGACTAAGCGGATATTGTTGGGATTGTCGATTAATTCACTGTATTTTTGATGCCAATGTATCCAGTTAAAGTTTTCTGAAAGCCAGTGTACATGACCTATACAGGCTAAATTCAAAATATCTTGGTCTGGACAGGAGAGTTTAAAATTCTGTTTTTCTACGGCTTGCATTTTTTCAGACAAAATTTTATCTATTGCCATATCATTCCATTTGTCAATATTGAATAGAATGACCCCAGAGTTGAAATAAGGCTCAGTATCTGTAAAACCAAATTGATTGAGTTGTTTTATATATGCTCTGTATAAGATTGCATCAGGTACGGCAGCAATCAAAGAATTTGAAATGTCGATTTCAAATAAATCATCAATGTTGCCCAAGCACAGTACATCAGTATCTAAATAAAGCGCAGTATGAGCAATACCTTTTAATAAGCAAGGGATACTCATACGGTAATACATAGCGATAGTAAAATAATGGGTAGTCTGCAGGGTAGAAAAGTATTCTGTATTTAAATGGTAAACGCTTATTGCGTAGTTTTGATTTGATGTTTCAATTTGATCGAAAATATTAAAATCATAACCTTCTGAACCACTAACTAACAAATGAAAATGTATTGGATTGGTATTGTTTTGCAGCACAGAAAGTAACGCAGTGCCGATGTGTTTGATATAGTTTTGATCGGCTGCATAAACAATATGTCTCGGCTGTTCAATGAATTCTCGTTTGCGGATATGAGCAGTTTCTAATACTAATTTTTCTCTATCAAACATTTAAATTCTCCACAACGTCTCTATCGATTTCAGGCAATCCGATAGGGATATTCGGTTCAATATCAAATGCGCAGCTGATCCAGTTGCTGAAGCTGTATTTGTGCTTCAGGCCGGGGGCAAGCGGTACATACGGCAAGGTCAGGAAGGCTTTGAGTTCGTCAAGGTTGCTTCCATTCCAGTAGAACATATTGTTCGGGTGATAAAAATCGTAATGTACGATGGTCGGATTGGTCGTAATCAGTTTTTTGTCCAAACCAATCGCTTCGAAAATCCGCAAAGAGAGGCCGTAGTGCTTGCGGTTGAGGAAATCTACCAATACGGAGGATTTGGCCGCTTCTTCTAAGTTTTGACGATAGGAGAGGGCGTTTTCAAATGAGAAGAACTCGACCTCGGGAATGCCCAAAGCCGCTTTTTCTTCTTCAATTTTCTTACTGGCCAAGCGGAAATCTATTTCTAAACCGATTGAACGTGCAGCTTCGCAAAATGCACGGATGTCATTGTTGCGGTCGGCAGCGTACGAGCCGATAAACAAGATTTTGTTTTGCGGGTTTTCAGACGGCCTGAAGCTGTCAAAGTAGAAGCTGGTGGTTGGAAAGAGTTTTTCGGCGTATTCGGGGTGTTTGCCTTGGTCAAACGGATCGAAAAAGTAAAATTTGTCGAAAAATTCGATGTTGTCGAAGTCTTCTTTTAAGAAGGTCAGGGCTTCCCAGTTGTAGTACACCATCAATTTTGAATGCGCTCTGAGCTTGGCGATGAAGTCTTTCGGGTAGGCGCCTAGCCAAATCATGAAGCAATAATCCGCTTGTTCGGGATGTTCGCTTAACAGGGTATTGAGGCGTTCTTCTACGGCGCGGAACATGGTCCGTTTTTTGAAGTCTTTTTGTCCAAGAATATTTCGATACCAGATTTTTTTCAGCCGTTGAAATACATTTTTGTATTTGAACTCTTTTTCTTCATAGGTCAGGGACAGCACTTCAAATCCGCATTTCTCCAAGTTCTCAATAATGAGTTCGTGGATTTTGAAGAGTTCCGGCATGGCGAGAATGACTTTTTTCTTACTCATAATGTATTCGATGTAATATTTTGTCAGGCAGAAGTATCTGCCGTAGGCAATAGGGTTAATCAATGCCGAGCAGGCGGTTTAGCCATTGTGTAAACGAATAATAGGCTTTGATTTCAGGGTCAGGTTGCTGATACGGGCGCGCCAAGAATTCAGGCAATGCGTCTAAATTACTGCCGTCCCATACGAACACACGGTCCGGGTGGTATAGGTCGGTCTCCAAGATATGTTTGTTGGTGGTGATCAGTTTTTTATCGAAACGCAACGCATCGAAGATACGGAATGATAAGCCGTAATGTTCGAATTGTGCAAAATCGACAACCGCACCGCAACTTTGTACTTGGCTGAGGTTTTCTTCAAAGCTGAGGATGCTGCTGCGGTCAAGATAGCGGATGCCGTTGTGTCCGAAGGCTTTTTCAGCCCTATCGTCTTTACAGTAGATATGAAAATCCAAGGGTAGGTTGAGGCGTTCGGTTTCTTGGATAAAGCGTTTGGTTTGTTCTTCGCGTCTAAGTTCGTAGCCGCCTAAAAAGTAGAGTTTGTTGGTAGGTGCATATTCTGCCACGGGAAAGTCAAAGTAAAAATTGGTGGTGGCTTTGAAACGGCATTGTGGATATTTTTGAATATCGTCGGGATCGAAAACCCAGCATTGGTCAAAATAATCCAAATATTCAATAATATCTGGAAAACGACCTACGCCATCCCATTGATAATTCACACAAACATTGCTGTGTTCGCGGATGGTGGCGATGATTTCTTTGGGGTAAATATTGGCACGGATACAGAGCGCATAATCGGCTTTTTTACCATTTAACAAGGCCAGTTTTTGTTGAATGTCGTCGAGGTGGCGGCTGTATTTGAGGTATTTTTTATAGTTGCCGTCTTTGGTGATGTGTTTGTGGTAGAGATTTTTGAGTCTGCTGCCCAAGTTCGGATAATAGGAATCTCGGTCGTCATAGCACAGGTTAATGACATCAAAACCAAGAAAACGCAGATTTTTTTCGATACATTGATCCAGTCCGTACATGTAGGGAACGGCAAGAATAATGTTTTTTTTCATAATGTATTCGGATTGGAGTGAGCTGATTTTTCAGACGGCCTTGCCTGACAGGATAAGGCCGTCTGAAAACGTTTTAGTGGGCTTCGATAAATGCAGTCACTTGATCGGCATTGGTCAATGCGCTGCACGCGGCTTCTTTATTGATGCGTTTGGCGAGGCCTGCGAGGACTTTGCCGGGGCCGCATTCGGCGGATTCAGTGATGCCTTCGGAGACAAGTGCGTTGACGGTTTCTGTCCAGCGTACCGGGCTGTACAGTTGGCGTACCAAGGCATCTTTGATTTTGTCAGCATCATCATAAGAGGCAACATCGGCGTTATGAATGACGCGGATTTGCGGTTGTTTGATGGTGATGTCTTTCAGTGCTTCGGCAAGTTTTTCCGCTGCAGGCTTCATGAGGCTGCAATGTGAGGGAACGGAAACAGGCAGCGGCAGGGCGCGTTTGGCTCCGGCTTCTTTGGCGGCAGCCATGGCGCGTTCGACTGCGGCTGTATTGCCGGCAATCACGACTTGGCCTGGGGAGTTGAAGTTGACGGCTTCAACGACTTTGCCTTGTGCAGCTTCGGCACAAATGGCTTTTACTTGATCGTCTTCCAAACCCAAAATAGCGGCCATTGCGCCTACGCCTTGCGGTACGGCAGATTGCATAAGTTCGGCGCGCAGACGAACCAGTTTGACCGCGTCTGCGAAATCCAATGCGCCGGCAGCGACGAGGGCGGTGTATTCGCCGAGACTGTGGCCTGCAACGACGGAAGGGATTTTACCGCCGGCTTCCAAGTAGGCGCGGTAGGTGGCAACGCCGGCAGCCAGCATGATGGGCTGGGTGTTGACGGTTTGTCCGATTAATTCGGCATCTTCGCCGTTAATCATTGCCCACAGGTCTTGACCCAATACGGCGGAAGCTTCGTCAAATGTGGCTTTAACGATGGCTTGCTCGGCAAAGCCGTTCATCATGCCTAGGCTTTGTGAGCCTTGTCCGGGAAAGAAGAATGCGAAAGACATGGTAATTCCTTATTGGTTTGAATGTTTGAGGGTGTCCGCCAGCAGAAGGAGGGTGGCGACAGTATTGGTTGCGGCGGTCAGTCGGAAGGTGCGGACAAAACTGAGTTTGCTGGTTTTATGCCGGAATGCGAGGCTGCTGCAATAACCGCCCGGTCAGCCGCCAAGCAGATTGAGCAGGTGCAATTTTGCTTCGGGTATGCGTCTGCCGTGGTTGCGTGCGCGCTGTTTGTCTAGGTAGTAAAGCAGGAAAACGTATGCACTCAGTGCGAGATAGGCGATTGCCAGTTTGGGCAATATTATAGCCGTTATGCTTAAAAACAGGCTGCTGATGCAGAGTGCAAACGTTAGGGATTTCATGGGTTTTAGCAGAATAGGCTGTCTGAAAGGGATGTTCAGACGGCCCAACCGTTAGTATTTTACTAAGACCGCACCCCAGGCAAAACCGCCGCCGATGCCTTCGAGCAAGAGGTTTTGTCCGCGTTTGATTTGGCCGTTTTTAATACCGACATCCAGTGCCAGCGGAATAGAGGCAGCGGACGTGTTGCCGTGGTCTTGGACGGTCAGGATCACTTTGTCCATGCTCAAGCCCAAGTGTTTGGCGGTAGAGTCGATAATGCGCTTATTGGCTTGGTGCGGCACAAGCCAATCGATTTGATTGGTGGTATAACCGGCTTCTTCGATAACGTCATCTGCGATTTTGGACAGCATTTTGACGGCAAACTTGAATACGCCGGGGCCGTCCATGCTGATGTAGGGCGAACCGCAAATCTGGCCGTTGGCAATTTGTCCCGGGACGTTCAAAAGGTTGAGGTAGTTGCCGTCGGCTTTGAGTTTGCTATGGATAATGCCCGGTTCGTCAGATGCACTTAAGACAACCGCGCCCGCACCGTCACCAAAGAGGACGCAGGTGGTGCGGTCGTTCCAATCGACGATGCGGCTGAAGGTTTCAGCGCCGATAACCAAAGCGTTTTTCGCCATGCCACTTTTGATGTAGGCATTGGCAGTGGTCAGGGCATACATAAAACCGGCGCACACGGCTTGTACGTCAAAGGCAGGGCAGCCGTTGGCAATGCCCAATTTTTGCTGCACGATGGTTGCCGTAGAAGGGAACTGCATATCGGGGGTAGCTGTGGCGACGATAATCAGGTCGATATCGTCAGCCTGCAAACCGGCATCTGCCAAGGCGCGGCGCGCTGACTCGGCGGCCAAATCGCTGGTTTTTTCGCTGTCGTCTGCAATATGGCGAAATTTGATACCTGTACGCGTGGTAATCCACTCGTCGGAAGTGTCCACTTTTTTGGCAAGGTCGTCATTGCTGACGCGGTTGGCAGGAAGGTAGCTGCCTGTACCGGAAATTTTGGCATATTGCATGAGAACGGCCTTTTTAGAGAGTTGATTCAGATAGTCGGGTATTGTAAGCGAAAATGGGAAAATTCCCAATATTAAGAATGAAGTCGGTGATTAAAGATAAAAACAGGCCGTCTGAACTTTTTGGAGTTTCAGACGGCCTGTGTATATCAGCCTTAAGCTTCCGTTGCTGGAGTAGCGGTTTCTTCCAGTTCGGCTGCTGCTTTGGCGGCTTCCAAAGCAGCCAACTGGGTGGCTACGCCTTGTTCGATTTTAGCGAGGCCGGCGGATTTGGCTTCGTGGTAGGCTTCTTCCAAAGCATAACGGAAGCCGACTTCGTCGGTTCCACCGTGGCTCTTAATCACAATACCGCGTAAACCAAGCAGGATGGCGCCGTTAAATTTGCGCGGATCCAGTTTGCCTTTCAAACCTTTGAGTGCGGGCAGGGCGGCAATGGCGGCAAGTTTGTTGAACAGGGTGCTTTTGAATTCACGACGGATGGCGCCGCTCATGAATTTAACCGCGCCTTCGATGGTTTTGAGCATAACGTTGCCGACAAACCCGTCTGCGACAACGACATCGGCTTCGCCATACAAAACGCTGTTGCTTTCGATATTGCCGATAAAGTTGAGTTTGCTGCTGCTCAACAGTTTAAAGGTTTGTTTGACGGCATCCGTACCTTTGATGTCTTCTGTACCGACGTTCAAGAGGGCGACGCGCGGGCTACCTTTTTCGGGGTGTAGCGCGTGTACCAGCTCGCTGCCGATGATGGCAAATTGAACCAGTTGTTCGGGCGTACAGTCGACGTTAGCTCCCAAATCCAAAGCCAGAGTAACGTGTTCGCTGTCGGAAGGCAGGAATTTGGCGATAGCAGGGCGCTCAATGCCGGGAATGGTTTTGAGGACGAATCGGGCGGTCGCCATCAGTGCGCCGGTATTGCCTGCCGATACGGCAGCTTGCGCGTTGCCTTCTTTAACTTGGTTGATGGCGATGCGCATGGATGATTCTTTTTTATTTTTCAGCGCAGATTGCGGTGCTTCATCCATTTCGACGACTTGCGCTGCATGGCAGACAGTAATGCGGTCCATAGGTGCGCCTGCCGAGCTTAATGCTTGGCGGACTGCTGCTTCATCTCCGACCATAATCAGATGTACGTCGGATTGCTGTTTCAGGAAATCCACTGCACCGGGGACGGTAATCGCAAGGCCTGCATCTCCGCCCATGGCATCTACGGCCAGTGTAATCATGTTGTTCTCCGGTTTGTGTGTTTCAGACGGCATCAAACAATCGGAAAAGCACACTCATCCGATTTTCAGGAGATTAAATGGAAAATCAGATGAAAAGGCTTGTTGCGATGGTCGTACCAGATTTATTGGTTTTGCGCGGCCAATTTGTTGTGTTCGTCGATGTCCAGCGCGTCCCAAGGATAGTTGATCCACCAGTCTTCAACGGTGATGCCGCTGAAATAAGGGATGCCTTCGGGAATCTTGCCAACTTTGGCTTTGATTTTTTCATGCAATACTGCCACGCCGATAGTGCCGAAATCTTCTTTCAACAATTCGTTCAGGCAGAATTCCATGGTAACGCGGCTGTCGTCCACTTCGTCAACAACCAGTACGTTTTTGCCTTTCAGTACATCGGGAACGGGATCGAGCCATTGGACTTTTTTCACTTCCTCGGTCACTTGACCTTCGTGATCGTTGTCGTAGTAGGCTGTGGTGACGGCGTAAATCGGAATTTCCAAGAAGCAGCGCAACATGCGGGCAGGGATAAAACCGCCGCCGCCAATGGCAATCATGGCATCGTATTTGGTGCCGGAGTTTTGGATTTTTTCCGCCAATCCTTTGATTACGCGGTGGATGTCGTCGTAGGTGTACCAGATTTTACGTTTCATGGTGTGCTTCCGAAGAGGAAAATACAGGGTGCAATGCAAAAAAGCCAGTCATTGCATGGCAATATTCTGGCTTTTTCAGTCAGACGAACGGATTATTCGCCTTTAGCTTTTACCACTTTACGGCCACGGTACATACCGTTTGGAGAAATGTGGTGTGGACGATGCACTTCGCCGGTTGCGCTGTCAACAGACAGAGAAGGCGCAGTCAGAGCGTCGTGTGAACGGTGCATACCGCGTTTAGAAGGGGATTTTTTGTTTTGTTGAACGGCCATTTCAAGCTCCTAGATAAATAAACTGTGTCCTAATTAACTGCTTTTCAAACCTGCTAAAACAGCGAAGGGGTTTGGTTTGTCCCGATTGACTTCGTCCAGTGTTCCATTGTTGCCGCAGTCTTCGTGTCGAGGGGAGAAAGGGAGCGACATCAGGATTTGGTCTTCAACCAGAGTCCGCACGTCAAGCTCTTTTTCGAGCAGCATGCCTTCCAATTCTTCATCGGTAAGCATGGCTTCGTCCAAACTCTCTTCATCGGCAAACAGGACGATACGGCTGGTTTCATCGAGTAGAAACGGCATGGGCGTAATGCAACGCTGGCAAATCAGGGGCATGTCGGCTTTGACGTTTAAATCGAGAAACAGACGTTGCAGCCGGTCGCGACCGCCTTGCAGCGTAAACGACACGCGTGTCTGTTTGTCGGCCGGATAATCGTGCGAACTGACTCGTTCATCCAATTCTTCGAGCAGGAAGCTGCCTTGCAGATTCTGCCCTTCGGCGGCGAAAACTTCTGGGTCAATCAAATTAGGGTATGACATAAACGGAGTATGATATAATTTTGGCAGTCTAACGTCAATGTTTTTAAGTAAAAATATGGAAGTAAAACTGCCTTTGGTTTTAGGGTCGAGTTCGGTTTTCCGCTACGGACAGCTTCGCCGTTTGGGTATCGATTTTCAGACGGCATCGCCTGATTTTGACGAAACGCCTATTGCGGGCGAACATGCAGGCGAAACGGCGCTGCGTTTGGCGGAAGGCAAAGCCCGTTCATTGGCGGCAGCTTTTCCTGCCGCGCTGATTATCGGTGCAGACCAAGTGGCATGGTGCGAAGGACGTCAATTGGGTAAGCCGATGAACGTCGCAAATGCACAACAGATGCTGGAAAACTTAAGCGGAAAACGGATTGAATTTTACAGCGCAATCGTGCTTTTGAATACTGCTACGGGCAAGGTTCAGCATCATGTCGATCATACGGTGGTTGCCATGCGCCAGTTGTCGCAGGAACAAATCAGCCGATATTTGGAACGCGAGCCGGATGCAGTTTATTGCGCCGGTGCGGCGAAAAGCGAGGGTTTGGGCGCCGCTTTGTTGGAGCGGATTGAAAGTACGGACCCGAATGCTTTGATCGGCCTTCCGATTTTCCGTCTGATTGATTTTTTGAAAAACGAAGGTGTGGAAGTTTTATAGTTTGAGGCCGTCTGAATGTGTTCAGACGGCCTGAGATTTTTTGGAGTTGCAAGAATGAAACCGATTTTGTATTTGATTCCTACCCCTTTGGGTGCGCCTGATACGCCATGCCTGTTGCCGCATGAACAACAGGCGATTGTCGGGCTGACGGATTTTGTCGTAGAAGCGGAAAAAACAGCGCGCGCGCATTTGAAACATTTGGGCGTAACTACGCCTATCCGCGAGCTGAATCTGCAAACGCTGAATGAACACACGGATTTGAAGACTTTGCCGGAATTGCTGAAACCTTTGCAAGAAGGGCGCAGTATGGGTATTGTCAGTGAGGCAGGTTGCCCGGCTGTTGCCGACCCGGGCGCGAATTTGGTGGCGTTGGCGCATAAACACGGTTTTGAAGTACGACCTTTGGTCGGGCCGTCCAGTTTGTTGCTGGCGCTGATGGCTTCGGGTGCGAATGGTCAGAACTTTGCGTTTAAGGGTTATTTGCCGTCTGAAAAAAATGAGCGGATTCAGTGTTTGAAGGCTTTGGAACAACGTTCGCGCCAGCAGAATGAAACGCAGCTGTTTATCGAAACGCCGTATCGCAACGATGCGTTGTTGGCTGATGCGGTGGAAAACCTGCATCCTGAAACGCGATTATGCGTGGCCACGGACTTAACCTTACCGACACAGGAAATCATCAGCCAAACGATTGCGCAGTGGCGGAAAAGAAAAGAAATGCCGAATTTGAAAAAACGCCCGACGATTTTTGTGCTTCATGCCGCTTAAAACTGGATTGGGTTCAATCTCAAACTGTATTTGTTTGAGGAAATAAAAAAGGCCGTCTGAACAACAGACGGCCTTTATGTTGCCTAAGCTTTTATCAAGAAACGACTTCGCCTTGGGCGCGTTGTTTTTCGATGCTGCGGTTGATGTGCCATTGTTGGGCGATGGTCAAGAGGTTGTTGACTACCCAGTACAGAACCAAACCGGCAGGGAAGAAGAAGAACATGATGGAGAAAATCAAAGGCATGACTTTCATCATTTTCGCCTGCATAGGGTCGGTTGACGGCGGATTCAGATAAGTTTGTGCAAACATGGTCGCCGCCATAATCAAAGGCAGGATGTAGAAAGGATCCGGACGGCTCAAGTCGGTAATCCAACCCAACCAAGGCGCTTGACGCAATTCTACGGAGGCGAACAATGCCCAGTACAGACCGATGAAGACGGGGATTTGCAACAGCATAGGCAGACAGCCGCCCAGCGGATTGATTTTCTCGTCTTTGTAAAGCTGCATCATGGCTTGTTGTTGCGCCATGCGGTCATCGCCGTATTTCTCTTTGATAGCTTGCAATTTAGGTGCAGCGGCACGCATTTTTGCCATAGAGCGGTAAGAGGCGTTGGTCAACGGGTACAGCACGGCTTTGACGATGATGGTCAAAACGATGATTGCCCAGCCCCAGTTGCCGATGATGTTGTGCAGTTGGTTCAAGAGCCAGAAGAGCGGGGAGGCGAACCAGTGTACTTTGCCGTAGTCTTTGGCCAGTTGCAGTTTGTCGGCGATGTTGGCGATAACGGAAGTGGTTTGCGGACCGGCATACAGGTTGATGGCGGTTTCGGCTTTCGCGCCGGCTTGAATGGCGGCTAAAGGCACGCTGACGCTTGCGCTGTACAGGTTGTCGTTGCGACGTTTGATGTCGATACGGCAGTCGCCTGCGGCGCAAACGCTTTGGCCGTCTTTAGGCTGCAAAATCCAAGTGGACATGAAATGGTGTTCAATCATGCCGAGCCAGCCGGTCGGCATTTTGCGGATGTATTCGGCTTCGGATTTGCCGGATTTGGCATCGTCGTCCAAATCAGAGAAGCTGACTTTTTGGAAGCCGCCTTCAGGGGTGTAAACCACCGGGCCGACGTAAGAGCGGGTAAAGTAGCCTTGGCCTTCAGGTTCGCTGTGGTCGCGGACGATGCGGTAGTCTGCGCTCAGGTTGACGGGTTGGCCTTTGCTGTTGGTAATGTCGAAACGGACGTTAACCAAGTAGCTGCCTTTGGTAAAAGTATAAACTTTGTCGATTTTCAGGCCGTTGGTTTCAGGTGCGCTCAGGCGGACTTCAACTTTGTCGCCTTCCAAACTGTATTGTTTTTGCGGAGCGGTAAAGCTGATGCCTTTTAGTACGTTGTTACCTTGTGCGTCCAAAAGCTCGGATTGGGCAACGTAGGTGTATTCCTTGCCGTCGTTAAACAGGACGAAAGGTTTGTGTTCGTCACCGGTTGCTTTGTATTGCAAGAGGGTCAGCTGGCGCAGATCGCCGCTTTTTTCATCGATGACGGCTTTGACCGTGTCTGTGGTAACGGTAATGGGGGTGGCTGGAGCAAGCGCGGCTTCGGCAGCGGCTTTTGCCGGAGCAGCGGCCGTTTGCTGTTGCGCGGCTTGTTGCGCCGGATTAGGTTTGGGGCTGGGGAAAAAATGTTCCCAGCCGGCAAAAATTGCCACTGAAATGGCAAAAAACGCCATTAGTCTTTTAAAATCCATAAGAGATTCCTGGAATTGACGGATAGGTAATCGAGATGAAAACTGCTTCAGACGGCATTATATAGAAACCGACGGGAAATTAAAGGAAATCGTGTTCTTTAAATGGTTGACAGCAGCATTATGGAACAGGGTCATGTCCGTGTCCGCCGAAAGGATGGCATCGTGCGATGCGTTTGATTGCCAGCCATCCGCCTTTGAATGCGCCGTATTTTTTGACGGCTTCGACTGCGTATTGTGAACAGGTCGGGGTATAGCGGCAGCGCGGCGGAATGAGGGGGCTGATGCAGTATTGGTAAAAGCGGATGAGTGCAAGGAGGAGCTTGGAAAGCAGGGTATTCATCAGCGTTTTTTCATCAGCTGGGCAAGTTGGTTTCGAGCTTCCGGGGCAGTTTCCCGATTAAACGCCTGACGCACGCGCACAACAAAATCATGCGGCGGCAGCTGGTGTTGATTCAGCCTGAACCAGTCGCGGATGACGCGCTTCATATAATTGCGGTCATGGGCGCGTTTGGCGGTCTTTTTGCTGACGACCAAACCAAGGCGCGGATGGCCGAGCGCGTTGTCTGCGGACTGGGAGACTTGCAGCAAATCGCGGCTGCGTCGGTTTTTCAACGCAAAAACGGATGAAAAATCATCCGTTTTTAATAAGCGATACTGCTTTGAGAAGCCGTAATTCAAAATTATACAGCCAAGCGTTTGCGGCCTTTGGCGCGACGGGCAGCCAATACTGCGCGACCACCACGAGTTTTGGAGCGAACCAAGAAGCCGTGGGTGCGTTTGCGTTTGGTAACGGAAGGTTGATAAGTGCGTTTCATGATGTTTCCTAAAAATTGGTAGATAATTAAACCGTGAATTACACTCCAATTTGCCGCTTTTGTCAATCAATATAAAAACTTTTCGTTGGCCAAAGTGTGACAACGGGTTTTATGCATTGATAGAATTTGTGGATAAAATTTTGCGGCGGTTGTGGATAAAAAAGAGCAGAATGGGTATAATCGCCCAACCTTGCTTTTCTCTGTGCGCAAGGCCGTCTGAAAGCAGCGGGAGTATCGTAAGAATTTGATTTTTATCGGATTGCCTGTCTGCTCTGCCTTCTTGTATTTCCCAAATCTTCCATTTTCCGAGCTTAATCTCATGACGTTAGCTGAATTTTGGCCGCTGTGCCTTTGCCGCCTTCACGAAATGTTGCCTGCCGGGCAGTTTGCGCAATGGATTGCGCCTTTGACCGTGAGCGAAGAAAACGGCGTATGGGTGGTGTATGGTAAAAACCAATTTGCCTGCAATATGCTCAAAAGCCAGTTTGCCGCCAAAATTGACGCCGTGCGTGCCGAATTGGTGCCTCAGCAGGCTGCTTTCGCGTTTAAGCCGGGCGTAGGTACGCATTATGAAATGGCGGCTCAGACTGTTGCGCCGGTGCAAGTGCAAGAAGTCATTGAAGTTGAAGAATTTGTAGAGCCTGTTCAAATGCCTTTGCAAACTGCTGCGCCAATGGAAGAAGATAGGCCGTCTGAAACGGTTTCCAAGCCTGCCACTGCCATGACGGCTGCCGAGATTTTGGCACAACGCATGAAAAACCTGCCGCATGAGCCTCAAGTGCAAACTGCCGCTCCGGCTGAGTCTAAAGCAGTTGCCAAAGCCAAAACCGACGCACAACACGATGCGGAAGAAGCGCGCTACGAACAGACCAATCTGTCGCGCGACTATACATTTGAAACTTTGGTGGAAGGTAAGGGCAACCGCCTTGCCGCCGCAGCCGCCCAAGCGATTGCTGAAAATCCGGGGCAGGGCTACAACCCGTTTTTCTTATACGGCAGTACTGGTTTGGGTAAAACCCACTTGGTGCAGGCCATCGGCAACGAATTGTTGAAAAACCGTCCTGATGCCAAAGTGCGCTATATGCACTCGGACGACTATATCCGCAGCTTTATGAAGGCTGTGCGCAACAATACTTACGATGTATTCAAGCAACAATACAAACAATATGACCTGCTGATTATCGACGATATTCAGTTCATCAAAGGCAAAGACCGCACGATGGAAGAATTCTTCTATCTGTACAACCATTTCCACAACGAGAAAAAACAGCTGATTCTGACGTGCGACGTATTGCCTGCCAAAATCGAGGGCATGGACGACCGTCTCAAATCCCGTTTCTCATGGGGTTTGACGTTGGAACTTGAACCGCCCGAATTGGAAATGCGCGTGGCGATTTTGCAGAAAAAGGCAGAAGCAGCCGGTATCAGTATCGAAGACGAAGCCGCTCTGTTTATCGCCAATCTGATCCGCTCCAATGTGCGTGAGCTGGAAGGTGCGTTCAACCGTGTCAGCGCCAGCAGCCGTTTTATGAATCGTCCTGTCATCGACATGGATTTGGCGCGTACGGCTTTACAGGATATTATTGCCGAAAAACACAAAGTCATTACCGCAGACATCATCATCGATGCGACAGCCAAATACTACCGTATTAAAATCAGCGATATATTAGGCAAAAAACGTACGCGCAACATTGCCCGTCCGCGCCAAGTTGCCATGAGCCTGACCAAAGAGCTGACCACGCTCAGCCTGCCTTCTATCGGCGATGCCTTTGGCGGCCGCGACCACACGACCGTGATGCACGGTGTCAAAGCGGTGGCGAAACTGCGTGAAGAAGATCCCGAATTGGCACAAGACTACGAAAAACTGCTGATTTTGATTCAGAACTGACCCAATGCAATATTCAGACGGCCTGATGTCAATGTGAGGCCGTCTGAATACAAAAAATATTTTAAAATACCCAAATCAACCGATTTCAAATTCAAAGGAATGGAACATGCTGATTTTACAAGCCGATCGCGACAGTCTGCTCAAGCCGTTGCAAGCCGTTACCGGTATTGTCGAACGTCGCCATACTCTGCCGATTTTGTCCAATGTGTTGCTGGAAAGCAAAGACGGACAAACCAAACTTTTGGCAACCGACTTGGAAATCCAAATCAATACCGCCGGCCCTGAAAGTCAGGCAGGCGATTTCCGCATTACGACCAACGCTAAAAAATTCCAAGACATTTTGCGCGCCCTGCCTGACAGTGCGTTGGTGTCACTGGATTGGGCGGACAACCGTTTGACTTTGCGCGCGGGCAAATCCCGTTTTGCCCTGCAAACCCTGCCTGCTGAAGACTTTCCGTTGATGAACGTCGGCAGCGACGTCAGCGCGACTTTCTCGCTGACTCAAGAAACCTTCAAAACCATGCTTTCGCAAGTGCAATACAGCATGGCGGTTCAAGATATCCGCTATTACCTCAACGGCTTGCTGATGCAGGTTGAAGGAAACCAATTGCGCCTTGTTGCAACCGACGGCCACCGCCTTGCTTATGCGGCCAGCCAAATTGAGGCAGAACTGCCGAAAACGGAAGTGATCCTGCCGCGCAAAACGGTATTGGAGCTCTTCAAGCTGTTGAACAATCCGTCCGAGTCCATCACCGTTGAGCTTTTGGACAATCAAGTACGCTTCCAATGCAATGGCACGACTATTGTCAGCAAAGTCATCGACGGCAAGTTCCCTGACTTTAACCGCGTGATTCCTTTGGATAACGACAAGATTTTCCTCGTGTCCCGTACCCAGCTTTTGGGTGCGCTTGAACGTGCCGCCATTCTTGCCAATGAAAAATTCCGCGGCGCACGACTGTTTCTGCAGCCTGGTTTGCTGAGTGTCGTATGTAGCAACAACGAGCAGGAAGAAGCGCGCGAAGAGCTGGAAATCGCTTACCAAGGCGGAGAACTGGAAGTCGGTTTCAACATCGGCTACTTGATGGACGTGTTGCGTAACATCCACTCCGACGATATGCAGCTTGCTTTCGGCGATGCTAACCGTTCAACGCTGTTTACCGTGCCAAACAATCCGAACTTCAAATACATCGTAATGCCGATGCGTATTTGATTCGGAAAACAAACAAAAAGAGCGTGTAGGGTACACGCTCTTTTTTATAGGCTTGAATCAAAAGGCCGTCTGAAAATTGTTTTTCAGACGGCCTTTCTATCAAACCGGGATGATTCGGCTAAATAGGAAGACTGGGATTAACGTGGACGTGGTTCGCAGTTTTTCACCAGGAATGAGCCGTTAGGGGCGTTCACGCCAACTACTTCAGAAGTAGTGTGGGTGTTTTTGTCGATGAAACCGGCAGACATTACATAGCCGCGACGGTTGGTGAAAGTAGTGCCAGTGCTGTCAGAACGTTTTTTGTCGACAACCAAAGAGGCTTTTTTGCCACCGGCGTTTACGTCAGCAGTAACTGCACGGCCGCTACGGTCAAAGCCGTACATCACGTTTAGTGATTTGCCACCGTCACAACGGTAAGAAACGAAGCCGGCAGGTGCAGCGGCAGCAGAGAAGGAAACAGTAGCCAATGCGGCTGCAGTGATAACAGAAAGTAATTTCATGATCTAAGCTCCATATGAGGGTTGTGTGTTATCTTGCAAAGTGAGAAAGGGTTTCCGTTTGCAGATGAAGCGTATTTTAGGCGTTTTGTCGGTAGTGGCAATTAGGTAAATTGCAAAACAGTGTTTACTTATGATTACCCGATTGTTTATTAATAGAAAGTTGTTTGTAATTTGGTGTTGCAAAGTAGTTATGTGGGTTGTTGCGGAATATATACATTAATGATTCTTTAAGAAATATAGCGAAAGAATACAAAAAAGGCCGTCTGAATATTCAGACGGCCTTTGATATGAAGCGGTTTACAAAAAGAAAATTGCAGCCACAGTCACGGCGATGATGCCGTAGATGGTCATTGGGATGACAGTTTTCTTGATGATGGCACCTTCGGCGTTGTTCACGTTCAACACGCTGCATACGGCGATGATGTTGTTGATGCAGACCATGTTACCCATTGCGCCGCCGACGGATTGCAGGGCGAGGATGAGGGTAACGGACAGGCCGGTATCAAGCGCGATTTGTTGTTGAATCGGACCAAAAGTCAGGTTGGATACAGTGTTGGAACCGGAGAAGAATGCACCGATTGCGCCAAGGTAAGGGGAGAAGTACACCCAGTGTTCGCCTGCCATCGCGGCAAACTCTTTACCGATGATTTTCACCATGGAGTCATCGCCGCCAACCATCATCAGCTGAACCATAATCAGCGCACCCATCAGGGCAAGCAGAGGTTTTTTGGTTTGGTTGAAGGTTGCCGCGTAGAAAGACCATGCATCTTTGAATTTGGTTTGGTACAGCAGGATGCAGATCCAAACGGTGAAGACAAACGGAATCCAAGCCGGAACGTAGAGGGTTTGGTAGGAAGCGTTCACGCCTTGGCCGAAGATGTTGCCGAAGGTAATGGTCAGGGAGTCGCTGACGGTAATTTTGGATAAGTCAAACGGCAGTTGGAAGCTGAACCATTCTTCTTTACTGGTCAGCAGGCCTTTGATGCCCAACTGTTTGATACGGGTTACCACCAGCATGCCGATCAGCATACCCAAAGGAGCCAGTGCTTTGGCAACTTGTGCGAAAGGTACTTTTTCTGCATTCGGGTCTTTGGCGTAATCTTTGCTCAAGCCCCAGCCGCGGTTTGCTGCGAATACGGACACCATCAGGCCGATTGCGCCGGCAACCAGAGATGGGAATTCTTCATTGACCATCGCCAATGCAACGTAAGGAAGGGTACAGGAGAATACGGCGATACCGATAAAGCCCAGGTTTTTACGGATTTCAGCCCAAGGTACGATGAAGCTCAAGCCGATGACGGGGATGATGAAACCAGCAAAGAAGTGCATGACGCCGGTTTGCATACCGATTTCCATAATGCTCTTTTGATCCAAGCCCAAAGGCGCAAAGCCGAACCAAGTCGGAGTACCTACTGCACCGAAGGAAACAGGTACGGAGTTCATCACCAAAGCGAAGATGGCTACTTTTAACGGGTTGAAGCCCAAGCTCATCAGGATTGGCGCGGCAATGGCGGCAGGCGTACCGAAACCGGACGCGCCTTCAATCATAAAGGCGAAAGACCAGCCGATGATCATCAATTGGGCAATCGGGTTCGGGCTGATGGTGGCCAGCCATTTGCGGATGACGTCGATACAGCCGGTGGTTTCCATCATGCGGTTGAACATAATGGCACCGAAAATCACGGTAATCGGGGTCAGGGTAGAGACGAGGCCGGACGCGGCTGTTGCGTTGAGCAACATGGCGTTGTCGCCGAAATAAAACAGTTTGATGGCATAAATCAGCGCGGCGGTAATCGGCAGCGCGACGTAGGACGGCATACTGTTTTTCTTAACCATCAGCCAGATCAGCAGCACGATGGGAAAAATACTGAGAAAGAGAGCCATGGGATTATCCTCGGGGCAACGGGCATCATAACCGTCAATCAATGGCGGTTTGATGCGATGTGTTGAGTAATAGATGTTTTTCGAATAAGGATTGCCACCTTTTTAGATGCAATCAGTTATCAGGTAAATTGGTTTTACCAATTTATGAAAACTGTTGCACACTTTACGTAATCTTATGTAATCGGTCAAGGGGTTTGTAATAAAAAAGGCCGTCTGAAATAGGGTTTTCAGACAGCCTGAGAGCATTGCCAGTAGTGCATTTGGTCGAATATGGAATGGTATTTACATTAAATATTTTGTAAAGGTTTTGTTTTTAATTGATTTCAAACGAATTATTCTATTCCTGCCCATTTATGCGTTTGTACGCTCAGTTGCCAATGGACGGGGGCGTCGGCTCGGCTGTTTAACACGCCGATTTGGCGGATGGTGTCGTAGATATTCATTGCGCCGTCTTGTTCGCAGGGGGAAAGATAGTAATGTCGGGCGCGGATTTTGCGTTCCATCTCTTGGCAAAACGAAATGACATCACCGTCGGCGACAATGCGCACTTCGTCTGCTTTCTCGATGCAACTTTTTTCGTATTTAGCGGCGTAACAGGCTTTGGGACTGGTGGCAACGTAGTCGATTTGCGGCGGCGCGGGGTTGAGGCCGTTGGTTTCGATACACAGAAAATAGCCTTCGGCTTTGAGTGCATTGAGCAGGGTATCCAAATGCGGTTGGATGGTAGGTTCGCCGCCGGTAATGATGATGTTGCGCGCCGTGTAGGTTTTCAGACGGCCTAAAATATCGGACAGGCTCATCATGCCGAATTTAAGGTAGTCGGTATCGCACCAGCTGCACGCGAGATTGCATTTGCCCAAACGGATGAAAACGGCGGGCATGCCTGTATTCCAGCCTTCGCCTTGCAGGCTTTCAAAGATTTCGACAATGCGGTATTGGGGATTGTTCGGCGTGATGTGAATGGTCATGAATGTCGGGTGTGTGGGATTGAATCGTTGTGGTGAAGCGTTTTGAGAAATCGGTTGAGGCAGCCATTCTTTCTGTCAGTTCAATAGGAAAGAATGGCTGGGTGTGCTTAAGCGGCAATGACGGCTGCTGCGGCCAAAAATGCCGGCAAGCCTTGTTTGAGCAAAATGCTTTTGTTGCCGGATGAAAACGCGCCCCATGCGGCGGCGATGAGGACGAAGCCGAGGAACAGGATGGTCGCGCCGTAAACCGCGTTGTCGGGTGCGGCAAAGCGCGCCCATACCAAGCCGATGGCGAGGAAGCCGTTGTACAGGCCTTGGTTGGAAAACAGGGTTTGTACGCGTTTTTGTTCCATAAATTCGTAAGGCATGTTGAACAGCTCTGACGCTTTTTCGCTTGGGATTTGCGTCATTTCGAGCCAGGCGATGTAGAAGTGTTCGACAGCGACGAAAAGGACGAGGAGGGTGGAGATGATTTTCATGAAGATTCCTTTTGATGTTTAGCGTATGGATATGTTGGGGGAACAGGCCGTCTGAAAAAATACAAAATGCCGGTTTATTCCCCTTCATATTCCGCATACGAGGTCGGCGTTTCCCATAGTTTCACGCTGCACACTTTGACACCGGCGTTTTTCAGACGGCCATACATTTCTACGCTCATGTTTTCGGCGGTGGTGCGGCAGGGCAGGCGCAGGGTTTTCATGTTCCAGCCTTCCAAAAGCGCGGCGATTTGGCTTTCGCGTTCGTTGTTGCCGTGATAGATGAAGGCATGGTCGAACGGGTCGTTGATGTGTTGTTTGACGATGGATTTCAGGTCGGTAAAGTCCATCACCATGCCGTCTTTTGCGCCGCCTTGGATAACGGGCGCGGAGACAGTGATTTCGAGTTTGTAGGTGTGGCCGTGCAGGTTTTGGCATTTGCCGTCATGCCCGTCGAGCATGTGCGAGGAATCGAAGGTAAAAATTTTGGTGATTTTCATGAGATGAGGGAAGCTGATGAGGCCGTCTGAACGGTGTAAAACCTGTTTCAGACGACCTTGGGATTATTGTTCGGAAGGGAGTTTGAGGAAATGCTCGCGATAATGGCGCATTTCTTCGATGCTTTCGAGGATGTCGTCCAATGCCTTGTGCGAACCGCGTTTGACCACGCTTTTGGCGACGGCCGGATTCCAGCGTTTGGCCAATTCTTTCAGCGTGGATACGTCCAAGTTGCGGTAGTGGAAATAGGCTTCTAAGCGCGGCATGTATTTAACCATGAAGCGGCGGTCTTGATGGATGGAGTTGCCACACATGGGCGTGGATTTTTCGGGTATCCATGCGGACATGAAGTCCAACAGGTTTTGCTCGACTTCGGCTTCGGTTAGACTGGATTCGCGCACGCGTTGGGTCAGGCCGGTACGGCCGTGGGTGGCGGTGTTCCACTCATCCATGCCGTCGAGCAACTCGTCGCTTTGATGGATAACGTAAACGTCCGATTGCGCCAGTACGTTCAAATCGGAATCGGTAATGATCATGGCGACTTCGATAATGCGGTCGTGTTCCGGGTTGAGGCCGGTCATTTCCATATCGAGCCAGCAGAGATTGTTTGCGTTTTGGGTCATTTCAGACGGCCTTGTGTTTTCAGTTGGCAGTATTATAAAGGATAAAGGTTCGGGCCGTCTGAAAGCATTTGTAACAAGTTGTGCAATCTCTTGATATAATCGTCCGTTACACAAAAAATCACCGCCAAAAATCATGAACCCAAGCCCTTTGCTCGACATTATCGATACGCCTCAGGATTTGCGCCGTCTGGAGAAAAAACAGCTGCCGCAAGTCGCCGCCGAATTGCGCGAATTTCTGTTGGATTCCGTCGGTAAGACGGGCGGCCATTTCGCCAGTAACTTGGGCGCGGTCGAGCTGACGGTGGCCCTGCATTATGTGTACGACACGCCCGAAGACCATTTGGTTTGGGATGTCGGTCATCAAAGCTATCCGCACAAAATCCTCACCGGCCGCAAAAATCAAATGCACACCATGCGCCAATACGGCGGTTTGGCCGGTTTTCCGAAACGCAGCGAGTCTGAATACGACGCCTTCGGCGTGGGGCATTCTTCCACATCCATCGGCGCGGCATTGGGTATGGCCGTTGCGGACAAACAGTTGGGCAACAACCGCCGCAGCGTTGCCATCATCGGCGACGGAGCCATGACGGCGGGTCAGGCGTTTGAAGCCTTGAACTGCGCAGGCGATATGGATGTCGATTTGCTGGTCATCCTCAACGACAACGAAATGTCGATTTCCCCCAATGTCGGCGCGTTGCCGAAATACCTCGCCAGCAACGTCGTGCGCGATATGCATGGACTGTTAAGTACCATCAAAGCCCAATCGAGCAAAGTGTTGGACAAATTGCCCGGCGCGATGGAGCTTGCCCAAAAAGTCGAAAATAAAATCAAAACCTTGGCAGGCGAAGCGGAACACGCCAAACAGTCGCTGTCTTTGTTTGAAAACTTCGGTTTCCGTTATACCGGCCCGGTGGACGGCCACAATGTTGAAAATTTGGTGGATGTATTGAAAGACTTGCGCGGCCGCAAAGGCCCTCAGTTGCTGCACGTCATCACCAAAAAAGGCAATGGCTACAAATTCGCCGAAAACGACCCTGTCAAATACCACGCTGTCGCCAAGCTGCCGAGCGAAGTGCCTGCCCCGGAAGTGAAACCTGCAGCGGCTAAACCGACTTATACGCAAGTGTTCGGCCAATGGCTGTGCGACCAAGCAGCGGCTGACGAGCGTTTGGTTGCCATCACGCCTGCCATGCGCGAGGGCAGTGGCTTGGTTGAGTTTGAACAGCAATTCCCCGACCGCTATTTCGACGTCGGCATCGCCGAGCAACACGCCGTTACCTTTGCCGGCGGTTTGGCATGCGAAGGCATCAAGCCCGTCGTGGCGATTTACTCCACTTTCCTGCAACGCGCTTACGACCAGTTGGTACATGACGTTGCTTTGCAAAACCTACCTGTTTTGTTCGCCATCGACCGTGCAGGTATTGTCGGTGCAGACGGCCCGACCCATGCCGGTTTGTACGACTTGAGCTTTTTGCGTTGCGTGCCGAATATGATTATTGCCGCACCAAGCGACGAAAACGAATGCCGCCTGCTGCTCTCAACCTGCTATCAGGCAAATTCGCCGTCTGCCGTCCGTTATCCGCGCGGTACAGGCACGGGCGCAACCGTTTCAGACGGCCTGGAAACCGTTGAAATCGGTAAAGGCATCATCCGTCGCGAAGGCGAGAAAATTGCCATTATCGCCTTTGGCAGCATGGTTGCCCCATCATTGACCGCCGCCGACAAGCTGAACGCGACCGTTGCCGACATGCGCTTTGTCAAACCGATAGATGAAGAACTGATCGTCCGTCTTGCCCGAAGCCATGACTACATCGTTACCGCTGAAGAGAATGCCGAACAAGGCGGCGCAGGCAGCGCGGTGTTGGAAGTGTTGGCGAAACACGGCATCTGCAAACCGGTGTTGCTGTTGGGTGTAGAAGACAAAGTTACCGAACACGGCGACCCGAAAAAACTGCTGGACGACTTGGGTTTGAGTGCCGAAGCGATTGAAAAACGCATTGCCGGCTGGATTAAGGCCGTCTGAAAAATGATTAAAACCTATCAATACATTGCATAATTTATGGGAAAAAAACTAATCAGCATCAGCATGGTGCGCAACGAAAACGACGTTATCGAATCGTTTGTCCGTCATAATCTCGAGCTGATGGATGAAATGCACATCATCGATCACGGCAGCAGCGATGGAACAAGGGAAATCCTGATTCAATTGAAAGAAGAAGGTTTGCCGATATTTATCTATCAATATCAAGCGCTCAAGTACAATCAAGAGCAATTGGTAAACCTGCTTATGAAGCAGCTTGTAGCAAAAGATGAAGCGATAGATTTCGTTTTTCCGCTGGATGCGGACGAATTTATTTCATGTCCTAGCCGTATCATGCTGGAACAACTTTTGGATGTCATCGGCGAAAACAGGATCGGCATGTACCTTTGGCGCGGCTATTTGCCGACATCGTTGCAATACAATCCCGATTTCACCACTCAATTTACCGAGCAACGCCTCGAAACGCTCTTTACCCCCAAAGTCATTATTCCTAGATGGGCTGCCGAATCTTGCAGCGTGATTATCGGCTGCCATTACATGTTGGATAAAGATGGCAACAAGGTTAAATCAACCCTGTTTCATTCGCCGGATTATCGAGGTTTACATTCCTGGTTTATCGAGCAGTTTTCCGCCCAATTTGCGGAGACCGATTTGTTGTGGCTGGGGCATTTCCCAATCCGCTCCTTGAACCAGCACATCAAAAAAATCCTCGAAAAGTCCATCTTGATTGCCATTAAAGACGGAAGCAACGATATTGCCTGGGAAAACCAGTTGCGCGAATTGCTGGACAACGGCATGAAGATGGACTTGAACGATTTACGGCTGTTGGCATACAGATACCGCGCCGGTTCTACAAGTTTGGAAGACCCGCATTGTAAAGTCAGCCATTACGAACCCTTGCGTAAAAAACCGCTGATGCTGAAATACACCTCGCCGGAAGCAGGTGATCCTTTGATGACTGTCGGACATTTGGTACTTGCATTGGCAAGCGGCGCACAAGATTCCTCTTTAGGCCTTAAGGCCGTCTGAAAAACACAGCCCGCACACACAATAATAGGAAAATTATGATCAGCATCTTTGATATTTTCAAAATCGGCATCGGCCCGTCCAGCTCGCACACCGTCGGCCCGATGAAGGCCGCGGCCGCTTTTGCTGATTTGCTGAATGCCGAAAACTTGGATACACAAGTGGCGCGCATTGTCATTGAAGTGTACGGTTCACTTGCTTTGACCGGTATCGGACACGGCACATTCGACGCATTATTGCTCGGTTTGGAAGGCAGCCTGCCGCACGATATCCCGCTTGCGGACATCCCTCAACGCTTGGAACGTATCCGCACGCAGCACGTTTTAAAACTCAACGGCCGTGAAATGGCCTTCAATCCTGAAAAAGATTTGGATATCCGCGGCGACAAAGTGTTGCCCAAACATCCGAACGGTTTGAACTTTATCGCCTACCATTCAGACGGCCTGAAGCTGAAAGAGCAGATCTATTATTCGGTCGGCGGCGGTTTTGTCGTTACAGACGAAGGGTTTGCACAAGAGGCGCAGGAAAATGCCGATGTGCCGTATCCATACAAAAACTGTGATGAGTTGCTGGCACAATGCCGTCTGAACCAGTTGAATATTTCCGAAGTCGTGTTGGCCAATGAAGCAGCGTTGGCAGGTTGCGATGAAGTGGAAGTGCGCCGCCGTGTGGCTGCCGTGGCCGATGTGATGGAAAACTGCATCAAGCGCGGCTTGGGTGCGGAAGGGCAATTGCCGGGCGGCTTGAATGTGCGCCGCCGCGCGCCGCAGTTGGCAGCTAAACTCAAAGTCCTACGCGAGAGCGAAATCGTCAATACCCAACTTTGGCCGATGGTGTACGCCATGGCGGTCAATGAAGAAAACGCCGCTGGCGGCCGCGTCGTAACCGCACCGACCAACGGCGCGGCAGGCATTATTCCTGCCGTCTTACACTATTTCCGCAAATTTAATCCGCACGCCAACCAATCGCGTGTAGAGGACTTCCTGCTGACTGCCGGCGCCATCGGTATTTTGTACAAAACCAATGCGTCGATTTCCGGTGCGGACGTTGGTTGCCAAGGCGAAGTCGGCGTGGCATGTTCTATGGCAGCAGGTGCATACGCCGAAGTTATCGGCGGTACCCCGAAACAAGTGGAAAACGCCGCCGAAATGGCGATGGAACACCACTTGGGCTTGACCTGCGACCCTGTCGGCGGCTTGGTGCAAATCCCCTGTATCGAGCGCAACGGCATCGCCGCCGAAAAAGCCCTCAAGCTCGCCACCCTCGCGCTTTTGGAAGATGGCATAGACAAAAAAGTCTCACTTGATGAAGTGATTCAAACCATGTTGCAAACCGGCCGCGATATGAAGGCAACCTATAAAGAAACCTCGCTCGCAGGCTTGGCCATTACCTTGCAGAAAAAAGCCATACCTGTATCCGTGCGCGTGGTGGAATGTTAGCAATAGGGTAGGGGATATGCCCGATAAAAAAAGGCCGTCTGAGAAACTTTCAGACGGCCTTTTTTTGTATGGATTGAATAACTAACCGTTTTTTTGATAAGGGTTTTCCAGCCCGGCCATTAAGTCGCGGAAGTATTCGCGCAACTGTTTTTCGGAGCAACCCATCAGCAGGGCGTCTTCAAAGGCGTCCTGCGCTATTTGGTACAGTTCGTTCAAGTTTTCGGTCATGACTTTGACTTTTTCGGTGCAGGAAACAATCTGACCGTCGTCGTCATACCATTTGGGCATTTGCGGCATTGCCATAGCTCACCTCAGTTTAAGAAACGGGAAGGGTCGTTTTTCTTTACACGGCGGCCGAAGGCGTATTTCGCGCTCCAATATTTGTGGCCGAGGCTGGTAATTTCGATACGTTTGCCCGTCCTCGGTGCGTGAATGAAATTGTTGTTGCCGATGTAGAGGCCGACGTGGGAAATACGGCCGCGACCCATGGTGCGGAAAAAGACCATGTCGCCCGGCTGTAATTCGGAACGGCTCACGGCAACGCCCATTTGCGCTTGTTCGGCAGAAGTGCGCGGCAGGTTCAGGCCCATGGCGCGTTTAAAGATGTGTTGCATAAAGCCGCTGCAGTCAAAGCCGGTGGAAGCCGATGTGCCGCCGTAGCGGTAGGCCACGCCGAGCAAGCCCATGGCGCTGCCGATTAACTCATCTGCGTTGCCCGAAGGTGCGCGCGTATTGTTGCTTGCGGCAGAATAGGTATTGGTGGGATGGACAGGGGTTGCCTGACGCGTATTGCCGTAAACATTGGCATTGTCGTTGAACTGGTTTAAAACACGCTGACGGGTGGTAATCAGGTTTTCCAAATCATCAGCGTAAGAAAAATTGACGCTCGCGAGCATGGCGACCGAAGTCCAAACTGCTGCGAGCCGGAGTAAAAAATTCATTGTACAAACTTCCGTTTCAGAAGGCATTCCCTGCCGATTGCAGGCACATTGCCGGTTTCTGAGATGTTATCCCGTATCATTCTCTTGTTATCTGCTTGATTGTATTAAAAAACTGTCTTTTTGGCAAAAAAACTGCTGTTATTTTGCGTTAAACCCTTGTTTCCAAACGAACTAGAAAAACATCGGGCGCGGTTTCGCTTGATTTATCCGCCGCTGCAACCATATAAGCGGCATTCATTGATTTATTTTCAGAGACTGACATGACACAAAATCACAGCGATATCCGTACACGCTTTATCTTTGACGATATGCCCATCCGCGGTATGCACATCCGCCTTGAAAAGGTTTGGCAACACATCGTCAACCAAAAACATTATCCTGTCGCCATCCGCCGCGCTTTGGGCGAGTTGCTGGCCGCCGGATCTTTATTGTCTGCCAACCTTAAAAACGAAGGCACGCTGATTGTTCAGGTTCAAGGTCAGGGCCGTCTGAAAATGTTGGTGGTGGAAGCGACTTCTGAAAATACTGTCCGCGCTACTGCCCGTTGGGACGAAACCGCTGAAATCCGTGATGACGAAAGCCTGACTGCGCTGTTGGGCGAAAACAGCGTGTTCGTTTTAACCCATCAGCCTAAAGATGCCGACCCTTGGCAAGGTGTTGTCCCACTGGAAGGCGACAGCATTGCGCAAATGCTGGTCAACTATATGAAACGTTCCGAGCAGCTCGATACTTATATTACGCTTGCCGCCGATGACCACGCCGCAGGCGCATTATTGCTGCAACGTCTGCCGGAAGAAGAATTGGATGATGCCGCGTGGGAACATGTGACCACGCTTGCGCAAACGCTTACTCCGCAAGAATTGACCGGTTTGGACGCTCATCACGCCCTTTACCGCCTTTACCATGAAACCCCGCCCCGCGTTTTTGAACCGGAAGCCATTGAATTTGCCTGCACCTGTTCCCGCGGCAAAGTCAGCGATATGCTGTTGATGCTTGGCGGTCAGGAAGTCGGCGGCGTGGTGGCGGAGCAAGGCAGCATTCAAATTGACTGCGATTTCTGCCATAGCAAATATGTGTTTGATGAAACCGATGTCAACGCTTTGTTTGGTGCGGACGTGGTGAATGCCGTCCGTCAAGAGAATGAGCGTTTGCAGTAATCGCGCGATAAAAGTTGCTTAAAAAATTAGATTATTTAATAGGAGGGCAGGTGTAAAACCTGCCCTTTCTTTTTGGGAAAACTGAATATCATCAATATAAAATGCCGTCTGAAAAAAAGCGAGGGCTGATTTCAGACGGCATGATTGTTTTAAACGATGCGTTTAATGTTTAAAGATTATTTCCAAACCAATAAAGCGTGGTTGCGTTTGCCGCGGCGGACGATGGTGTATTTGCCGAAACGTTTGTGTTCGTCGGTCAGTATATAGGCATCGTCAGGTTTTTCAGCGGCATGGTTCGGATTGTTGGCTTCGGCAGGTTTGCCGTTGAGCAAAACCGCTTTGCTGTTGACAAAGCCGCGCGCTTCTTTGTTGGAAGACGCCAAACCGGTTTTCACCAAAGTTTCCACCACGTTGAGGCTCTCGGAAACTTCAAAAGTCGGCAGGCCGTCGAGTGCCAGCTGCTCGAAGTCGCTTTCGGTGAGATGGCTTTGGTCTTCGGCAAACAGGCTTTCAGAAATGCGTTGGGCGGCGGCAAGGGCTTCTTCGCCGTGAATCAAGCGGGTCATTTCCTCTGCAAGAATGCGTTGCGCTTCAGGTTTGGTGCCGCTGGCTTTGTCTTTGGCTTCGATGGCGTCGATTTCTTCGATAGACAGGAAGGTAAAGTATTTCAGGAATTTATACACATCGGCATCGGCCACTTTCAGCCAGAATTGGTAGAACTGATACGGAGAAGTTTTCTTCGCGTTCAACCATACTGCGCCACCTTCGGTTTTGCCGAATTTGGTGCCATCTGATTTGGTTACCAAAGGCAGGGTCAGGCCGAATACTTGTTTTTGGTGCAGACGGCGGGTCAAGTCGATACCGGCAGTGATGTTGCCCCATTGGTCGGAACCGCCGATTTCCAAAACCGCGCCGTGGCGTTTGTTCAATTCGGCAAAGTCGTAGCCTTGCAGCAGGGAATAGGCGAATTCGGTGAAGGAAATACCCACATCGTCGCGCTCGATACGCTGTTTGACAGATTCCTTGTTCAGCATGGCGTTGACGGAGAAATGCTTGCCGATGTCGCGCAGGAAGTCGAGGCAGTTCATGCTGCCGAACCAGTCGGCATTATTGGCCATAATGGCCGCATTGTCGCCATCAAAGCTTAAGAAAGGGGTCAGTTGGTTGCGGATGCTTTCAACCCAACCGGCAACGGTTTCGGCAGAATTCAAGCTGCGTTCGGCGGCTTTAAAGCTTGGGTCGCCAATCATGCCGGTCGCGCCGCCCACCAAAGCAATCGGCGTATGGCCGGCTTGTTGGAAACGGCGCAATGCCAATACAGGCAGCAAGTGGCCGATGTGCAGGCTGTCTGCTGTCGGGTCAAAACCGCAATAGAGGGAAATTTTTTGTTCGTTCAACAAAGCGTCTAAGGCTTCGATGTCGGTAGTTTGGGCGATTAAGCCACGCGATTGTAGGTCTTGGATAACTGATTTCATTGAAACTTCCGTTGATTAAAATAGGCTAGATATTGATTTAGCAATTTCATGAATTTAATTATTTCTAAATTTTTGATCTTTTGAACATTATTTATACGGTCAAGTTATGTTTTTTATATAATTTAGCTACGGTCCATTTGTGAAAAATTGTTTCTATGTAATGAAGCTCAGTTAATGCTTGGAATCTTAAAAATCTTATTTTTATTTTGTCAGCTATTTTAGCAGCTTCTTCTAAATGTTTCGGATAGTTAGCGGGAAAATGCTCTCCTGATGGATAAAAACTTTCAGCTTTCTTATTGAAATACCACGCTGATTTTCCATTATCGTCATTGTATCTAGGCTCCCATTCCGGAACTTGTATGTAGCTTCTTAGGTTGATATATTCATTTATAATTTCTTTTAGTTCGGTATCGAAATAGCATGAAATATGACTGGAAAAGCGTGTGCATTGTTTTTTCTCGCTAATATCATTACTTAAAATATCTATATCTACAAAAAATTCACTAGAAACACAACGATGGGAATAAATACTTGAATCTAAGTATAAAATCCTATTTTCTCCAATTCGTTCAATTATTTTCCTAGCATTTTGAATATCTTGTTGAAGTTTGCTTTCAAATACTGGGCGAAGAACCGCAAATAATCCTGCTGACGAACCAATAAAATAAAATATATTTTTTACAATATCTATAAGATTGATATTAGACATTTTCCCTAAACTTTGAAGGAAGGTAGGCTAAGAAAAGCTTAGCCTACCAAATTTGATTTGCATTCTTTATGCTTTCAGACGACCTTACTTACACGTTAAACAAGAAGTGCATCACATCGCCGTCTTGTACGACGTATTCTTTGCCTTCCACACGCATTTTGCCTGCTTCTTTGGCTTTGGCTTCGCCGCCTAAAGCGATGAAGTCTTCGTAGGAGATAACTTGGGCACGGATGAAGCCGCGTTCAAAGTCGGTGTGAATTACGCCGGCGGCTTGTGGCGCAGTGTCGCCTTTGTGGATGGTCCAAGCGCGGACTTCTTTTACGCCGGCGGTAAAGTAGGTTTGCAGGCCTAAGAGGTCGTAGCCGGCACGAATCAGACGGTTCAGGCCCGGTTCTTCCAAGCCCATTTCGGCGAGGAATTCGGCTTTTTCATCGTCTTCCAATTCGGCGATTTCGCTTTCCATCGCGGCGCAAACGGCCACAACCGGCGCGTTTTCTTTTGCAGCCAATTCTTTCAGGCGGTCGAGGTGCGGGTTGTTTTCAAAACCGTCTTCAGAAACGTTGCCGACGTACATGGCAGGTTTGGCAGTCAGCAGGAACAGCGGTTTGAGCATGGCAAGTTCTTCTGCGTCCAAACCGAAGGAGCGTACAGGTTTGCCTTCGTCCAAATGCGGCAGCAGTTTTTTGCACAGATCGACCAGTTTTTGCGCGTCTTTGTCGCCTGAGCGTGCGCGTTTTTCTTCGCGGACGATGGCTTTTTCGACGCTGGCCAAGTCAGCCAGTGCCAACTCGGTGCCGATAGTTTCAATGTCGGCAATCGGATCGACTTTGCCTGCAACGTGAACGATGTTGTCGTCGTCAAAGCAACGCACGACGTTAACAATCGCATCAGTCTCGCGGATGTTGGCGAGGAACTGGTTGCCCAAACCTTCGCCTTTGCTCGCGCCTGCAACCAAACCGGCGATATCGACAAATTCGACGATGGCAGGCTGCATTTTTTGCGGATTGACGATTTTTGCCAATTCGGCCATACGCGGATCGGGGACTTCAACGATGCCGACGTTGGGTTCGATGGTACAGAAAGGATAGTTTGCCGCCTCGATACCCGATTGGGTCAGCGCGTTAAAGAGGGTGGATTTGCCGACGTTGGGCAAACCGACGATGCCGCATTTCAAGCTCATGGTTTTTCCTGAAAAGATAAAAGTTTAACGGCGGATTATAGCATATTGTGGAGGTACTCAAAACAGCCGCAATGCTGGTGTGTTCTTATAATAAAAGGCCGTCTGAAAAAAGAGGGGCAGGCATTCAGCTTATTGTTCTTCCGAAGAATGAGTAAATGAATGAAGCCGTTAAATAAAACAATTTTTCGGACAGGAGGCTTAAGATCAAACCTGAAAGAATGCCCAGTACCCAATAAATCATCTGACGGTATTTCGGGTCGGATGCGGTACGCAACATTTTAAAATACAAAACCAGACAGCCGAACATGCAGATTGTTTGAAATAGAATGAGGGGGAGGCTGTCAATGGCTCCGGAAATCGAATCATGAAGGATGATTGTCCCTATGCGTATGCATAAATAAATTAAAGCCGAGCCTGCCGCCGAATGCCCAAAAGAGACGGGTGTGTCGGATGAGTCGGGTGTTTGGTGGGGCTGAAGCCTGCCGAATAACAAGATAAATACAATGTCAAACATAATGATAACTGCCTTGGTGTGAGATGTTTTTGTTTTTCAGACGGCCTCAGGGTTGTCTGAAAGCTTATTGTGCGGTGTATGGGGTAGTGCCGCAGTAAGGTATGTCAGTAGGTCGACCATCCATCATGCTGAAGCGCTTGCCATACTTAAGTGAACACTTTGATTTAGCAGTGGATTATCTGCTGTTGACCGTAATGGTTTGAAATACAGGGCAAGTTAAATGAATAGAGGGGAAGAGGGGTAAGCAGGTTGAAAAACGGTATGGGGTTTCGTGGGTAAAGTCTTTGCTTCGGTTCGCAGTTAGTTTAAAGGCCGTCTGAAAATTGTTTCAGACGGCCTTTTTCCGTGCTGCCTTAACCGGTATTGCGCAAACCTTGCGCTACGCCGTTGATGGTTAGGTGAACCATCAGCAGGGCGTGCGGATTGTCGGGCTCTTTGCGTAGGCGTTTGAGCATGGCGACTTGCAGGCCGTTGAGGGCGTTCAAATATGGAATCCTTAAGGCAAGCGAACGGGCGAGGCTGCGGTTGTCGCGCAGAAGCTCTTCGGTTTGCAGCAGGTCGAGCAGTGCTTTGCGGCTGCGTTGGTATTCTTCCTTGATCATGCCGAAGATGACTTTTGCTTTATCGGGCGATTCGCTCAAGCCGGCGTAGTTTTCCGCCAAGGTGATGTCGGTTTTCGCCATCACTTGTTCCATATTGGAGAGCATGGCTTGGAAGAATGGGTTGCTTTGGGCGTGTTCGCGCAGGGCGGCCAGTGTGTTGGGATTCCCTTCGCACAAGGTTTCCACTGCGCTGCCGAAACCGTACCAAGCCGGCAGCATGAGGCGGTTTTGCATCCATGAGAATACCCACGGAATCGCGCGCAAGTCTTGAATCCGCGCTAAGGTCTTGCGGCTGGCGGGACGGCTGCCGAGGTTGAGGGTGGCGATTTCCTGAATCGGGCTGGTTTGCAGGAAGTAGTCGATGAAGTCGGGGTGGGTAATCAGTTCGCGGTAGTATTTGAACGATACGTCCGATAAATCCTGCATCAGCTTGGCATCAGGGTCTTTTTTGTCCGGCAGGATGCTGGCTTCCAAAGTCGCGGCAACCAAGGTTTCCAAGTTGCGTTGGGCATTGCCTGGGTCGGCATATTTGGCGGTAATGACTTCGCCTTGCTCGGTAATGCGGATTTGTCCGGCAACGCTGCCCGCAGGTTGCGCCAAGATGGCTTGGTAAGAAGGGCCGCCGCCGCGGCCTACGCTGCCGCCGCGGCCGTGGAACAGGCGCATGCGGACATCGTATTTTTTGAAGAGTTCGACCAAGCCCAACTCTGCCTGATACAGACACCACGAGCTGGTAACGTAGCCGCCGTCTTTGTTGGAGTCGGAGTAGCCCAGCATGATTTCTTGGATATTGCCGCGGCTTTCGAGCAGGGCATCATACCAGTCGAGGCGGAACATGGTTTCCATGACCGGACAGGCGTTTTCGAGCGCTTCGATGGTTTCAAACAGAGGCACGATATTGATGCGGCTGTACGGTTTGCCGTTTTCCACCACCAGCAGGCCGCTTTCTTTCAGCAGCAATGCCAAGGCGAGCAGGTCGCTGGGTTGTTCGCAGTTGGAAATAATGCTTTGTGTAACGGCATCTTCGCCAAATTCGTCTTTAATTTTGCGCGCTTCGTTGAAAATTGCCAGTTCGTGGCGGGTATGGTCGCTGTATGTGATAAACGGGCTGTACAGCGGACGTTGATGGCTCAATTCGCGCAACAGGGCGGTTTGTTTTTGCTCTTCGTTCAGGCTGTTGTAGTCTTCCAAGCCTGCGTGTTGGAAAAGCTCGGCAACCACATCGGCGTGTTTGCCTGCGTGTTGGCGCAGGTCGAGCGGCATCATGTGGAAGCCGAACACGGATACGCTGCGGATAATGTCGGCTAGACGGCCTTCTGCCAGCAGTTGGCTGCCGTTTTCGTGGAGCGAGCGTTGCAGTTTTTTCAGGTCGTTGAGGAAATCTTCGACTGTGGCATAAGGCTCGAGGAAGCCGAATTTGCAGCCCATGCCCAAACCGAGTGAGCGTGCCTTGCCCATGGCACGGGCCATGATGTAGGCGATGGCGCGGCGGTAGGGTTCTTCGGTGCGGGCGATTTCTTCGTCAGGCGAGAGGGCGGCCAGTGCCATCACATCGTCGTTGACTTTGACACGGCGGATGGAGAGCGGCAATTCGCGGTAAAGTTTGTCGAGTTCGCCGCGATAGAAACGGAACACTGCGTCGGCATGCCGTCTGAACGCAAAACGCAAGGTTTCGGCAGAAACGAACGGGTTGCCGTCGCGGTCGCCGCCGATCCAGCCGCCGATTTTAAGGATATTCGGAACGCGGACGCCGGGATAGGCCGTCTGAAAATCACGTTCCATTGTGCGGTAGAGTTTGGGCAGGGCTTCAAAGAAGCTCATTGGGAAGATGGATACACCGTTGTTAATTTCATCGTTGACGCTAAGTTTGTGGCGGCGCGTTTCGCTGGTCTGCCACAGGCCCAAAAGGACAGTGTCGATTTCGCGGCGCAACTGAGCCAGTGCATCAGGATTAGTGCAGCGTTCGCGTTGCGGCAGCAGCGCGCGGATGCGGCGGTTGAAGCTCAAGACGGTTTGGCGTTGCACTTCGGTCGGGTGCGCGGTCAAAACGGCGGTAACGACTGTGTTGTCCAGTTGTTGTTGCAACGCTTTGCCGTTGACTTTTCCGGCTTTGAGCTTGCGCACGGTTTCTGTCAGGCTGCCTTCTGCTGCGCTGTGGCCGGCATCTTCGTGGATTTGGCGGCGGCGTTCGTGGTGCACGTCTTCTGCGATGTTCAAAATCTGTGCGAACAGGCCGCAGGCCAAGGTTAAATCGTGGGTTTGTTGTTCGTCCAATTGCGGCAACACCTTTTCAATCAAGGCAGCGCTGTCGTCTGAAGTCGATAATAACTTAACGGTTTCGACCACCAAAGGCGACGCTTCCTCATGCAGCAGATTGAAAAGAGACTGTTTTAAAAATTCCGCATCCGCTGCCAAAGCGGCATCTTTGGGATTATTTAAGATATGCAGTTGCATGATTTTTCTCTTGTTTAAATGTTAATTTGGGTTTGTCCCGAATCCATTGTATAGCAAATTTTTGTAAACTGCCAATGCTGCCGTCCGATACATTTCAAACCAGAAAACAGCCGTCCGTATCCGCCGCGTGGTCGCTGTCTGTAAAATGCCGTAAAATATTGCCCATCAAAACAGAGGCGAGAAACCCATGATTGAATTTCCCAACCAGCCTGATTTTCCTGAGCAACACACCGCCGTCGCCGTCGGCACTGTCAACATGAGCCAGCAGGCGATACGGGTGTTGATAGAGAATGCCACCGAAAAGGCAAGTATCCTGACCATCGCCCGCGTTGCCGCCATTCAGAGCATCAAACAGACCTCCAACCTGATTCCGCTGCACCTGCCCGGCCGCATCATCGGCGTGCAGGTTGATTTCGATATTAACGTTGAGTTGGCCTGCCTGAAGGCCACGCTGACCGTCCAAGCGCACAGCAACGGCAGCATTGCCACCGAAGCCCTGACCGGTCTCAATTTGGCGCTCTTGAGCGTTTACGACATGATGAAAGACGTTGACCGCAATATGATGCTCAGCGGCATCCGCCTCGAATCCGAAACCAGCAGCGAAGGCCGTCCTTTCCTGTTTGACAACGCATACGAAAATATTAATTTCTAAACCATTCAGGCCGTCTGAACATTGGGTTTCAGACGGCCTTATTATTATGATGAACGATCAACAACTTTTGCGGTTCAGCCGCCATATCCTGCTTGACGAAATCGGTATCGAAGGCCAAGAAAAACTCATGGCCGCCCATGTGCTTGTTGTCGGTTGCGGCGGACTGGGTGCGGCGGCCTTGCCGTATCTTGCCGCCGCCGGTATCGGCCGCCTGACGATTGCCGATGCCGATACCATTGACGAGACCAACCTTCAACGCCAAATCACGTTTACCGAAGCCGACATCGGTAAAAATAAGGCTTTGGTGATGCAAGGCCGTCTGAAACAGATCAACAGCCAAACACACATTGCCGCCATTGCCGAATTTCTCGATGAGGCCAGGCTTGTCGAATTGGCAAACGCCGCCGACATCATCCTCGATTGTTCCGACAATTATCCCACACGCCAAGCGGTCAACCGCGCCGCCGTTGTCACGCGCACGCCTTTGGTTTCCGCCGCGGCCGTCGGCTTTGACGGACAAATCGCCGTGTACCGTCCCGATCTTCCCGATACGCCTTGCTATGCCTGCCTATTTGACGGCGAACAAGCCAGCGACGGCGCTTGTGCATTGTTCGGCGTTTTTTCGCCATTGGTCGGCGTTATCGGAACGACCCAAGCCGCCGAAGCGCTTAAAGTGCTGATCGGTATCGGTACGCCGTCGCACGGCAAACTTTCTACCTACAACGCGTTGAGCGGAAAATGGCAGCAATACGGGGTGAGACGCAATCCCGAATGCCCGGTTTGCGGCGGCCGTTAAAGACAAAAGCAGGGTAGGGGTTTCGACATTGCCTAAGCCAATCCGCTAGAGTAATCATACTTATCTTTCATTAAACTTGAAGGAAGGCGTTTCTTCCCTTTTCAGACGGCCTGTGGCACGATATGATTCAATGATTAATAAATTTTTTGAGGCCGTCTGAAAAAGGATAAGGAGAAACCGGCTTAATGAATATTATTCGTGCCTTATTGGTGGTATTGGGTTGCCTGGCTTTGGGTGAGGCAACCGTTTGGATTTTGGGGTTGAAGCTGCCGGGCAGTATTGTCGGCATGGCTTTGCTGTTTGCCGCGCTTCAGGCCGGCTGGGTCAAATTGTCTTGGGTGGGAGAGCTGGCAGACATTTTGATGGCAAACCTGACTTTGTTTTTGGTGCCGCCTTGCGTAGCCGTCATCAGCTATTTGGATGTGATTGCAAACGACTGGTTTTCGATTTTGACGGCCACAATCGGCAGTACGATCTGCGTATTATTGGTGACCGGAAAAGTGCATGAATGGGTCAGGAGGTGGATGTGATGAATATAGACGGGCTGTTGCGCATGCCCTCGGTCATGCTGTTCCTGACTTTGGCCGTGTATGCTTTGGCGGTGCAGATTCGGACGCGCACGGGGAATGTGCTGTGTAATCCGGTATTGATTAGTACGCTGGTGTTGATGGGGTATTTGAAGGTATTTGCCATCGATTACGAGCTATACCATTCTGCTTCGCAATTTATTGATTTTTGGTTGAAACCGGCAGTCGTGTTGCTGGCTGTGCCGCTTTATCGAAATTGGGACCGTATCCGCAGCCAGTGGTTGCCGGTGGTGTTGTCGCAGTTGGCGGGCAGCGTGACAGGTATTGTCACGGGCGTGTATTTTGCCAAATGGCTGGGCGCTTCGCGCGAAGTGATTTTGTCGCTGGCTCCCAAATCGGTGACCAACCCGATTGCGATTGAAATCACGGCGTCTATCGGCGGTATTCCGGCGATTACGGCGGCAACGGTGATTATTGCCGGACTTTTTGGACAGATGGCCGGATATAAAGTGTTGAAAGGGGCGTTGTATATGCCTTCTTCAGTGGGAATGTCTTTGGGTACGGCTTCGCATGCGATGGGTATTGCGGCGTCTTTGGAATACGGCCGCCGTATGGCCGCATATGCCGGCTTGGGCTTGACGCTCAACGGTGTGTTGACGGCGATATTGGTGCCTATCTTGATTCCCTTATTGGGTGTATAGCGTTTAGGCCGTCTGAAAATAGTGTAAACAGGAGAAAATGATATGGCTGTGAATTTGACTGAAAAACGTGCAGACGAATTGTTGGAAATCGACGGTATCCGTCTGTTTACAGGTCGTGCCGGCATCAAGCAACAAGACCGCGACGATTTGACGCTAATGGTGTTAGGCGGCGGACATACGGTGGGCGCAGTGTTTACGCAAAACCGTTTTTGCGCCGCGCCGGTGCATATCGCCAAGTCGCATCTGTTTGACCAAGACGGCGTATGTGCCTTAGTCGTCAATACGGGTAATGCTAATGCAGGTACCGGCGCACAAGGCCGTCTGGACGCGATTAAAGTGTGCGCGGCGGCGGCGGAACAGGTCGGCTGCCAATCCAATCAGATTATGCCGTTTTCGACCGGCGTGATTTTGGAGCCTCTGCCTGTGGATAAAATCGTGGCCGCTTTGCCGCAAGTTCGCCCTGCATTTTGGTCGGACGCGGCTCGTGCCATCATGACGACGGATACTGTACCGAAAGCCGCTTCACGTACAGGCTTGGTCGGAGAAAAACACACAGTCCGCGCCACCGGTATCGCCAAAGGCTCGGGCATGATTCATCCGAATATGGCGACCATGTTGTCGTTTATTGCCACCGATGCCAAAGTGTCCCAACCGATTTTGCAGCTGATGACCCAAGAAATCGCAGACGAAAGTTTCAATACGATTACCGTGGACGGTGATACCAGCACCAACGACAGCTTCGTGATTATGGCGACGGGCCGTTGCGGTCAGAGCGAAATTGATAATACCGCCGATCCGCGCTATGCGCAGCTCAAAGCATTGCTCGGTTCGCTGGCTTTGGAATTGGCGCAGGCGATTGTGCGTGATGGCGAGGGTGCAACCAAGTTCATCACGGTTGAAGTGCAAAACGCGAAAACCCGAGAAGAGGCGCGCAAAGTGGCTTATGCCATTGCCCATTCGCCTTTGGTGAAAACCGCTTTCTTTGCCTCCGACCCGAACTTGGGCCGTCTGTTGGCAGCCGTCGGCTATGCCGGTATTGAAGACTTGGATGTCGATGCTTTGAAAATGTGGCTGGATGACGTGTTGGTGGCTGAAAACGGCGGCCGTGCGGAAAGTTATACCGAAGAAGCAGGACAAGCCGTGATGAATCGTCCGGAAATTACCGTCCGCATCGATTTGCAACGCGGCGATACGACGGCGGCCGTCTATACCTGCGATTTGTCGCACGAGTATGTGTCGATTAACGCGGATTACCGTTCTTAAAAACCTTTATCCTTGTTTTCAGACGGCCTTTGAGAAAAGTATCAAGGCCGTCTGAACACATTGACTGCGTGCCTATTATGAAATTTCCACAGACTTGGGCGGCGCGCCTCGCCCACAAAATCCGCCAAACCAAACGCCTGTCGAAAAAGAGCATTGCCTTTCTGTTTTTGCTGGCAGGATCGGCACTGGTTGCCCTGACGGCTTTGATGTTTGCGTACTTGGCGGATTTGGCTTTGGAATGGAACGCTTTGTTGGTGGGAAAATATCCATGGTTTGCGTGGGTGGCCTTGCCGCTGGGTTTGCCGCTTTTGGCGTGGTTTACGCGCAAATTTGCGCCGTACACTTCCGGCAGCGGTATTCCGCAAGTCATCGCTTCGTTGTCTTTGCCGTATGGCGCGCAGAAAACCCGTCTGATTCGTCTGGGCGAAACCTTTTTTAAAATTCCGCTGACGTTTTTGGGCATGATTTTGGGGGCATCGATCGGCAGGGAAGGGCCGTCTGTACAAGTGGGTGCGGCGGTCATGAACGCTTGGGGCGCCTGGTGTAAAAAGCACGGGCTGGCGTTTAGGGGCATGCAGGAAAACGATTTGATTGCCGCAGGTGCGGCCGGCGGTTTGGCAGCGGCGTTTAACGCACCTTTGGCCGGCGTGGTGTTTGCCATCGAAGAATTGGGGCGCGGCGTGATTTTGCGTTGGGAACTCCAAATCCTGATGGGCGTGTTGGCAGCCGGTTTCATTCAAGTGGCGATACAGGGCAACAACCCGTATTTTTCAGGGTTTCAAGGGCATGAGCTGCCAAACATGCTGATGTGGGCCGCGGTGTCGGGCATCGTCTGCGGCGTGGCTGGCGGATTGTTCGGCAGCTTTTTGTATCGCGGCGCGGCGGCATTCGCACCGGTACGCTGGCGCAGTTTCATCCGCCGTCATTTGTTGGTGGTCGCTTTTGTAATGGGTATCTTGTTGGCGTTGCTCGGTACGTTTTATCAAGGTAAAACCTATGGTACGGGTTATCACGAAGCCGCAGCCGCTCTTAAAGGCGCATATGAAGCGCCGTTCGGCTTGGCTGCCGCAAAATGGGCGGCGACCGTGTTCAGCTACTGGGCAGGCATTCCCGGCGGTATCTTCACGCCGTCTTTAACCATTGGTGCGATGATAGGCGAACACATGGCTTCTTTCGCGCAACTGGGCGACGCGTCCAATGTCGCGGTTTTGCTCTGCATGGCCGCGTTCCTTGCCGCCGCAACCCAATCGCCGTTGACCGCTGCCGTAGTGGTAATGGAAATGACGGGCGGACAGAATTTGTTGTTTTGGATGTTGCTGACTTGCATCTTCGCTTCGCAAGTCTCGCGCCAATTCTCGCCGCATCCGTTTTATCACGCCGCAGGTCTGCGCTTCAGACGGCATATCGAAGCCGAAAGCGGACATGTTCCGCATGAGAAAAAAGAATAGATAGGCATATAAAAGGCCGTCTGAAAACTAAATTTCAGACGGCCTTTTATATGCCGTTTAAAGCTGTATTACGGTTTACTTAAACAGCAAAATCAGTAGCAAAACAACCGCAATCACAGCCAACCACAGGCTTTGGCGTTGCTGTACTTTGACCAGATGCACATAGGCATCGCGCATTTCCTGTTGGCGGTTTTCATCAACCAACGCACTGATTTTGCGCGGCAGGGAAGGGATGATTTGCGCCCAGTCGGGAGCTTCGTTTTTGAGGTTGCGCCAAAGGGCTTTGGGGCCGACCTGTTCGTTCATCCAACGCACCAAAAACGGTTTGGCGGTTTTCCACAAGTCCAAATCGGGATCGAGTTGGCGGCCTAAGCCTTCGATGTTGAGCAGCGTTTTTTGCAGCAATACCAGCTGCGGTTGGATTTCGACATTGAAGCGACGGCTGACTTCAAACAGGCGCATCAGTACCAAGCCGAAGGAAATTTGCGAAATCGGTTTGTTGAACACCGGTTCGCACACGGCGCGGACAGCCGCTTCCAATTCTTCCGCGCGCGTGTCGGCAGGCACCCAGCCCGATTCGATGTGGGCGGTAGCGACGCGGTGGTAATCGCGGTTGAAGAATGCGAGGAAGTTGATGGCGAGATAGCGTTTGTCGTAGTCGGTCAGCGTGCCGACGATGCCGAAATCGAGGGCAATGTAGCGGTTGTCGGCGGCGACCAAAATATTGCCGGGGTGCATATCCGCATGGAAAAAGCCGTCGCGGAAAACTTGCGTGAAGAAGATTTCCACGCCGTAATCGGCAAGTTTGTGCAAATCAATGCCGTCGGCTTTGAGTTTGGCAATATCGGATACCGGAGTGCCGTCCATCCATTCGATGGTCAGCACGTCGCTGGTGCAGTAGTCGTAAAACACCTTCGGCACAATCAGCATATCGCTGTTTTGGAAATTGCGACCGAGCTGGCTGGCATTGGCGGCTTCGCGCATCAAGTCCAATTCGTCGTGCAGGTATTTGTCAAATTCGGCCACTACTTCGCGCGGCTTCAAACGCTTGCCGTCTGAAAACAAACGCTCCACCCAGCCTGCACCAAAGCGCATCAGCGACAAATCCTGTTCGATAACGGGCAAAAGGTTGGGGCGCAAGACTTTCACGGCGACCTGTTCGCCCGAATGCAGGTGGGCTTTGTGTACTTGGGCGATGGACGCGCTGGCGACAGGCTCTGTTTCAAATTCCGCGTATAAAGTGTCGATGGATTGTCCCAGTGATTTTTCGATTTGCGAGCGTGAAAGTTGCGCGTCAAACGGCGGCACTTTGTCTTGCAGCCTTGCCAGTTCGACCGCGTAATCGTGCGGAATCAAATCGGGACGCGTGGACAATACCTGCCCGAATTTGATGAAAATCGGCCCCAGGCTTTCCAACGCCAAACGCAGGCGCACGGCAGGCATTTCGTGTTTGAACTTGGACGACTGCGGCAGCATATTGAGGAAAGTCCGCGCCCAACCCGGACGGACCAGCGAGGCAATCAGCTCGGTAAGGCGGTAGCGGTAGAGCGTGCAGAGGATGGTTTTGATGCGTTTGAGGCGGTTCATGATGGACGCAGATAAATCGAAAAAACAGAATTATATAGGAAAAACGGGTAAGGGCTTCAGACGGCCTGAGACTTTTGCAAAAACATTTGCCGCATAGCTAACAATTTTATAAAGGCTCAAGTTTTGCCTCCCCAATAAAAAGACGGATATTCACATCATAAATATTCGTCGGCTACTTGCCCAAACTGCCGATTCAAGACATAATCGGGAAATGTGCAGGAGAGTGTTACACCCAACTACAATGTAACCACCGAAGGCGCAGACACCCTTAAATCGCTCAGGTATCAGGGACTGCACATTGAAACAAACAATCTGGAGAGCGGCGTTTGAATAACGTCCACCGAAGGGGAGAAGGCCGTCTGAACCACCATTCAGACAACCGCGCAAAGCAGTGAGCAGACTGGTTTGCCATCATGCGGATACGGCCGAAAATCTCAGGTTCAAGGACAGATAGGGTCATCCGCGCATAGGTGCGCGGGCGGCATCTGAACAAAAAATCCGGAGAAACTTGAGAATGACTGCTCTGAAAACCACCCCATTTCATCAAGCCCATCAAGATGCAGGCGCGAAGCTGGTAGATTTTGCCGGCTGGGAGCTGCCCATCCATTATGGTTCACAAATCGCCGAACACGAAGCCGTGCGCACCGACGCCGGTATGTTTGACGTATCCCATATGCTCGTTACCGACGTAGCAGGCGCAAATGCCAAAGCCTTTTTCCGCAAATTGATTGCCAACGATGTCGCCAAACTCGCTTTTGTCGGCAAAGCCCTTTATTCCGCTTTGCTCAACGACAACGGCGGCGTGATTGACGACTTGATCGTTTACCGCACCAACGAAGCCGAAACACAATACCGCATCGTGTCCAACGGCGCGACCCGTGAAAAAGACACGGCGCAATTCCACAAAGTCGGACAAGAGTTCGGCGTTGCCTTCAATCCTCGCTACGACCTCGGCATGCTCGCCGTACAAGGCCCGAAAGCCATCGAAAAACTCCTGACCGTCAAACCTGAATGGGCAGACGTTATTCACGGCCTCAAACCGTTCCAAGGTGCAGACTTGGGCAATGACTGGTTTGTCGCCCGCACCGGCTATACCGGCGAAGACGGCGTCGAAGTCATCCTGCCCGGCACTGAAGCCGTCGCATTCTTCAAAGCCCTGCAAGCAGCAGGCGTACAGCCTTGCGGCCTCGGCGCACGCGACACCCTGCGCATGGAAGCCGGTATGAACCTCTACGGCAACGATATGGACGACAATACCAGCCCGCTCGAAGCAGGCATGGGTTGGACCGTTGACTTAAAAGACGAAAGCCGCGACTTCGTCGGTAAAGCCGCCTTGCTGGCATTGAAAGAAAAAGGCGTTACCGTGAAACAGGTCGGCCTGTTGCTCGAAAAAGGCGGCATCCTGCGCGCGCATATGGAAGTGTTGACCGACAAAGGCAAAGGCGAAACCACCAGCGGCGTATTCTCGCCAAGCCTGAAGCAATCCATCGCCATCGCGCGCGTACCGAAAGACTTTGACGGCGATACTGCCAAAGTACTGATGCGCGGCAAAGAAGTGGATGTACGCGTATTGAAGCTGCCGTTTGTGCGTAATGGTCAAAAACAGTTTGATTAATATCGGTTCAGACGGCCTTATTTGTTAAGGGCCGTCTGAAAGCAGGTTTTAATTGTCGTCTAATACGGACGTTTGTAGAAAGCATTGAACAAGGCATCTGTGGATATTGATTCATGAAGATGCCGTCTGAAAATAACCCCCTATCAATGGAGTATCAAACCATGAGCAACATCCCAGCAGAACTGAAATACGTTGCCAGCCACGAATGGCTGCGCCTTGAAGAAGACGGTACCATCACTGTCGGCATTACCCATCACGCGCAAGAGCTGTTGGGCGACATCGTGTTTGTCGAGCTGCCTGAAGTCGGCGCAAACCTGGCTGCCGAAGAGCAAGCCGGTGTGGTTGAGTCTGTAAAAGCCGCGTCCGACGTGTACGCGCCGATTGCAGGCGAAGTCGTTGCCGTCAACGAAGATTTGCCAAGCGCTCCGGAAACTGCCAACAGCGATCCTTACGGCGCAGGCTGGTTCTTCAAAATCAAACCTGCCAACCCTGCCGATTACGACGGTCTGTTGACTGCCGAACAATACGCAGGCGAAGTAGCTTGATTTTTGCAAACATCCAAACAGGTTTTGTGCCTGTTTGATATTGCAGGTCTTAGGTCGTCTGAAAAATGCTTTCAGACGGCCTTTGTTTCAATTTTCCCTCAACAAACATGAATTACTGCGAATTTGTCGCCACTCTTCCCGACGATACGGACAACCCCAACCAACATTATCACGACACGCAATACGGTTTTCCGATTGAGGATGACAATGAATTGTTTGAGCGGCTGGTGTTGGAAATCAATCAGGCAGGATTGAGCTGGACGCTGATGCTGAAGAAGCAACGGGCATTTCAGACGGCATTTAAAGGTTTCGACATCGATACGGTCGCCACATTTGACGAAGCCGAAATTGAGCGGCTGCTTGCCGATGCAGGCATCGTCCGCAACCGCCTGAAAATCAACGCAGCCATTTATAACGCGCGACAAATCAAGCAAATACGGCAAGAATACGGCTCATTCAAAAACTGGTTGGATACACACCATCCGCTCGACAAGGCTGAATGGGTGAAGCTGTTTAAAAAACATTTCAAATTTGTCGGCGGCGAAATCGTCGGCGAATTTCTGATGAGTACCGGCTACCTGCCCGGCGCGCATGTGGAAACCTGTCCGGTTTATAGGGAAATATTGGCATGTCGTCCAAAGTGGGCGGAGGCCGTCTGAAACAACATCTGCAAGAAAAAACAGTGTTGATATCGATAACACCGAAGGAGTAGAAATGAAACTATCTGAATTGTTCAACCCGAACGAATTTGCCGTGCGCCATTTGAGCTTTGGCGACGAGGCTGCGCTTTTGGAAGCGCTCGGCGAGAAGAGCATGGACGATTTTGTCGGCAATACCGTGCCGCAAAGCATCCGTATGCCGTCCGAACTCGATTTGCCCGAAGCTTTGACCGAGGCGGACGCGTTGGCGAAATTGAAAGGCATCGCGTCGAAAAACGTGATCAACAAATCCTATATCGGTTTGGGCTATTACCCGACCCGCGTGCCGAACGTGATTTTGCGCAACGTATTGGAAAATCCGGGTTGGTACACTGCCTACACCCCGTATCAAGCGGAAATTGCCCAAGGTCGTTTGGAAGCTTTGTTGAACTTCCAACAAGTGTGTATCGATTTGACCGGTTTCCCTGTGGCAGGCGCGTCTTTGCTGGACGAGGCAACTGCCGCTGCTGAAGCGATGGCGATGGCGCACCGCGTGGGCAAAGTGAAATCCGAGCGTTTCTTTGTGGATGCGCGCGTGTATCCGCAAACTTTGGACGTGATGAAAACCCGCGCCAAATATTTCGGTTTTGAACTGGTGGTTGGAGATTTTGCCCAAGCTGATGACGGCGAATACTTCGGCGCGCTGTTCCAATACGTCGGTAAAGACGGCGACGTACAAGATTTGCAGGATGTTATCGGTCGTCTGAAAGCAAAAGGCACAATCGTGGCCGTTGCCGCCGACATCATGAGCTTGGTTTTGCTGAAGTCTCCGGCTGAACTGGGCGCAGATATTGCTTTGGGCAACACCCAACGCTTCGGCGTGCCAATGGGCTTCGGTGGTCCGCACGCTGCTTATTTCGCGTTTAAAGACGAGTTCAAACGTTCCGCCCCAGGCCGCATCATCGGCGTATCCAAAGACGCATCAGGCAAACCCGCGCTGCGCATGGCGTTGTCCACCCGCGAGCAACATATCCGCCGCGAAAAAGCGACATCCAATATTTGTACCGCACAGGCATTGCTGGCGAACTTGGCCGGTATGTATGCCGTTTACCACGGCCCGGAAGGCGTGAAACGCATTGCCAACCGCATTCATGCGCTGGCTTCTGCCTTTGCCGATGCGCTGGTTTCAGACGGCCTGAATGTGGTTCACAAAGTCTTCTTCGATACCGTTACCGTTGATTTCGGCAGCAAAGAGAAAGCAGACCAAGTGTTTGCCGCTGCTTTGGAGTCGGGTTACAACCTGCGCCGCGTCAACGATACTCAAGTTGCGGCTGCATTCCATGAAACATCGGCATACGAAGATTTGGTTGATTTGTACCGCGCGTTTACCGGCAAGGATACGTTCGCATTTGCCGATGACGTCAAAGGCCGTCTGAATGCCGAATTGCTGCGTCAAGACGACATTCTGCAACATCCCGTATTCAACCGTTACCACACCGAACACGAAATGCTGCGCTATCTGAAGAAACTCGAAGACCGCGACTTGGCGATGAACCGCAGCATGATTTCGCTCGGTAGCTGCACCATGAAGCTCAATGCGACTGCGGAAATGTTGCCGATTACTTGGGCAGAGTTCACCGACATCCACCCCTATGCCCCCAAAGACCAAGCCACAGGCTACTACGCGCTTTTGACCGACATGGAAAACAGCCTGAAAGCCATCACCGGCTTTGACGCGATTTCCTTCCAGCCCAACTCCGGCGCGCAGGGCGAATACAGTGGCATGCTCTCCATCCGCCGCTATCAAGAAGCCAACGGCGAGGGACACCGCAACATCTGCCTGATTCCCAAATCCGCCCACGGCACCAACCCTGCGACTGCCGCTATGCTGGGTTTGAAAGTCGTCGTTGTCGATACCGACGAACACGGAAACGTCAACATCGACGATTTGAAAGCCAAAGCCGAGCAATACCGCGACGCTTTGTCCGCCATCATGATTACTTACCCGTCCACCCACGGCGTGTATGAAGAAGGCATCCGCGACATCTGCCGCATCATCCATGAAAACGGCGGACAGGTTTACATGGACGGCGCCAACCTCAACGCCCAAATCGGCATCATGCAGCCTGCCGAAGTCGGCGCGGACGTGTTGCACATGAACCTGCACAAAACCTTCTGTATCCCTCACGGCGGCGGCGGTCCGGGCGTCGGCCCTATCGGTTTGAAAGCCCACCTTGCCCCGTTTGCACCGGGACATGCTTTGACCGACATCCACAGCGCCAGTGCCGACCAAACCGCCGTTGCTGCTGCGGCCTTCGGTTCTGCGTCCATCCTGCCGATTACTTGGATGTACCTGACCATGATGGGCAAACAAGGCATGGAGCAGGCAACACGCTGGGCATTGCTCAACGCCAACTACGTTGCCAAACGTCTGAGCGAAGACTATCCGATTCTGTATACAGGCAAAAATGGCCGCGTCGCGCACGAATGTATCGTCGACTTGCGTCCGCTCAAAGCCGAAAGCGGCATCACCGAAACCGACATCGCCAAACGCCTGATGGACTACGGCTTCCACGCACCGACGGTTTCCTTCCCTGTTGCCGGTACGCTGATGATCGAGCCGACCGAGAGCGAAAGCAAAGCCGAACTCGACCGCTTCATCGCCGCCCTGAAACAAATCAAACAGGAAGTGCTGAAAGTCGAGCGCGGCGAATGGCCGAAAGAGGACAACCCGCTGGTCAACGCTCCGCATACCGCCGCAGATGTAACCGGCGAATGGGCGCATCCGTACTCCCGCGAAGAAGCCGTCTTCCCGCTGCCTTTCGTGCGCGAAAACAAATTCTGGCCGAGCGTCAAACGGGTAGATGAAGTGTATGGCGACCGCAATCTGGTTTGCTCCTGCTTGCCGATTGATGCATACGAAGATTAAGCCTGAATAGGTTTAAAATTGAACAGGCCGTCTGAAAATGAAAATAGTTTTCAGATGGCCTTTTGTTTGTTAAGATATTTCGCCCGAGAACATACATTTGTTTTTGGTAAAACAACAGATAAGGCATTCGGAAAAATAGACGGCGAATGCCTTTGTTTGCGGATAAAACCAAACTGCTCTCAACAACGATAAACACAAGGCCGTCTGAAAAACAGGAGGACACGATGGACGAACTTTTTATTCAAACGCTGACGATTGCCGGCTCAGATTCCGGAGGCGGCGCGGGCATACAGGCGGATTTGAAGACATTTCAGATGCGCGGCGTGTTCGGTACCAGTGTACTGACCGCGGTTACCGCACAAAATACTTTGGGCGTATCGGCAGTGCATTCGATACCGACCGACATGATTGCCGCGCAAATTGCTGCGATTCAGGAGGATTTCCAAATCCGCGCCTATAAAATCGGCATGCTGGGTACGGCGGAAATCATCGAATGCGTGGCGGAACAAACTGCCGAATGCGATTTCGGCAAACGCGTGTTGGATCCGGTTATGATTGCCAAAGGCGGTGCGCCGTTGTTGGAAAATTCAGCCGTCGAAGCCATGAAACGCCTGCTGCTGCCGCATACGGACGTATTGACCCCCAATCTGCCTGAAGCGCAGGCATTGACGGGTATTAATATTGAAAACCGTCAAGATGCGGAACGCGCCGCCAAAATTCTTCAGGATTGGGGTGTGAAAAATGTGGTGATTAAAGGCGGCCATCTTGCCGACAGCCAAAGCGAATATTGCACCGACTGGCTGTTTACGCCATACGAAACCATTGAGCTGAACAGCAAACGTTTCCCAACGCCGCATACGCATGGCACGGGCTGCACGTTTTCGGCCTGCATTACTGCCGAGTTGGCAAAAGGGTTTAGCGTGCCCGAGGCGGTTCAAACGGCAAAAAACTATATTGCCGCCGCCATTTCCCATCCTTTGGGCATCGGGGCAGGGCACGGGCCGGTCAATCATTGGGCGTATCGGGACGAATAATGCGTTTAGGCCAATTGTAATTGATTGTATTTTTCAGACGGCCTGACTAGGTTTATCACTTGAAATTGTTTACAATGTCAGATTAATGCTTTTACGGATAAAAAAGACACCATGCAAGTTACCTCAAAATGGATAGACGGAATGTGTTTCGTCGGTACAACGGCAAACGGACACAGCGTTGTGATGGAAGGCGCGGCGGCTGAAGGCGAAGTCAAACGCGGCCCCAGCCCGATGGAAATGCTGTTGTTGGGTGTAGCAGGCTGCTCCAGCATCGATGTCGTGATGATTGCCGAGAAACAACGTCAAAAAATTACCGACTGCCGTGCCGAAGTGACTGCCAAACGCGCCGACACCGCGCCGCGCGTGTTTACCGAAATCCATATCCACTTCAAAGTGTATGGTCGGGATTTGCAAGAAAGCGCGATTGAACGCGCCGTACAGATGTCTGCCGAAAAATATTGCTCCGCATCGATTATGCTGGGTAAAGCGGCAAAAATGAGCCACAGCTTCGAGATCGTCGAAACAGAATAGGGCGGTTTCAGGATGGGAGTGCCGGAGCGTGAACCGGCTACGCACAAAAAAAGCAGATATATTCACGCATTAACATGAATATATCTGCTTGCTTTTTATTCCTTTTTCTCTCTCTCTATCAGCCTTTATAACTTGGCTTGTTGATCTCATTGTGCAAGTTTCGTTTAACATTGTCAACAATTTTTAATTATATTTTAAACACCCCCGAAAGCTGCAGGTTTGTAAACGCTTGCGCCTTAATACGGATATTGGGGAAACATTATGGATTACGAAAATAATACCAACGTTGCGCCTGCAACTTCATCGCTTATTTTGGAAGAACGTCACGATTCGGAACTCTTCCGCGTGTACGCATTGATTTTGGACGGTATTACCGACCATCTGCTGCTGCCGGGCAAAAAACTGACCGAGTCCGAGCTTTGCCGACAAATGGTTTGCTCCCGCAATACCGTGCGTGGCGCATTATCGCTTTTGGCGCACGATAAAATCGTCGATTTGCAGCCCAACCGCGGCGCATTTGTCCATGTGCCGGACTTGAAAGAAATGAAAGACGTGTTCAACACGCGTATCGAAATGGAAAGCATGATTTTGAGCGTCCTTATCGATATGCCTGATTTGGAAACGCGTCTGCAACCGCTTTATGCCATGATTGAGCAAGAGGGCGCAGCCTCCGAAAGCGGCGACCGCGTGGGTTGGAACCGCCTGTCCAATGCCTTCCATGTCGAATTGGCGCGGCTGCTGGACAACGATGTCCTGTTTGAAATCATGAATACCTTGTGCGCGCGCTCTTCATTGATTGTGGCCGTTTCCGATCCGCTTCGCAAAGAAAAGCGCAACATCGATTCCAATTCGCACCATGAACACCGAGAAATCCTCGATTTATTGCTGGCAGGCAAGCGCAACCGTGTGACCAAAGTCATGCGCCGTCACTTGGGCGCGTGTATGGAACGCTTGGAACAGAAACTCGAGATGTAATCGGTTTGACAATGAAAAAGGCCGTCTGAAATATTCAGACGGCCATTGGTTTATCCCTACAAAACGAAACGCCATGAAACCCAAAATCCAAAGACACGAACATATCCTCACCCTTGTCCGCGAACATAACTTCATGACGGTGGAAGAGTTGGCGGCGAATTTGGATGTTACGCCGCAAACCATACGCCGCGATGTGCAGGAGTTAAGTGAGACCGGACAGCTCAAACGCTATCACGGCGGCGCATCTTTGGGCGATGTTTCAGTCGTAACGGCAGGGCAGGAGCGGCGCAACCATCAGCAGCAGGAAAAAAACGCCATTGCCCGTCTGATTGCTTCCACCATTCCCGACAATGCCTCGCTGTTTATCAGCATCGGTACCACCATGGAAGCCGTCGCCGCCGAGTTGGTCAGACAGCGTAAAAACCTGCGGATTATCACCAACAATATCTACGCCGCCTCCATCACTGCGGCGCGTACCGACTACACGGTTATCATCGCTTCCGGCGTGGTCCGCCCCTTGGATGGCGGTATTACCGGCGTGGCGACCGTCGATTTCATCAACCAATTCAAAGTCGACTATGCCATCATGAGTACCCACGGTATAGAAAACGACGGCTCGCTTTTGGATGACGATTACAAGGAAGTCAGCGTCATGCAGGCGATGGTGAACAATGCCCGCGTGCGCTATCTTGGTGTCGATCACAGCAAATTCAACAGCAATGCCTTGGTCAGACTGGGCGATATCGGCGCATTCGATAAGCTGTTTACCGACCGCACACCATCCGCCGCCATGCAGAAAACCCTAAACGAGCGCGGCGTGGCGTGGCAGGTTGCCGACCCTGTATCAAAGTAGCCAAGTCGGGTACAATTGAGCCATCATTCCATTCCTTTCAGACGGCCTGATTGAATGCTCAGGCCGTCTGAAAACAGAAAATCATTTTCCTATCAAAGAAATATTATGTTGAATAAAGACCAATTCGCGGACAACCACTTTATCCGCACCATCATCGATGAAGACCTCAAAAGCGGGAAACATACAGCCATCCAAACCCGCTTCCCGCCTGAGCCGAACGGTTACTTGCACATCGGCCACGCCAAATCCATCTGCTTGAACTTCGGTTTGGCTTATATTTACGACGGCTTGTGCAACCTGCGTTTCGACGACACCAACCCTGAAAAAGAAAACGACGAATACGTCAATGCCATCAAAGAAGACGTCGAATGGTTGGGCTTCCATTGGGCGGGCGAGCCACGTTTCGCTTCCAACTATTTCGACCAGCTTTACGACTACGCTGTCGGTTTAATCAAAGACGGCAAAGCGTATGTCGATGATTTGACGCCCGAAGAAATGCGCGAATACCGCGGTACGCTGACCGAAGCAGGCAAAAACAGCCCTTACCGCGACCGCAGTATTGAAGAAAACCTCGACCTGTTCACACGCATGAAAAACGGCGAGTTCCCCGACGGCAGCAAAACCTTGCGCCTGAAAATCGATATGGCGGCAGGCAATATCAATATGCGCGACCCCGTCATCTACCGTATCCGCCGCGCCCATCACCACAACACCGGCGACAAATGGTGCATCTATCCGATGTACGACTACACGCACTGCATTTCCGATGCTATCGAAGGCATCACGCATTCCTTGTGTACACTCGAATTTGAAGCACACCGTCCGCTGTACGACTGGGTGTTGGACAACATTCCTGCGCCGCACGCCACACGTCCGCGCCAATACGAGTTTTCCCGTTTGGAGCTTCTGTATTCCATCACGTCCAAACGCAAGCTGAACCAACTGGTTTCAGACGGCCACGTTTCCGGCTGGGACGACCCACGTATGCCGACCATTTCCGGTATGCGCCGCCGCGGTTACACGCCCGAAGGCCTGCGCCTGTTTGCCAAACGCGCCGGTATTTCCAAATCTGAAAACATCGTCGACATGAGCGTGTTGGAAGGCGCGATTCGTGAAGAGTTGGAGAACTCTGCGCCACGCCTGATGGCGGTTTTGAATCCGCTCAAAGTGACCCTGACCAACTTTGAAGCCGGCAAAACCCAAAGCCGCCGTGCCGCGTTCCATCCGAACCACGAAGAAATGGGCGATCGCGAAGTACCTATTTCACAAACCATCTACATCGAAGCCGACGACTTTGCCGAAAATCCGCCCAAAGGCTTCAAACGCCTGGTTCCCGGCGGAGAAGTGCGTTTGCGCCACGGCTATGTGATTAAGTGTGATGAAGTAGTAAAAGACGAGGCAGGCAATGTGGTTGAACTCAAATGCAGCATCGACCACGATACCTTGGGCAAAAATCCCGAAGGCCGCAAAGTTAAAGGCGTGATTCATTGGGTTTCTGCCGAACACGCCGTCGAAATTAAAGTCCGCCTGTACGACCGCCTCTTTACCGTCGAGCGTCCTGATGCCGTGCGCGGCGAAGACGGCAACTATCTGCCGTTTACCGATTTCCTCAATCCAGAATCCATCAAGGAAATCACTGCCTACGCCGAACCTGTCGCAAAAGATCTGCCGGCAGAAAGCCGTTGGCAGTTTGAACGCATCGGCTACTTCGTAACCGACCGCAAAGACCACAGCAAAGACATGCCGGTGTTTAACCGCACGGTGACGCTGAAAGATTCTTGGCAGCCTAAGTAATCTGTTTGCAGTCGCTATATTGAAGGCCGTCTGAAAACTTGAAATCCGGTTTTCAGACGGCCTTTGTCGATAAAGGGATAAGATGGAACGTTATTCTGTACATTTGAAACTGCTGGGAATGGCGGTGTTGTGGGGTGCGTCTTGGCCGATGGGGCGGATGTTGGGGCAGTCGCTGCCGCCGCTGACGGGCGGGGCGGTTCGGTTTGTCTTGGCTTCGGTTTTGTTGTTGGGCTGGTTGTTTGCGCGCAGCAGGTTCGCGACTTTGGCGGCTTTGTCGGCGCGGCAATGGCTGGGTTTGACGGCAGCCGCTTCTGTTGGCGTGTGCGGTTATGCGGTGTTTTTTATGCTGGGTTTGCAGACTATGCCGGCAGGCAAGGCGGCGGTAGTCGTGGCGGTGAATCCGGTATTGACACTGCTGTTGGCAACTTGGTTTTTCGGCGAGCGTTTAAATGTGAAGATTTTGGCGGGTATGCTGCTGGCGGTCGGCGGTGCCATTATGGTGGTAACGCAAGGGCAGCCGTTGACAGTGTTATCGGGCGGCATCAAGGCAGGAGAGTGGCTGATTTTCGGTTGCGTGGTTTGTTGGGCGGCTTATACTTTAATTGGTCGCGCGGTTTTGCGTGGGATAGATGTGCTGACGGTAACGACGGCAACGTCGTTCATTGGTGCGTTGATGTTGTCGGTGGTGGCGTTGTGGACGGACGGAATGCCGTTTGAGGCGATAGCGGCAATGGATGGGCGAGGCTGGACAGCCTTGGCGTGGCTGGTCATCGGCGCGACGGTATTGGCCTACGCGTGGTATTTCGAAGGCGTGAAGACTTTGGGTGCAGGCAGCGCGGCGGCGTATATTACGCTCGTGCCGATTTTCGGTGTGCTGTCTTCGGCGTGGTTTTTGGGCGAACCGCTGCATATTTCGCTGGTTGCGGGCTGTGCGGCAGCGGTCGGCGGCATGACGCTGATGCGGTACGGGCAAAAGGCCGTCTGAAGTTGGGTAAATACTCGGATTTTGGTCGATAGGGTTGCGATTGCCAAGCTGTTGCCGGCCATAATCTTATTGCATGGTAAGATTATAGTCTCGGCTCAGTGTTCGATTTAAAAATTTGACACCCTGCCTCCAACTGCCTAAAATTCAACTTTCTCAAAAATCTACCGTATCCTGCGGCACGATTTCATACTTTCAGACGGCCTTTGTGCCATCTCTCTGATACTATTCAAAATATATCAATACTATGCACGTTTCAGAACTCCAAACCCTCCACATTTCCAAACTCTTGGAAATGGCAGAAGAACATGGCATTGAAAACGCCAACCGTTTCCGCAAACAAGACCTCGTTTTTGCCATCGTCCGCCAGATGATGAAGCAAAATGTCAGCTTTACCTGTTCCGGCACACTCGAAATCCTGCCCGACGGCTTCGGTTTCCTGCGCAGCGCAGATACTTCTTACCTTGCCGGTCCTGACGATATTTATGTTTCGCCCACGCAAATCCGCCGCTTCAATCTGCACACCGGTGACACCATCGAAGGCAGCGTGCGCGTACCTAAAGACAACGAACGCTATTTCGCACTTGTCCGCCTCGATACCATCAACGGCGATCAGCCTGAAGTCTGCAAACACAAAATCCTCTTTGAAAACCTCACGCCTTTATTCCCAACCGAACAATTCAAACTTGAGCGCGACATCAAAGCCGAAGAGAATCTGACCGGCCGCGCTATCGACTTGGTTTCCCCAATCGGTAAAGGCCAACGTGCATTGTTGGTGGCGCCGCCTAAAACCGGTAAGACCGTGATGTTGCAAAACATTGCCCACGCTATTACCGCCAATTATCCCGATGTCGAGCTGATTGTCCTGTTGATTGACGAGCGTCCGGAAGAAGTGACCGAAATGAGCCGTTCTGTACGCGGCGAAGTCGTTTCCTCTACGTTTGATGAACCGGCGCAACGCCATGTACAAGTGGCCGAGATGGTGATTGAAAAAGCCAAACGTATGGTTGAACACAAAAAAGACGTGGTCATCCTGCTGGATTCGATTACCCGTTTGGCGCGCGCCTACAATACCGTTGTGCCGACTTCGGGCAAAATCTTGACCGGCGGTGTCGATGCCAACGCCTTGCACCGTCCGAAACGCTTCTTCGGCGCAGCGCGTAATGTGGAAGAGGGCGGTTCGCTTACCATTATTGCGACAGCGCTTGTTGAAACCGGTAGCCGCATGGACGACGTGATTTACGAAGAGTTCAAAGGCACGGGCAATATGGAATTGCACCTTGACCGCCGTATGGCCGAAAAACGCCTGTTCCCGGCCATTAGTATCAATAAATCCGGTACGCGCCGCGAAGAATTGCTGGTGCCGAACGATCAGTTGCAACGCATGTGGCTCTTGCGCAAATTCCTGCATCCTATGGACGAAATCGAAGCGACCGAGTTTTTGGTGGGCAAACTCAAAGACTCTAAAAATAACGACGATTTCTTTGAATTGATGCGCGGTAAATAAGCATAAGGCCGTCTGAATATGTTTCAGACGGCCTTTACTTTGCTTGAGGAACCTTTATGACCATCCGAATGAATTGGCAAAACTTATTATCCACCCAACGCTTCCGTACTAAAAACGGCGAAATCGTGCCGACCGTTACCCCTTCGACTCAAGAAGGTGCCGATGCCTTGCGTACGGATTTTCACATCGACTACGACCGGGTTGTTTTTTCCGGAGCCTTCCGCCGCCTTGGCCGTAAAACACAGGTGCATCCGCTGGCGCAACATGACTTGACGCACAACCGCCTGACGCACAGCGTTGAAGTTGCCAGCGTGGGCAGGAGCTTGGGCAACCGCGTGGGCGTGATGTTGCATAACGGCGGTTTTCTGCCGCAGGGCAATACGCCCAGCGATATTGGTGCCGTGGTGCAGGTTGCCTGTTTGGCTCATGATTTGGGCAATCCGCCGTTTGGCCATACCGGCGAAGATGCTTTGCGTGATTGGTTCAGACGGCCTGAACATCAAATTTATCTGAACACATTAAACGAAGCGGAACGCAACGATATTCAAACCTATGAAGGCAATGCGCATAGCCTGCGTATCGTCGCCAGCCTTGAAATGTATCCGGAGGCAGGCGGAATGCGCCTGACTGCGGCAGCCATCGGCGCATTGCTGAAGTATCCGTGGACAACGCAACATCCAAACGGCAGAAAGAAATTCAATATTTATCAAACCGAGTTGCCGTTTATCCGTCAAGTTGCCGACGAATTGGGGCTGGTTTCCGCGGGAGTAGACAGCTGGGCGCGCCATCCTTTGTCTTATTTGATGGAGGCTGCCGACGATATTTGCTATGCCTTGCTGGATTTGGAAGATGCCGTCGAATTGGATTTGCTCACGGATACGGAAGTAGAAAGTATTTTGTCCGAGCTGACCTTTGCCGAAAGCGCATGGCACGCCAGCTCCAGCCGTCAGCGTTGCGCCATGTTGCGCGGCATTGCGATCGGCAAGGCGATTGATGATGTCGCGCAAACCTTTATGCTGCATCAGTCCGACTTGTTGGACGGAACATTCAAAGGCAAAGACCTGCTTGCTCTGTGCAGCCCGCAAGTGCAAAACACTTTGGCAAAAGCGAAAGAATTGGCACAAACACGGATTTTCCGCCATCACACCAAGCTCTTGACCGAGATTGCCACGTTCCCATGCTTAGGCTCCATCTTAGATTTGCTCGTCCCTGCCGCCTATGCCCTGATTGCAGAAAAACAGTTAGCAACGCGTCAGTCTTTGGCGTTGGAATTATTGAAAAAGCACAATCCGATTCTTCCTGAAGACAGTCTGTATCAGGCCTATATGAAGATTTTGGATTTTGTCGGCGGCATGACCGATAACTCCGCCGCTAAAATGGCGCAGGATTTGTCAGGAGTAGGGATTTTACGTTAATTTTATATTGTTTAACTTCAATTGGTTAAATAAAAATATAAAAAGTTTCTGTGAAAAGAGTAGACAGGCTTTAGTAAAGCCTATATCATTCGGTCTTCTTGATTCACAACGCACTTGCGAAGTGATGAGGATGCACCCGTAGCTCAGTTGGATAGAGTATCTGGCTACGAACCAGAGGGTCGGGCGTTCGAATCGCTCCGGGTGCGCCACAAGATTTATCCGCGCCCATCGTCTAGCGGTTAGGACATCGCCCTTTCACGGCGGTAACCGGGGTTCGATTCCCCGTGGGCGTGCCAGTTTTCAAAAAAAACGCAATCTGTTTCAGATTGCGTTTTTTTATTGCATTTACTGTTTGTGTTCTAAGGCCGTCTGAAATGCTCAGCAACTCAAGAGACAGAAGTGTGTAAAATCAATTGCCCTGAATTTTGTCATCTCTATGCGCTTTTCAATCTCATTTTACCATTGTCAAAACCCGATTTATTGACAACAGTATTCATCTTAAGAGTTCCTAAACCTGAATTTACATGATTTCATATTTATAATTTCTTGATTTTAGAAAATAAAAATATTTATTTGAACTTTTCTTAAAAAATGCCGTCTGAGATAAAGACAAGACGGAATATCTCTGTTAATGTGTAAATGTCAGCCGGCGTTTGCCGGTTTTTTATTGAAACCATTTGGGAGTCAATTATGAATATGAATGTTAAATTAATCGTTCCTGCCGTTTTGGCGGCTGTTGCCCTGACTGCATGTAGCAGCGGTTCTAAAGCTAAACCTGAAGCTAAAGCTGCGCCTACTGCGCAACAACAAACTCAAGCTCAGGCTCAACAAGCTCAAGCTCCAGTACCTAATACTTTGAAAGTAGACTCTATCGACGGTACTAAAGAAGTTCACTACAAATGCGGTAAAGACGGCAAAGAGCCTCTGAGCGTAATGTATGGCTTCAAAGGCAACGAAGTTGTTGCTGCCCAAGTAAAATACAAAGGCCAAGTAACTGAAAACCTGTTCCGTATTACTGACAGCAGCAAAGATGTAAACGCATTCTGGGGCGGCAATGTTGCTTGGATTGCTGAAGCAGCCACTGCAGCCAACGTGGACAAAGTTGATGGCAACATGCTGACTATCCGCGGTACTACCGAAGTAAATGGCAAACAAGAAGTGGTTGACCAAATCGCTACCCGTTTCTGCGCATTGGACAAAGGCGCGAAAGCTGCCGCTAAACCAGCTGCTAAAAAAGTGAAAAAATAATCTTTTACCGACAGCTTTAAACGCTGGGTAAAATAAAACAGGCCGTCTGAAAAGTTTTCAGACGGCCTGTTCTTTTGAGCAGTTTAACCCAAGAACCAGAATTTCAATGCCCACAACACGGCGACAATCCATACCATAGGCGGTACGTCTTGGGTGCGGTTGCACAAGAGTTTGATGAGTGCGTAGCTGATAAAGCCAAACGCAATACCGTCGGCAATCGAGTAGGTAAACGGCATGAAGACGATGGTTAGGAATGCCGGTGCTGCTTCGGTCATGTCGTCCCAATCGATTTCGCGCGCGCTGCGCAACATTTGCGCGCCTACATAGAGCAGGGCGGGTGCGGTAGCGAATGCAGGGATGCTTTGAACCAGTGGGGAGAAAATCAGACAGGCCAGCATAAGTACGCCGACGGTAACGGCAGTCAGGCCGGTACGGCCGCCGGCAGAAACGCCTGCCGCGCTTTCAACGTAAGGGGTAGTGGAAGAAGTACCCAAGGCGGCGCCTGCGATAATGGCGGTAGAGTCGGCAAGCAGGGCGCGTTTCAAACGTGGCAGTTTGCCGTCTTGCAACAGGCCTGCGCGGTGGGAAACGCCGACCAATGTGCCGGTAGAGTCAAACAGGTCAACCAGGAAGAATACAAAAATCACGCTGACCATGCTGACGGTGAACAAGCCTTTAAAGTCCATCTGCATGAAGGTTGGCGCAATGCTCGGAACTTCGCCGACCACGCCTTTGAACTCGCTCAAGCCCAAGACGGTGGAGATGGCGGTCAGTGTCAGAATGGTAATGATGATGGAGCCTTTGACGCGGAAGTGGCCGAGTGCAACCACCATGACAAAGCCTGCCATCGCCAGCAGGGCGGTAGGCTGGTGGATGTCGCCCAAGCCGACCAATGTGGCAGGATTGGCCACAATCACACCTGCGCCTTTGAGTGCAATCAATGCCAAGAAGAGGCCGATACCTGCGGCAATCGACATTTTCAAGCCCATAGGCAGGGCGTTGACCAGCATTTCACGCACTTTAAAGAAGCTGAACAGGATAAAAATGATGCCGGAGATGAAAACGGCACCCAATGCCACACGCCAGTCCACGCCCATGCCTTTGACGACGGCAAAGGTAAAGTAGGCGTTCAAACCCATGCCCGGAGCGAGGGCGATCGGGTAGTTGCCGACAAAGCCCATCACGAAACAGCCGATGGCGGAGGCGATACAGGTGGCCACAAATACTGCGCCCATATCCATGCCGGTTTCGCCCAAAATCAGGGGGTTGACAATGATGATGTAGCACATGGCGAGGAAGGTTGTCACACCGGCCATGATTTCCGTGCGGACGTTGGTCTGATTGGCGTTGAGGTTGAATAATCTTTCCAAAACGCTTTGATTTGAAGAACTCATTTCGAGATATTCCTTTGGGGAAAGCCGTTCGAGGACGGCATCAGCGGGTTTAACTGCCGGAAGCTCGGATTTTGGCCTTAACTTCTCAACAGATAAGGGAATTTTCGGGCGGTATTATACTGAAAAGCTTTTTGTTCGGGTAATAAAAATACATGAATCAGATAATGCCGGGCCGAACCAAGATAAAGGCCGTCTGAACAGTTTCAGACGGCCTTTGTTTGTGTGTGTTTATACCGGTTTGCCTTTCAGGGAGAAGGTGTAGGCTTCGGTGATTTCCAGATCGATCATTTGGTTGATCATGTCGGGCGTGCCGGTAAAGTTGACCACGCGGTTGTTGGCGGTACGGGCTTGCAGTTGGTCAGGGTCTTTTTTGGAGATACCTTCAACCAAGCAGCGTTGAACCGTGCCGATCATGGTTTGGTTGATGCGCGCGGTTTCGGCTTCGATGACTTCGTTCAAAGCTTCGAGGCGACGCACTTTTTCTTCATGCGGCGTGTCGTCGTGCAGGTTGGCGGCAGGCGTGCCTGGGCGCGGACTGTAAATAAAGACGAAGCTCAAGTCGAAGGCGATGTCTTTGACCAGTTTCAAGGTTTGCTCGAACTCGCGCTCGGTCTCGCCCGGGAAACCGACGATAAAGTCGGAGCTGAGGCACAAATCAGGACGGATGGCACGCAGTTTGCGGATGATGGATTTGTATTCCAAGGCGGTGTAGCCGCGTTTCATCGCGCTCAATACGCGGTCGGAACCGCTTTGAATCGGCAGGTGCAGATGGGAAACCAGCTTCGGCAGGTCGCGGTAGCACTCGATAATCGCGTCGGTAAATTCGCGCGGATGGCTGGTGGTAAAGCGCAGACGTTCGATGCCCGGGATTTCGTGGACGATGCGCAACAAAGTGGCAAAGTCGCAGATTTCGCCATTTTCCATTTCGCCGCGATAGGCATTGACGTTTTGGCCTAAGAGGTTGATTTCTTTAACGCCTTGTTGTGCCAAGCCGGCAATCTCGGTCAATACGTCATTAAGTGGGCGGGAGAATTCTTCGCCGCGGGTGTAAGGGACGACGCAGTAAGAGCAGTATTTGGAACAGCCTTCCATAATGGAAATGAATGCCGAGCCGCCTTCTACGCGCGCAGGCGGCAGGTGGTCGAATTTCTCGATTTCGGGGAAGGAAATGTCGATTTGAGACAGGCCGGTGGTTTCTTTATCGACGATGAGTTTGGGCAGGCGGTGCAGTGTTTGCGGGCCGAAAACCACGTCCACATACGGAGCGCGTTTGACGATGTTTTCGCCTTCTTGCGAGGCAACGCAGCCGGCAACGCCGATGATTACGTTTGGGTTTTTTTCTTTGAGCGGGCGGACGCGGCCTAAGTCGGAGAAGACTTTCTCTTGTGCTTTTTCACGCACGGAGCAGGTGTTGAACAAGATGATGTCGGCGTCGTCAGGTTGGGTAACCTGCTCGATGCCGCCGTGTTCTTCGGCGAGGACGGACAGCATTTTTTCGCTGTCGTACTCGTTCATTTGGCACCCGAAGGTGCGGATAAATACTTTTTTCATGGTTTGTTTTGATTGACTTGCTTGTTGTAAAAGGGTTCAGACGGCCTTTGAATACCAGGGCCGTCTGAAAGTTATTCTTCCGCCTTTTTCTGCTTTTTGGCGTGTTCGATGAACCTGTCGGCTTCGGCGTCGGTCAAAATCCAGATTTCGCGGACGAGGCGGCTTTCTTCGTTGTATTTGAACGCAACGGCTTTGCCGGTTTGATTCAGCAGGCGGCCCATAGGGATGAAACGGTCGTTTTCATCGTGGATTTTGGTGAAGCGGGTGATTTGCAGTTTGGCCGCATTGCCGTCCACAATGCCCAAGGTCAGCAGGCGCGTCCAAGAAAAACCGCCTTTGCTGACTTTCAGATAAGGCAAATCGACAGTCTTTAAAACGGCCACGTCCATATCATCAGGCAGGCTGCGTTGTGCATGGACGAGGGAGGACGCCAAAAGGGCGAGGCTGAGTATGAATCCGCGTAACATGATGCTTTTCTTTTATTGTTTCAATAGGTCGCGGATTATAGCACAAGCAGGAAAAATATGGATAGAGTGTTTGTTTTTAAAGAATAATTTTGATTTTGCGCCCGATTCTTATTTTGAAGCCTGGGCCGTCTGAAAAGGATTTGGTGTTAAAATGGCATCGATTTGATTTTCAGACGACCTCTTACGAAAGAATTGACCATGAACCGTAATGAAAGCTTGTTCAACCGCGCCAAAGCCATTATTCCCGGCGGCGTGAACTCTCCTGTGCGCGCATTCGGCAGCGTCGGCGGCGTACCGCGCTTTATCAAAAAGGCAGAAGGCGCGTATGTTTGGGACGAAAACGGCACGCGTTATACCGACTATGTCGGCTCTTGGGGCCCTGCGATTGTCGGCCATGCCCATCCCGAAGTCATTGAAGCCGTGCGCGAAGCAGCATTGGGCGGTTTGTCGTTTGGTGCGCCGACTGAAGGCGAAATTGTCATTGCCGAAGAAATCGCTAAAATCATGCCGTCCGTCGAGCAGCTGCGCCTTGTCAGCTCCGGCACGGAAGCAACGATGACCGCCATCCGTCTGGCACGCGGTTTTACCGGACGCGACAAAATCATCAAGTTTGAAGGCTGCTACCACGGCCATTCCGACAGCCTGTTGGTGAAAGCAGGCAGCGGTCTGCTGACGTTTGGCAACCCTTCTTCCGCCGGTGTGCCTGCCGACTTTACCAAACACACTTTGGTACTCGAATACAACAATATCGCCCAACTGGAAGAAGCCTTTGCCCAAAGCGGCAATGACATTGCCTGTGTGATTTTGGAGCCTTTTGTCGGCAATATGAATCTGGTTAGGCCGTCTGAAGCCTTTGTCAAAGCCTTGCGCGAATTGACTGAAAAACACGGTGCCGTGTTGATTTACGACGAAGTGATGACCGGTTTCCGCGTGGCGCTGGGCGGTGCGCAATCTTTGCACGGCATCAAGCCTGATTTGACCACCATGGGCAAAGTGATCGGCGGCGGTATGCCTTTGGCGGCGTTCGGTGGCCGTAAAGACATTATGGAATGTATTTCCCCGTTGGGCGGCGTGTATCAGGCAGGCACATTGTCCGGTAATCCGATTGCGGTTGCGGCCGGTTTGAAAACGCTGGAAATCATTCAGCGCGAAGGCTTCTATGAAAACCTGACTGCCCTGACCCAACGCCTCGCCAACGGTATTGCCGACGCGGCTAAAGCGCATGGCGTTGAATTTACGGCGGACAGCGTGGGCGGTATGTTTGGTTTGTATTTTGCCAGCCATACGCCGCAAAACTATGCCGACATGGCGCGTTCCAATATCGACGGTTTCAAACATTTCTTCCACGGTATGCTCGACCGCAATGTCGCATTCGGCCCGTCAGCTTACGAAGCCGGTTTTGTTTCCGCCGCGCATACGCCTGAGCTGATTGACGAAACCATTGCTGTGGCACACGAAGTGTTCAAAGAAATGGCAAAATAAAAGCTGAAGTTGTCATGTGAAAATGAAAAAAGGCCGTCTGAAAAATATTCAGACGGCCTT